>JACQPG010000018.1 GCA_016207665.1 Elusimicrobiota bacterium | reverse complement strand
TTTTCCAGCACCGGCAGCGCCTTCTGCTTGGGCGTTAGGATTTTCGCCTTGACCATTGCCGGCAATGCGGCCGCGGCCCCGACAAACCCGCCCAGCTTGAGAAAATTCCTTCGTGATATCTCAAAATCCATTTAAGTTCTGTCGAATCCTCACCTGTGACATGTCAGGCAATTCGTCGATATTCGCTCCTTTCTATGGCAAGACATACAGTTGGTCATATTGAGTGCAACGGGTTGTCGCGTCACCGGGCCTTCTATGCTCGCAATGTCTCCGTGGCATGTTCTGCAGTCGATTCCCGCCATCGCCGTATGCCGCTTATGCGAAAACCGGACATGCGGAGCCGCTTTATAAATCCTCTTCCAGGGGATGTCTCGGCGTTGGCGGATATATTCTTCAAGGTCCGCGGGCGTCTTGAGAGTCGCCTTGCCCGGCACATGGCACAAGGCGCAAGTTTGAACATTCGGTATCGTGGCATGAGCGCTGTCCTTGGCTCCCACATGGCAAGCGGCGCAGGCGATGCCGAAGTCCGTATGCTTCTTGTGGTTAAAAGCAACGGGCTGGGGAGTCCCCCAAAAATGGAAGGCCCACATCAGCGTCCCTACCGCGACGCCGACAATAAAGAGTAAAGCGGCAACCGCGGATATGGTCTCTTTCAATTGTCGCTCTCTCGCCTATTTGGGAGATGTTTTGTTCTCCTCGGAATGCGGCCCTTGCCCGGCCTGCGGCCGCGCGAACTCTTTGGCCAAGGAGGTTAACCCCGACATAGCTCCTAGGCCCATTGTTTCAACGGCGCTCGAGGGCACGATGACGACCGTCGAATTCTGCCGCATGCCTTCCAGCAATATGTTCATGGCGCGTAGATGTAGAGCGACAGGGTTTTCCGCATAGGACCGCGACGCCTCCTTGAACTTGTTGGCCACTTGAAGCTCCGAGTCCCCGAGGATCAGGCGGGCCTGGCGTTCGCGCTCGGCCTGCGCTTGCATGGACATGGCGTTCTGAAGCGCTTCGGGAATCTTGACGTCGCGGATCTCCACCGATAACACCTGTATGCCCCATGCCGCGGTTCTGTGCTCGATCATTTGCTGGAGCTTGGTGTCGATTTCCTGTCGGCCAACCAGCATCTTGGCGAGATCGGTATCGCCGATCGCGTCCCGCAGCGCCGTCTGCGACGACCAGGCTATCGCCTGCTGGTAGTTTTCAACCTCTAGAGCGGCTTTGACCGGATCGAGAACGCGCCAGAACAGCACCGCGTCCACGTCGACCGGGACGCTGTCCTTGGTCAGCGTCCTTTCGGCGGCAAACGACGAGGTGAAGGTTCTCAGATCGATCCAATATGGAATGGTATCGAGGCCGGGGACGATGCAAAATAGGCCGGGCCCGCGAAGAGCGTGGAACTTTCCGAGCCGCAGTATCACGGCCTTCTGCCATTGGCGGGCGATGCGTAGGGCAAATAAGACGATCAGACCCGTTGCTACTCCGACAATCGCGGCAAGAGGGTGGCCCAGACGCATGCTTACTGCGCCGCCCACGGCCGCCAATGCGGCAAATAACGTCAACGTCAGTGGATGAATACCCATTTAAGACACCTCCATAATATTCTCCTACCCTTGGTCCGGCTCCGACTGTTTCTCTTCCCCGCTTCGGCCTGCGTCCGCGGCCGAGGATGATTTGATGCTGAATAAATACCTCGCCAAATCATCCATCTCCGCATCGGGCAAATCCTTTCTCCATGCCGGCATGTCCATCGGAGGCTCCGGCCCCGCATCATCGGCCTTGGCGGTGTGCGCTCCTTTCAATATCTTGTCCTTTAAATCAGCCACGGTGAACGATTCGGCAAGGTCATGCATATTGGGAACCAGTCCTTCCGGATCTGCGTCCGCGTTCGGATTTTTGACCCCACCCTCCCCATTGGGGCCGTGGCAAACGCCGCAACGAAAGGACTGGTAGATAAGCCGGCCTCGGGCGACCGCCAATGAACCCTCTTCCTTGGCCGGTCCCATTGGTGTTATCGCGAAGACCTTGGTCGTGGGCGAAATGGCCCATAGCGGACTCCAAAGCCGCGCCCGATAAGCGAGAAAGACATAGAAGCCTATGAGGCCTACCCATGTCGCCGCCACGAGTCCGACCAACTTCAATGATCCCATATCCTTCACAGATGCTCACCCGGACCGTGGTCGCCCGATCCTATTGGGCCTTCTTTTCTGATTCGGCCTTCTCTGCCGACTCGGCTTTCTTTTCCGGCGCTCCCTTCTTGCGTACGGAAGAATCATAGATCAGGAATTTCAATATCTTATCGGCGCTCTTGGCATCCAGGCCCGAACGCTTCTTTTTCTTCATTTTTTCGATGTAGTCGCCCCATTCTTTCGACGAGGAGTAAGGGGCGTTGATCGGCCTTGCCAGGGTATGGCATTTGGCGCATTTTTTGACGAATATCTTGTAGTTCGCCTGGTGTTCTGTTGGATATGTCGAGACATCAATCGTGTCGGGGCCGTTATCGTATGGGAAGGTCTTTTCCTCATCCCCATGCCCCTCATGTCCCGCTTTCTTCTGGGCCGCAAGCCCGGAAATCATCAGCGCGGGAAGAATGACTGCCGCCGCCAATGCCTGCCACTTTCTTTTTCTCATGATCAGCCTCCCTATTGTTTCCATGGATCGACTTGGGTCGCCTCTTTGCATAATTCAGACATGCCGCAGACCACGCTTCGATAAAGGTACGGCCCGATGCTCTTTTGGATGGCTTCGCCCAACTGCGTACGCAATTCCCTTGCCAGAGGAGCGCGCGCCGGCGTGGCGAAGACATCCTTAAATATTTCAGCTTCTAGCGCGTTGACGAACTCCTCGAGCCTCTTCTCAACAGTCAGCACCAGACGCTTGATCTCTTCCGACTGCCAGGGATGCCTTGGCCACAACTCGGGCTTGGGGACATGGTTCCACTCGGACGGCACGAGGGCCTCCTCGCAGATGGATTGAAGGCCGCAGGTGTCGTAGCGGACGATGAAGCGCGAAAATACCTTCTTAAGTCCGGTTCTTAGCGATACCTTTTCGTTTTCCTTGAGGCCCACTTCTGTCGGTATCGCATGCCAAACGGCTTCCACCAATTCATCGAGAACGCTTTCCAGCGACTGGTCGGCCTTGATTCGCAGTTGGTATCGTTCCATCCCATTACCCTATCGGCGCGGCGGCCAATTCTTTCGAGCATCCCAACGGATCAAGAGACGAACGATACCGTCGCCCAATTGTTCCGTGCGCATCATTTCGACGGAGATAGACGCGAATAGTCCCCCGGATCGCTTGCGCTAGGCGCTCTTTGATGGGGCGATCGGAAGACACGGACTGGAATCCGTTGAGGACTTCTTCGAAGATCGCATCTGTCACGGCATCAGTGAACTCTTCAGAGTTCGATATTGCATCGCGGCGCGCCACAAATTTTTCAAGGATATCCCTAAGCACGTACTTAATGACGTTTCTTTCCCCGACACCCATGCGTGGAATGGCCCGAGGTCGGGCGCAGACATCCCAGACGGCCTGCGTCAAACCATCTAAAACCTCTGTCGCCGCGTCGCTCATAGTTTCCTTCAAATTCATGGCCGGCTCCGCTTTATGCGGACTTCTCTCCTTATGGAGATAGGGATGCGGGTAAGGAGGTCGGCGAGTTGAAGAAGCTCGGAAGCCCTCGCGCACCTGCCGCACCGCACCGGCCTTTACGGGTTTCCCCGTAAAATGTATAGCCCGTCTAGAATCCCAACTCCAATTGCGCCAGCCAGCGGTGATTCTTTCCGGGACGAGCTGTCCCCGGCGCGCCGGTTTGCACGGTATCCGCCGTGTACTCGACGAATGTTCTCACGTTTTCCAAGAAGTAATGCGATAATTGGGCCGTGAGACTTGCGAACTGCCGCCTTCCATCATTGGTCTGATACCAGTCCTGCCGGATGAGTGGCACCCAAATGGGCCGATCATCCTTCTTGAAGGCATAGAACAGCTCGGCATACGCGCCTCGATTATTTTCTCTGTCGTTTGTAGACAGATTCTTATCGAACGAGTAGACCAAGGCAGTGCGGGCCGTCAGGCCGGCGAGCTCTGCAAGGGCGTCGACGCCAACCCTCGAGTACTTGATCTTATCCACGGCTCCGCCGCCTTCATGACCGAAGCTGGCGAATGTGCCAAGCATGCCGCCCTTGAGGCAGTCGTAAGCCAGGCGGAAGGAGAGGTCCTTGGGTCCCTCGCCCTCTTTGTCTCCCGCGCCCTTGTCGCCGGCGCCGCTCTCATTCATGTCAGCGGAAACTCCGGCCGCATAGTATAGGGAGCCTATCCCCTCCTTGCTGGCCTCTCCGAATACCGCAATGGCTTGCTTCATGTCGTCCAACGCACTCGAGGCTTGCCCCTTGGTGAACACCTGCCGTTTCGATACGGTCAACTGGCCCATATTGGCCAGGGTTTGGTAGGGGTCCATGGCGAAGAAGGAACGATTGGCCAGAAGGATGTTGGCGTAGCGCGAGGGATGGTAGCCAAGTTGCAGCTCGCCGAATTTCGGCGAGTAGCCGTTCTCATCCTCGGATTCCACCTCCATGAAGTAAGAATACTTCCTGGCAGCATCCCCGCCCGCGACGAAAAGTTCGAGCTCGTGCAACGGCCTAAGCTTGAATTCCCGGTCGGTCTGTTTTTTGTCATAGGGCCGGGACTTGACTACGGCCCCCCAAGGGAAGGATTTCTCCGTCCATAAACCGTCTTTGGTTTCCAGGACGCCTTCCTTTTTTTCCCGCTCGCGGACATAGCCGTTGAGCTTGAACTCTCGTCCGTAGTCATTCAACGCCGGAAAGGCGGTGTGGCACTGGGAACAGCTGATCCCATATTTCCGCGCATACGGCGGGACGGCTTGCGCGACCGGCATGTGTCCCGGCCTGACCGGACACAGATGCAACGCCTTCTGATACAACGGGGGCACGACCCAAGAGCTAAACAACGCTGCCAGGGCCAAGCCCACGATGATCGGTCCTCTTCTCATCCTCGGCATGTATTTTCCTCCTATCCAGACTCGCACCATTAGAGACTTTGCTTAAAACCAATTGGGCAACGTTTTGGCCACGAGAAGCCGGCTGCGGGACGAATTTAGGCAGGAATCGGAAGGACTAATTCCAAACTCTTGGAAAACCTTTCTAATGTGTTGGAAAATCAGCCGCGGAAGGACTGTGGATTGAGTTGATATTTTTTGAGGTACCAGTAGAAGCTGCTGGCTGGTATGCCCGCTTCATCCACGGCGGCTCGGACATTGCCCTTATGGTGTTTCAACAACGATTCGAAGAAGCCTTTCTCAAACGATTCGACGTGCTTTTTCTTGTTCGCCGTGAAGGCATGATCGCAGTGCCCGTTCGAGTCGGCCACCAACAGTTCCGGCAAATCCGACGCCGTCAGCGCCTCTTCCGAGCAGAGTACGACGGAGGTCTTGAGAACGTTCTGGAGCTCGCGTATGTTCCCGGGCCATTGATAATGCATCAACATCTCGGCCGCCGATTCATCCAGGCCAAGAGGAGGTTTGTTCATCTCTTTGCAGATGCGAGGCAGGTAATGACGGGCTAAAAGCGGGACATCCTCGATCCTCTCCCGCAAAGGTGGCAAGTTGATGTTGATGACATTGAGCCGGTAGTAAAGATCCTCGCGAAATCGTCCCGCCTTCACTTCCTGCTGCGGGTCTCTGTTCGTAGCCGCCACGATACGAATATCAACGGAACGGATGTCCGTACCACCGACTCGGCGTATCTGTCTCTCTTGCAGGGCTCGCAAGAGCTTGGCTTGGAGTGAACCGGGAAGTTCGCAAATTTCGTCCAGAAAGAATGTGCCTCCATCGGCAAGCTCCATGAGTCCCGGAGCGGCCCGCGAAGCGTCCGTATACGCTCCTCGTTCATGCCCGAAGAACTCATTCTCCAGCAAGTTTTCGGGAATTGCGCCGCAATCGACAGGCACGAAATGGCCGCGTCTGCCGGATTTGACGTGCAGCCTTCTGGCGATCAACTCCTTGCCGGTGCCCGACTCGCCCAAAATCAGAACATCGGCCGGCGTTGGGGCAACTTTGTCCACCAGCCCGATAAGCTTGAGTATCTCGGGCGTCTGCCCCACGATTTCTGTGGGCATGTACTCTTTGCCTATGTGCCGCGCCAATATTTTGTTCTCATCTTTTAAGCGAACCTCCTCTAGGGCGCGATGAACTCTCGAGGTAAAATCATCGGGGTGAAACGGCTTGACGAGAAAATCTTTCGCCCCGGCTCGCAGAGCTTCTAAAGCCAGATCGAACTCCGGGAACGCCGTAATCAAGATGACGGGCAGGGCGGGATCGAGGGTCTTGGCGGTCTTGAGAAGCTCTATGCCGCTTAAGCCGGGCATCTTGATGTCAGCAACGACCAAATCAAAGCTTTCGGATTTAAGTTTCTTCTATGCGGCATGCGCTTGTTGCTCGAGGGTAATACGGCAACCCTCGCCGGAAAGAGCGGCTTTGCAAGTCGAGAGCATATCGGGTTCGTCGTCTACGATCAGGACTTTTTGGTTCATGCCATCATCCTGCCGAAGAAACGGGCAGACGGATTGTAAACCGGCTTCCCTGCCCAAGTGAACTGCCGACCTTGATTTCTCCGCCCAACGATTTGATCAGGGCCAGGCTGATGGGCAGCCCCAAGCCCGTTCCCGATTTCTTCGTCGTGTAAAATGGATCGAAGATTTTTTCCAAATTCTCGGCCGCCATGCCGGCGCCGGTGTCGGCGATGTCGGCATGAATCCAGCCATCGGACAGTCCGGTCTCGATCTTCAGGAGTCCTCCGCGCGGCATGGCATCGACGGCATTGTTGATGATGTTGAGAAAGCCATGGACCAAGTCGTTATGCCGGGCCGAAACTTTTGGAAGCGAGTCCGCCAGGTTTTGTTGCAGGGCCACGCCCGCACCGGAAAGGCGGCCCGAAGCCAGATAAAGCGCCTCTGACAAGGGTTCGTTGAGGTCCACCGGAGATTTCGGCTGCAGCTGAGGTTTCGAGAGATTAAGCAGGCTCTGGACCACGGCCCCCACGCGGTCCGCCTGGCGATCCACTATTTCAAGCGTCTCTTGCAGAAACTGGGGAGAGGAGCATTCGGGTCGATTCGACCTGGCGAGCTTGATGCGAGTCGAGATGATTCCAATGGGATTATTAACTTCATGAGCGATGTAGGTGGTCAATTGCCCTAAGGAGCTGAGCCTTTCGGTTTGCAGCAGGTGCCGGTGGCTCTCTCGCAGTCGCTGCATGATCGCCGTGGTGAAGAAAGTGGTTCCGCCGATAAGGACGAGGAATGTCCCGGATACTGTTACTACGAATGGAAGCTGGTGGGAAGCATGTTCGGTCCCCTGGGCTTGGAAGAAATGGGGGAAGAGGGATAGGGTATAGTGAGACGCCTTTTCGGAATACTCGCCGAAGGCCAGCAAAAGAAATAGCGCCGCGACAAGCGACGAGACCAAGTAGGCATCCGTAGCGGAGAGGAGAATACCGGCGATGATTACGTGGAATGTATAGAGAATGAAGAGCGGATTCTCGAGTCCCCCTGAAAAGTGAAGGAGATAGGTAAGGATGAGGAGATCCGTCGTGATGAGCCACAATAAATAGGAACGCATATTGCCGAACTCCCTGCGCAACCGGCTGAAGACGACGTTAAGAAGCCACAATGTGGCGATCCCGAGCCAAAGCTGCAGGGTCACTTCACCGGGCAGCAGGTGTAGGATGTGTTGAGAGGCAAAAACCGCCACGGCGGCCACGGACGCCGCGATCCAGCGCAGATTAATGAACCACTCGACCTGATCCGTGATGCCGCCGGAGGCGAGCGCTGCTCCGATTCCGCGCAGCATGAGCCGATCGAAACGGCGATTGATCAGAAGAATCACCGAGGTCGATGCGATGATCGTCGCGCCTATTCCTCGGAAAATATGGAGCGTATGCAGGGTGTTTGGGTCCGCCTGATGCAACCAGGCGCGCTCGATAAATTCGTAGCCTCCAAAAATGAGAACGATGACGGCGCCGACAGTCAGCGGCAGCCGCCAGTCCATCCACATATCTCGAACCCATTGCGTCTTTTCGGTCATTTTAGGCCATGCATAGAATTCAGCAGTTGGTCTACAGCGATCGGTTTGGGGAAAAATCTTTCGATCGGGTAGCCGTTCATGTTTTCCGCCGAGCAAAGGCCGCTTATCATGATGATGCGCAGTTCCGGCTGCACCTTGCTGGCAGCGATGCTTAAAGCAAACCCGTTCATAGGCTCCATTCGGGCATCTGTAATAAGCCAATTAAAGGCTTCTCTCCTGAGTATTTTGAGCGCCTCCTGGCCGTCGCCGGATGATCGCACGCGGTAGCCGGCCTGCCGCAGCGAGATGCCCAGCACGATTCTTCCCGATGCATCGTCGTCTACCAACAGAACGCTCTCGAGCGCTCCCGACCTGTCCGAAGGAGTGATCATTCCGCAGGGGTTTTTTCGGGATGCTTCTCGCCCCCGATCTCATCGTCATTTTCCCGCAGCCCTGACTTGAAGGCATGAGCGGAGCTTCCCAGCGCACGGGCGATCTCGGGAATGCGTTTGGCTCCAAAAAGCAGGAGGAAAACGCCTAATATTACAAGCAATTCTATCCAACCAAGATTAAGCATAGGACACCTCAGATATCAAGCTAAGGCAACATTACGGCCAGACAAATTTGTTCTGTTCTGATTTCATTTCTCTCCCATTCCATCATGTCCCTGGTGATGCTCCTCAGGTTTCTGGTTTTCAGGCCGGGTTGGCTGCTTGCGGGATGAATCCGGATCAGCCGGATGCTTGCCTTCCGGCGGCACGGGATGATTATGCGGCGGTTGCGATGGCACGGGTTGCCGATTGCCGGGCGAATTAGGATGCTTATGGGGCTGATCCGGTGGCGTCGGTTGCGGACGGCTTGGAGCGGGATGTTCATGAGGATTTTCCGGGGGCTTTGGCTGGCCTGTTCCTTCGTCCGGACTCGGACGATACTCTTCTGCCCACCTCTTGGCTTGCGCCAATTGCTCCGACGTCAATTTGGGTTCGATTTTTGTCATCTCCTCATGGGCTCGGGCATGCCCTTTTTCCATGGCGAGCAGATACCAGGCATAAGCCTCCACCTGATCTTTTTCAATCCCATGACCGTCGCCATACATGGACCCCAGCATATAATAGGCGTCAGTGCTGCCCTGTTGCGCGGCCTTGCGAAACCAGCCCACGGATTGTTTGCAGTCCTGCGGCAGATGATCTCCGCGGTGGAGCATCGAGCCCAGGGCCACTTGGGCATCCACAGATTTGAGTTTCGAAGCGGCCACCCTGATTTCTCCAAGGCAATCACCGATGCCAACCATGCCTGCCGAAAAATCTGCGCCGCTGCCTATGCTCCTTCGATACCGATCCATCGCGCTCGAGCAGCCGACAGAGATGCCGTGATCCCCAGGCGCATGTTCGGACCCGCCGTGCTGCGATCCGTCGTGGCCGTCGTGGGGATTACCCGAAGGGCCATGCGACGATGAGTCGTGCCCACCATGGGGCTGTGAGGGGCCACCATGCTGCGAGGAGTCGTGTCCCCCCGGGAGAATGCGACCCACCGCCGGTTGAGGAGCCGCCCGACCCACCTGAGCCACCGTGCGAATGGTTGGAACCGCGGGCCTGGGATGCGACATGGTTCCCATGCGATTTCTCGGGGCCGTCATGCAATGAAGAAGCTCCTGATCCGCCCGATTTTCCATGAGCATGTTCGGGGCCGTTTTGGGCCAATGAGCCGTGCGAGTTGCCTGAGCCGCCGTGAGAATGTCCGGAATGAGCTTCCACGGGTTGGTTGGACGATGGGTCGTCATGGCCGCCATGCCGTGTGGAGTGTTTCTCATGAGAATGCGACGTACCAGCCGGGGAGAAAACACTCGACCTGCCCGGGCCACCATGCGCATGGCTTGAATTGCCGGCCTGTTTTGCGCCGTGGTCTCTATGTGATGGCCCCGTGCCGTCATGCAATGACGAAGCTCTTGATCCCCCCGATTCTCCATGGGCATGTCCGGCCCCGCTTTGGGCCAATGAAGCGTGCGAGTTGTCTGAGCCGTGTCCTGCATGGCTGTCCTGGCGTCCCATTCCATCCTCAGGAAGTATTTTTCCATGAGAGGCCGTATGATGATCGTGATCGGGTCCAACCATTGACGACGTTTCGTCGCTCGTCTCCGGCATCGCTCCACGGTCGCGATGCTTATGTTGTGCGTGGGGATCGGCGGGTGTCTCGGATGATTTCTCCTGGATAGCTCGGGCCTGCGCTTGTGACGCCGCAGCGCTCAAGATCGAGTTTTGGTCCAAGTGCGCCGAGGAATGTTGCCCGGTGCGGGATGTCTCTGATTGCCACTGAGGCTCAGATGAGGCAATTGGGACCTCGGCATTTTGCCGCGTCCTCTGCTGAGCGTCCGGGTGAGCCGGAGCCTTGGAATCAGCGCCGCCGAAGATTAAGTGCAAGGCATCGCTTATCGGTTGAACATTTCCCATGGCCCAGGTCCCGGCTGAGATCATGCCGATGACCAGCAAGAGCGCAAGACGCCGTTGCCGGTCTTTCTCTACGTCTTTTTTCGTCAAGATGGCAGAATCACCGTGAACCGGCGCGGAGTGGAGGTTTCCACAATCCCGCCGTCTTTGCTGATCCGGACCAGCAGTCTGTGCTCTCCAGGTTCATATCTTTCCCAATCGTACCACCATAAGCCCAGGGATTCGCGGCAGGCGAGCCATTCCCCTCCGTCAATGGAGATCTCGACGCCGATAGCCTCCGGAATGGCGCTGATTTGAACCGTGTAGCTCGGGTGAGTGATCGTTTCTCCATTGCGCGGATATTCAATCGATACGGAAGCCAGCCTGTGGCAAGGAATCTCTCTTTCTTCAAACGTTGTCGTTGACTTCATCTTGTTTCGTGCCATGTGCTTTCTCCTTTTATTTAATGTCGGCTCTCAATGATGCTGGTGGCTGCTGCCGGAATCAGAATCATAAGTTTGCATTCCGGGGCACCCTGCAAGGGCTACACTCAAGGCCGCGCACATAAGAAGCGCCAATAGGCTATGGCGGTTGATCATCCTGCTTGTTGCTGACTTATTTTTCATGGTTATCACCTCGATTTCATTTTTTTGTTTTTTGAACTGATTCATGTTTGACCCCTTGCCGCACCAGCAAGCCCCGCCATACAGTGCAAAACGCCTCAGGCCCGAGCGCGGATAAATGTCGTTTATAGAGGATGCGGCCCTGGGGACCCAGGATAAAGAGATTATGGATAGGGCAGGTAGCCGGCGGATGCTCCAGGCCCAATTTGTTGGCCACGATATCCTTGGGGTCCAAGAGCACGGGAAAAGAACAGATTGAGGCGATTTCTCGTGGAAGCGGATTGTCGAACTTTAGAATGCTGACGGCAAACACACGGTAGCGGTCGTCGGCTTCTGAGAGCAAACCCTCGAGCATCGGTATCTTGCTCCGGCAGTCTTCGCAGAAATTGGTGAACCACAAGATCGTAATCTTGGCCTTGGGGTTGTCTGAGAGCGAATGCTCCTGACCACTAGCCTCTCGAAGCGCAAAGTCCGGAAAAATCGATCCTACCTCTAGGCCGCGTTGCCACCATGCCCGTATGGGCCAGAGAATTTTCCATAAGCTCATCTTGAGATTCATGTCGGCCTCGTCTCTCCTCGCAGCCCCGTGTGCATCACAGTCAGGTGGACGCGGCCTACAAGCCGAATCTGTGCGAACCCGGCTTCGGCAAGAAGATTCGGCAGACGGGTGTTGTCGCTGATCGACTCAAAAATGTTAAGAAACCCGAGCGCGACGCGGCTGAAGAACCTTGCTCTATCGGGCCCGAAATCGGCCAGAAGAATCCGGCCTCCTGGGCGTAGCAGCCGCCGGCATTCAGCCAATGAAGCGGATTTCCGTTCAACCGGGATATGATGGAAGGTCAGAGTGCTGACTACGACGTCGAACGATGCGTCGGCAAATGGCAACCGATCCATCGGAGCCTTGATGACCTTGACACGCTCAATGTCACCCTGGAGTTTCCGTCGTGCGATGGCAAGAGCAGCCGTGTCGGGATCTGCTCCGGAAAGTCGGATATTCGGGTGCGTTGCAAGAAGATCGGCGAGTAAGCTTCCCGTCCCGCAGCCCGCGTCGAGAACGCATTCGTTTCCTTTAAGAGCCAGCGTTTCGATGACTACCCGTCGGAAACTTCGACCGAGGCCGAGAACTTCGTTGAGGACATCGTAGCAGGGAGTGAAGATGTGGAAATGCGCCGGAGGGATGTGGGGCTCATGAGTCATTTCAATGCCGCCTACCCCATTCGAGTTGAGCGTAAATCTGGCGATCGAATGTGCGCGAGTTTGTCAGTGGGAATCTGTACCCCAGCCCAATGAGGCTCGATCGGTTGAGAGCAAATTTGATGCCCGGCAAAGTATATATCTCGGGCCGGTTCCCAATGGTCGCGCTACCTTCCAGGACGGCGAAGCAACGCTTGGTGAGCTTGCGGATCAGGGAAACCTCCGGGATAAAATGACCCAAGGAGAAGTCGTAATGCAAAAGGGCGTCCGCACCCCATCCATGGCCGGGCCAGTGACCCGCCAAGCCGGCGAGAAAGGACCAGGACGAATGATGGCCGTCGCGGGAAGGGCCGGTCGGAGCGCCGGCGATTGCCAACAGCGATAGCCCTCTCGGCCCGTCGCGCGCCAGCGTCGCAATACCAATAAGCTCCGTCGTCGGTGCCGTTCGAGCGCCAAGGCTGCGCAGATGCAACCCGCCCCAATCGAACATCCCAATGCTGGCGTGGCCGCCAGTATCAAGCTCGTATACGCCGCGCTTCCCCTGGAGAAACGGCGTCAGCTGGATGTTGTATGAACCCGGTCTTGGAGCAAGGCCACGGGGAAGCAGAAAGGCGTGTGGAAGGGCGGCGTGTTCTGCCTCTTGTGCTTGCGCGCTATCGAGGTTTACCATCAGAGGGATGGCAATTGCGATAGCAGGCAAGTATTTGCAGCCCTTCCAACGAGACCTCAGCCTATGATTCATTTTTTCTGAAGCGTCATGCCGCATTTCGGGCATCGGCCGTCTTTTGTCATCGGCCCCGAATAGTCGCCCATCGAGCATATATACGTTGCTTCGCCGGCGCACTTGGAGCCTGGAGCGCATGGGGTTTCTGCGGCCGGGTTATCGACCGCTGGAGCGGCCGCGTGGTGCCGTTTATGGGAATTACCATGGCCTTCGGCCAATAGCTGATCTTTTTTCTCATAGAGCTTCTTGAGTTTCTTTTCGAGCCCCAGGCGTTTCTTGGGTGCCAGTTTTTTATCTTCAAGCTGCTGTTCAACCGCATCTATCTTATCTTGCAGTTTCGTCAGCTTGTTCATGCGGCTTTCCGCTTCCCGTTTCGCGTCGGCGACTGGATCGGACATGGGCATGGCTCCCATCCCGCCATGGCCTTCATGCTGACTCCAGGCTTGATAAACAGGTGTCAAAATCAACCCCAGCGTTATTGCCATCGTCACTGATCTCATTTCCATCCTCCTTTTCTTGTCATTTTGTTACCATCGCCCACTTGACGGTGGACTTAAGCCTCCATCACTTTTAGTGCGGCTGCGTCGGGCACGACGGTCCCCTTCTTCATGTCGCCGTGCCATTTCCAGAGCAGAAAGATCGCGGGATAGACGATAAGCTCCATCGTAAAACTCGTGAACAGACCAAAGATGATAGGCGCTGCGATACGCTTCATGAGATCGGCGCCGGTGCCGATCGCCCACATCACCGGCATCAGCCCGAGAAAGTCGGTGAACACCGTCATCATCTTCGGGCGGATGCGCTTGACCGCGCCGTGTACCACCGCTTCCTCGAGATCCTTATGGGTGCGCATGCGGCCCTCGCGCACAGCGTCGGCGTAGGCTAGGTCCAGATAAAGCAGCATGAATGTCCCCGTTTCCGCGTCCAGACCCATCAGGGCGATCATGCCCACCCAGGCCGCTACCGAGAGGTTGTAGTCCAAGAGGTAGAAGCCCCAGAAGGCGCCGATCAGCGAGAACGGGACCGCCAGCATCACGATCCCGGTCTTGACCCAAGACTTGGTGTTCATGTACATGAGCAGGACGATGACGACCAAGGTCAAGGGCAGAAGCAGAGCCATCTTCTCGCGTACTCGGGCCAGGTTTTCGTACTGGCCGCTCCATTGGAGGACGTAACCGGCGGGCAGGGGCACCACGGACGCCACCTTCTTCTTGGCCTCGTCGACATAGCCCCCGATATCACGGCCGGCTACGTCTACGTAGACATAGCCGGTCAACAGGCCGTTTTCATTACGGATCATCGCCGGACCCATCGTCATCTCGATGTCGGCCAGCTGTGCTAAGGGAATCTGCGCGCCGTCCATCGTGGAGACGAGCACGCGCCGCAGCTTCGGGAGGTTGTCCCGCAGCTCGCGCGGATAGCGGACGCTGACGCTGTAGCGCTCGCGGCCCTCGACTGTGACCGTCACCGGCTCGCCGCCGATGGCCGACATGATCACCATCTCGACTTCCTTCACCGATAGGCCGTAGCGCGCCAGTTGGTCGCGCTTGAGCTTGAAATCGACGAAGTAGCCTCCAGCCGTGCGCTCAGCATAGACCGACCTCGTTCCGCGCACATCGCGCAGGGCCGCCTCCACCTCCAGGCCGAGGGCTTCGATCTTCGCCAGGTCCGCCCCCTGGACCTTGATGCCGATCGGCGTGCGCACGCCGGTGGTCAGCATGTCGATGCGCGCCTTGATGGGCATGGTCCAGGCATTGGTCACGCCCGGGAACTTCATGTGCTGATCCATCTCCGTCACCAGCTCCTCCCAGGTGAGGCGATCCCACCAGACGCGCCGCAAGGGGGTTTGCAGGAATTCGGGCAGACCAGAGAACCAACGCTCCTTCTTGCGCCACTGATCCATCGGTTTGAGGAGCACCGTGGTCTCCATCATCGAGAATGGGGCCGGATCGGTGGAAGTCGCCGCGCGGCCGGCCTTGCCGAAGACGCGCTCCACCTCGGGGAAGCTCTTGAGCACCTGATCTTGCTTCTGGAGCAGGTCCGCGGCCTGGGTCACCGAGATTCCGGGCAAGGTCGTGGGCATGAAGAGGATCGTGCCCTCATTGAGCGGAGGCATGAACTCCGAGCCTAGCTTGAGATAGATCGGGATGGTCGCCAGGGTGACGAGCGCGGCGGCGCCGATCACCTTCCACGGCCGCTCCAAGACCCAGCGGCAGACGGGGTCGTAGAGACGGAACAGGGTCTTGCTGATCGGATGCTGTTCCTCCGCGTAGTAGCGCCCGACGACAGCCTGGTTGACGGCCCAGGCCAGCCACTTCGGCTTGAAGACGAAGAAGTCCATGCGCGAGAACATCATGCGCACGGCCGGGTCGAGGGTCACGGCGAGAAACGCCGCCAGGAACATCGTTAGGTTCTTCGTATAGGCCAGAGGCTTAAAGAGGCGGCCTTCCTGATCGACGAGCGCGAAAATTGGGAAAAAGGCCACAGCCACGACCAGCAAGGAGTAGAACACCGACGGGCCGACCTCCTGCATGGCCTGCAAGCGCACGGCGTGATAGTCACCCTTGCGTCCGCCCGCGATCCAGAGCTGAAGCTTCTTATAGGCGTTCTCGACCTCGACCATGGAGCCGTCCACGAGCACGCCGATCGACAGCATGATCCCCGCGATCGACATGATGTTTGCGCTGATGCCCATGAAGTACAGTGGAATGAAAGCCAGCAAAGTCGAGATCGGTATCGTCACGATCGGCACGATCGCGGAAGGGATATGCCAGAGGAAGAAGAGGAGCACCAGGCTGACCAGCAGCATCTGAGTGAAGAGCTCGTCTTTGAGGGTGGCGATTGCGCCCTCGATAAGTTTGGAGCGGTCATAGGTCTCGATGATCTCGACGCCCTCGGGCAAGGAGGGCTTGATCTCCGCCAGACGCGCCTTGACCCTCTCGATGACATGAAGGGCGTTCTCTCCGTGGCGCATGACGACGATCCCGCCGACGGTATCGCCCTCGCCGTCGAGGTCGGCCACACCGCGCCGGATGTCCGGGCCCACCGTCACCTTGGCGACGCTCTTGACGAGCACGGGGGTGCCCTTCTTGTCGCGGCCCACGACAATCTGCTCGAGGTCCTCCACCGACTTGGCGTAGCCGCGGCCGCGGATCATATACTCGGCTCCCGAGAACTCGACGAGGCGGCCGCCCACGTCGTTGTTGCCGTCGCGGATAGCGTCGACAACCTTGGCCAGCGGGATTCGGTAGGCGGACAGCGCGTTGGGTTCGACCTGGACCTGGTACTGTTTCTGAAACCCGCCGATGGAGGCGACCTCGGCCACGCCGGCAACCGCCTGGAGGTGATAGCGCAGGTTCCAGTCCTGGAAGGAGCGCAAGTCGGCGAGGCTGTGCCGGCCGGACTTGTCAACGAGCGCGTACTGGTAGACCCAGCCCACGCCTGTGGCGTCCGGGCCGAGCTCCGTGCGCACGCCCTCGGGCATCTGCGGCAAGATTTTGCTCAGGTACTCGAGTACGCGCGAGCGCGCCCAGTAGACGTCGGTGCCGTCCTCGAAGATGACGTAGACGTAGGAGAAGCCGAAGTCGGAGAAGCCGCGCACGGCCTTGACCCTCGGCGCGCCCAGCAGCGCCGTGACAACCGGGTAGGTCACCTGATCCTCAATGATATCCGGCGACCGATCCCAGCGAGAGTAGACGATGACCTGCGTATCCGAAAGATCCGGGATCGCGTCAAGCCGGATGTTCTTCATGCAATACCAGCCCCCTGCCATAGCGACGGCGGTTAGGGCCAGGACCAGGAACTTGTTGTGCGCCGACCAGGCGATGAGTTTCTTGATCATAGAGCCTCAGCGCTTGTCCTTCGTGGGCGCGACGAGCGACTTCAGCTTCGACTCGGAGTCGATGAGGAAGTTGGCGGTCGTCACGACCTTCTCGCCTTCGCGAGCGCCCGACAGCAGCTCATAGTAGCCGTCGGCCTCGCGACCCACGCGGACCTCCCGGGGCTCAATGCGCCCCTCCCCGAGGTCGACGAAAACAAGCTTGCGCGCGCCGCTGTCCAAAAGCGCGCTTTCGGGCAGGGCGAGCACGCGCCCGAGATCAGCCTTGATGGCGGCATTGACGAACATCTCGAGCTTGAGTAGACCTCCCGGGTTAGGGACCTCGATGCGCACCCGCAGCGAGCGCGTCTCCGGCGAAAGGTTAGGATCGATCGCCTTGACCGTTCCGCGAAAAACACGCCCAGGATAGGCGGGGGTGGTGATCTCGGCCTGCTGGCCGAGGCGAACCGAGGCGATCTCATACTCGTAGATCTGCGCGTACACCCACACCGAACCTCCCGAACCGCCGATCAGGAGGTTCTCGGGCATGGCTTCCTTTCCAGTGAACGCCTGGATCTGCTCTTCGGAGAGCCCGAGTTGACGCAGGCGCAGAGCCGAGGCGCGCACCAGGGCCTCGGCCCGTTCGTGGACATCGGGCCAAGGGCTGTCCTTAACCTTCTCGCGCGCGACCATGGCGCTATGGTGCTCGGCGATGGCGTTGTAGAGCTCCGGGTCGTAGGCCACGCTACCGGAGGCCCGCACAGTGAAATTGAGGGGGCGGCGCTTAACCTGCTCGGTCTTCAGGCCGATGAGCTGTTTTTTCTGTTCTGAAATGATCGCGGAGGCCTGCCCAGCGACGGACGCCTCGGAGACCTCTTCCGCGTAGACTGGCACATAATCCATGCCCATCGAATCCTTCATCGGCACGGGCGAGGTCACCGCCGGATTCATGGGGTTGCGATAGTAAAGGATTTTCCCGGATGAACCAGCGGCGGGAGCGGTGTGCGTGCCGCAGATGGGGCAGGTAACGGTTTCACCCGGCTTCAGGGGTAGTTCCATTTTGCAGTTCGCCATCGTGCACTTGTGCAGGATGCATATCTGCTTGCCCGTCGTCATGGTCGAGACCGATGCCGCCTCTGAGGGCTCGATTGGGACGAGTTTCATGCCGCAGATGGGGCAGTCGCCCTGTTTCTGCGAGGTGTAACTGGGGTGCATCGGGCATTGGTAACCTGCGGTCTGGTGCGCGGCATGAGGCGCAGGGCCGCGATGATAAGCGCGATAGGCGACGATAATTCCCCCCAAGACAACGAGGCCCGCGATCAAGATGATTTTTTTGCTCATGAGATTCATAACTCCTCCCCGATCACGCGCTCGAGCTCCGCCGCACGCTGCTCATAGTCCGCCAGGTATTGGTAGTATTCGAGCTTGAAATTCAAAAGTGAGCGTTGCGCGTCAAGAAGGTCAAGGAAGCTGGATTTTCCCGCCTGGTAGCCCGCTTCGGCCACCGTCAGGGCCGACTCTGTCTGGGGTAAAAGACTCGTCTTGTAGCTTTCGGCCAGCCTCTGCGCGGTCTGCACCCGCACGAAGGCCGTCCGAAGGTCGGCGGCGGTCATCAGCCGCGCCGATTCAAGTTCGGCCTCGGCCATCTCTTTCTCCGCCGAGGCTTCCGCGACCATGGCCGCGGGCTTCCAAAACCATAGGGGCAAAGACATCCCCAAGACGGCATCGCTGGTACGTCCGCGCATAGGATCGTTGCGGCGGCGATAGGACAGCATGATGTCAGGCAGGAACTCCGACTTGGCCAACGTCAAGGAGGTCCGGGAAAGTTCGGCGGCGAGGACGGCCTGGCGCAGCTCTGGCCGCCGCGTAAACGCCACGGCTTCGAGCTCTTCGCGAGCTTTCTCCAGGCGACCCGGCTCAAGATCGCGGGGAGCCCCGATGGAGTCTCCCGCCGAGCGCCCCATCAAGGCGTTGAGCATCGCGCTCGCGAGTTCCCGGTCTTGGTCAACGGCCACTCCCATGTTCAACATCTTCGTCAGCTCCACCTGAGCCTTCAAGGCGTCCGACTCGCTCGCCGATCCGCCCGCGAACTTTGATTCCGCCACCTTGGCGAAGCGGCGCATGAGTTCGATGTTCTCATCGAGCAGCTTGCGGCTCTTAAAGGAGAGGTATAGCATCGCGTAGGCCGTCTGCGTCTTCGCCAGGACCTCGCGGACTTTGGCGCGGTAAACCTGCTCGGAAACCTCGGCCGCCTTGGAGGCACGGCTTCCACGCAGATAGAGCGTCGAGGGAAAAGGAAATTCCTGGGTCACGGAGACGGATTTCTCGTCCGCCCCATTCAGCGGGGTCTTCCCGGAAGGCGCATACATCCGCTCGATATCAAGACGGGGCTTGTCGGGCGTGGCTTCAGAGACAATCCTCTTGCGAGCCGCCTCCCATCGCTTGAGCGCGACTCGGATATCAGGATTGGCGCGTTCGGCGAGGTTCAGAACTTGGTTGAGTGTAATCGTGCCGGAGGAGACATCCTCTGCGATCTGAGCCTGGCCGGGCAATGCCCAGGCGGCGAGCAGGATCATTAGGAGCAGGTGGTTCATTGGGGGCCTCTATCCGAACCTTTGTCTTTCGCGTCGCGCAGGAATTTGTCCGGGTCCAGCACGAACTCGCGCTGGTGGTCCTCGTTGTCGAAATAATAGACCTTGCCGCCGACCGTGGCTTGGACCGCGCTGGAGGAGATCGCGATCTTGTTTCCAGAGACCGGGCAGGCGGCGGTCTCCATGGGCTTCTTTCCGTGATCCATAGATTTGCGCCCCAGCCAGTGGCTACCCAGCATCATTGCGCCCATCATGACGAGCATCAGCGCGCCGGCCGCTATGCCTAAACCTTCCATCATGGTTGGCCTCCATGCTCGTCGTGGCCGGTCGCGGGCGCTCCATCCGGCTGCTGGGAAGGAAATCGCGAGGGGTTCTTTATGAATTCGCGCAGGTGGTCTTCGCTGGCGAAGTAGTAAAGCTTCCCGCCGTGGCTGGCTCGGGGAGTGCGTGCATCTACCTTTAGGTCGGTGCCGCATACCGGGCAGACGGCGCGAGCCGGAGAGCCGGCGTGCCCGTCGCCGTGCCCGCCCATGCAGCCGTCACCCTTCGCATGCATCAACATGCATCCGCCTAGAAGGCTGGAGAGGATGACGGCCGCCGACGCTAATCCAAAACTTTTAACTCTTGTGTTCATTATACAAAGGTCCCTCTTTCCTTACATATTTTCCCGATGTGAGATTTTTGTGCCGGGGCGGACAAACAGCGTCTCACCCCGTAGGAGCGGGAGGACTAAGCGGCGGGCGGGGAACGGTTCTGAGGTGGGCTGGAAGCGGGTGAACTGCGGTTTGGAGGGTCCGGTGAGCTGACGTTCGCTAAAAGATGCAAATCCACGATTAAGACAGGGACGGACGCGGGTAGTGCATAAAGGGAAATAAGGGTTGCCGGAACGGCAGTAGTCTGAGTCAGAATAGCCGGCGAGAGATGCAGCTTCCCGCAGCATTTGCCGTTGGATGAGTCGTGGTCAGCCGGTTGGTGACATGGAGGCTTCTCTCGTACCCGGCACTCGGCCGAAGGCATCCAGCAGGCATTGAGATTGCCCCAAAGCACAGCGACCGCGACCATGAAGCTTAAAGTTTTCCGCAAAACCTGCATAATTTATCGCCTTCGTTCGGTTGTCTCGCAACAATACTGCCACGTCCTGCCAAAATTCTAGAGTAGTAAAGAACCGCCTGACTTCAACTTTAACAGGCCTGCGTTGCAAAATCAGGGGCCAAGCTGAATAGCCCAAGCGAGCTAGAAATTCGTTCTGAGGCCGAGTCCGAAACGAGATTTGCCCGACCAATCGGTTCCAAGAAGGCCCACTAGCTCCAGGTTGCTAAAAGGCGTGAAGTCATCGATGTGCCGTGACATTCCGGCACCGCCGAATCGTGGCGTTACCCCGATCGTAAGACTGTAGCGCCGCCAATAAGCGTACTTCAGATCGAGTAGAGGTAGCGGCGCGCCTGCATAGACGATCCCGCCGCCAATCCGGCTGGTGACCCCGCGGTCCTTGATGATAATTTCCGGCGAATTTTGATGCTTATCCGTTTTGGTCACGACCTCGATCTTGCCTTCGGGTGGCAGGTAGCGGTCGCGGTACTCGACCCTGGTCGGGCCATCGCGCCATTTGGTGATTACACGGTTGCGATAGATGGTGACGACTTGCTTGGTGTCCGACGGCAGACCCTCAAGCTTGGCCGCGAGCTCTTGTGCGTGGCCCCTCTCGCGTTTGAGCCGCCAAAACGTCAGGGCGAGGAACGCGGCCAGCAGGATGATGGCCGCTTCCTTCGGCCGCCTGACCGCGAAGAGCGTGGCCGCCTTGATTGCGCCGAGCAGCCTAATCGCCAGCCGCATTCTCTTCTCCGTTAGGTTGCGGACTCCCATTGCCGTTCAATCCGTTCTTCTTGTCCCAGGAGCGGCTTAAGATGTACCCCGTAGTGACAACGCCAGCCAGCCCGCCGGTTGTCGTCACGACCGTTGGAATAGTCTCGGGATGGAAAAGCATCGCCCAGATGCATTCCCATACAAATAGCGCCATGACAATCCAGGCCCAAATAACCCTGAGGGATTTGAGATCGCGAACAAAGTTTTGAATAAAATCGCTCTGGGCCGTCTTTTCAGCCAGAGCCAGGGAGAGCCGCTTGATCCTATCCATCAGAGTTCGCTCCTGAAGAGCCCCATGTCCCATAGCCGGCCCGGACAACTCTTCTCGCGCGACACACCGAGCCGGTCGAACACCTCGCGGTGGCCGATCACGTGGCCGGCCGGAATGCGGAAGGCCTCCATGAAGGCCCGCGTGAGTTTGAGGTTGAGCTCCCAGTGCTCGGGCCTGGGCGGGGCCTTGTCGAAGTCCCCGATGGCGCACAGCCCAAGGTAGTCGGTGTTGTAGAGGTTCGATGCACCCTTGACCCCTGCATGGGCTCCGACCTCGGCGAGCGCCCGGCCCCAGTTGAACGCGACTTGGCCGTCGATCCATTCGGTGCCGCCGTGGTAGCCGATGTCCTTCCATGGCGTTTGAAAGGATTTCCCTTCTCCCGTCGCCAGCCTGCGTCGGTACTCGACCTCCGGGACGATCTGGAAGTCTACGCGATAGGAGGTGTGATACCGCCGGATCGCGTCCCAGTCCTTAGCGGTCCCGTCGGGCGTCGCGGAGTGGTGCCAGACGATCCCCTTCCAAGGCCGCGACCGTGCAACGTCTATGGCGATGTCCAGCTTGGGCTTGCTCATATTTCCGTGACCTCCCCGTCCAGCGTGTGCCCCGCGTCCTTGAACACGTCGCTGTAGGCGAAGGGCAGTGCCTCGATCTTCCAGCCCACGTCGAAAAGGTGCCGCGGCCTGGCCTTGGGCTCGGGCCAGAAGGTGACGAGCGGGTTCTGGCGGAAAATCCGCTCCACCTCGTCCTTGGACGGCCGGCCCACCAGACGGACGGTCCAGCGGCTCGTGTACTTATCCCTACCGCGAAACGCGACGAGTTTACCGCCGAGTGTTCTGAGGTTGCCGGATTCCAGCAGCTCACGCCGGGGCTCGTAGGCGTCGAAGTTCGGCAAGGCGACCAAGAACTGCCCGGCGTAAACCTCACCGATGCGCTTGTTCTGATTTGGGGTCTTTGTGGTCTTGGCCTCGATCTGGATGATGGGCGTGGCGAAGAGCGGGAAGGGGATCAAGACGTCGTCCTCCAGTATCTCTCCATCGAAGAGCGTGGTCACGCCGATGTGGACCCGAAGCGCCTTGAGGTTGGTGTTCCTCAGGATGAGGCAGTTGACGTTTCGCAGCTCGTTGCCGCCGCTCGGGGCCAAGAAGGTGAGCTGCAAGGTGACCGGCGAACCATCCGACGCGGCGAAGGAAACCCACTGGCTGTCCGGGTCGCCATCCACGAGCTTCCGGGTGTTGGCCGTCTCGCTGAGTCCCTCTTCGCTGGAGATCGCGGATACAAGTCCAGGTCCTGCCTCATCCACCGAAAGGATGATGGGCTGGTCCTCCTCCACGGCCTCCTGGGCCACGGTGAAGTCAAAAGAGTTGAGACTCGGCCCCGGGCTCGCCTTGATGAACTCGAGCTTTACGTCGAAGAACAACGCGGCGAGTAGCTCGACCTGCGCGGTCTCGACGTTCCCGACGGCGATTCCCGAGATGGTCGCGCTGAAGGCTGCGGCCGTAAGAGCTTCCAACGTGTCGGCCGAGCGGATGCGGACGTTGATCTTGGAGCCCGGCGCGGGCAGGACGCGGTCCATCCGGTAGGCGACTACGTTGGTCCGGATCGGGTAGGAGCGCCGCAGGATCACTTCGCCCGAGTCTGGCTCAACGATATCCCCTGACAACTTGAAGTAGTCGAAGCGGAAACGCGATCCCGGCGCTTCCGGACTATGGCCGATGCCGAGGTGGGCGTCGCCGGTCAACGTCCTCAGAGGCGGCGAGGCGGTGGTCTGGAACACGACCTGGTTCGGGTCGTCGTTCTTGTAGACGGTGAAGATCACACCGCCGTTAGGTTGGCGCAGTACTTTGACCGTGATCGGTACGCCGGCGGCCGCGTTGATCGGCAGCAAAAACCACCCTCCCTGGTTCGAGTATCCCTGCCAAGAGGTAGGCGCAGAGGGGAGCTGGGTGAGGCGGTTGCCGTTCGCGTCGACTACGATGGGAATGAAGGATAAATTGTTCGAGATCGCGGACGGCCGGATGTAGAGTTCCCATAGCCGCTTCGCCGCGATGTTTGAATCCGACAGCGGCGGCGTTTCGATGGTTCCCTGGAGCATATGCAGGCCCCACTCGAGCGGCGTGAACTGCTGCGCATTGGGGTCCAAGATTGTCCAGATAAAACGTGTCTCGAGCTCGACCGAGCCTCGTGGCGAGTTATAGGTCGTCTCGATATTGCGCGGTTGGGCGTCGGGGTAGTCAAACTGGAGGAATCCACCCGTCTCAACAGGGAAAGGGTTTGGTGTCGGCGGCGAGGTATTGATCTCCTGCCCGTCGACCTGATAGTTGAAGTTCGAGTACTGCGGAGCGAACTGGTCGCCGCGGCTCCAAGTGGAACCGGCGTTGAAGGAAAGCCAGGAGAACCCGCCGTTAGCCGGCGATGGCGAGTTCTGATCCCTGTAAACTTCCACGATGCTGTTCGTGGGCTGCGCGGCGGTCCCGATATGGCGGATCACGATGGCGTACTTCGTGTTGGCGTTGAGCGTCGGTGGCGTCGGAAAAGTGAAGGTCGTCAGCGTGTAGGTCGATGGGTTCTCCAGCTCCGACTGTGGCACGACCGGCAGGTTGAATGCTTGGATAGGATTGGAGACGGCCAGAACCTGATTCTCGTCCGGCTCTCCGTCAGGACCGATCGTGCCCCAGACCTCGCTTTGCACGTATCCGGGAGGCGTAAACCCCTGGATCTGGTGGACTCTCCACTTGCAACTGGTCAGCTTGAAAGGAACGGAGCGCAGGAATGATTGGGCGTAGCGATATGTGTCCTCAACGATTGGTGTCTTGGTGATGCTGTTGGTGCCTGAGTAGGCGAAGGTATGAGCCGGCCCGGGCGGAGGCGGTATCGGCGATGTCAGCCACTTGGGGTCCTTGACTCCGTCGTTGAAGTCGTCGGCAACCGGTAGCGTGAATGTCTGCTGGAGCTTGATAGGCATGGCCGTCAGGTCGAGCCCGCTGGCCCCGACGTTGGCCTGGAAATGGGATGGCTGGTTGAGTATTTCCTTAAGGGACACGCTATATCTCCAGGAGGTCCATCTCGGTGCGGAAACTCATGAGGTCGTGGGCGATCCCCAGGACCCGAGCGTCGAAGGCCTGGCCGATCCGCCTGGGCGAGGCCACATCGAAGGTCACCCGGTCGCCCAGCTCGAGCTCCGGCATGAACCTAGCGGTCAAGGTCACCCGGCGCTTGGGCTCCTTGTAGCGGCCGAAGTAGCGCTTGGCCATCACCGTGGCCAGGTCCACGTCCGTCTGGAAGAGCAGGCTCCCGCCGCCGACCGGCAGGGGCCGCACCCTGAACCTCTGGATCGACGTGGGCGCGGGCTCGCCCTCAGTCTGCGGGTTGGCCGTCTTGACGAACTGGCCGAAGGTGGCTCGGACGCTGTTGAAGACCCGGTCCCAGCCCGGCACGACGCTCTGGACCCGCTCCACGTTGGAGCCGTCCAGGACGAGGGCCGCGGCAAGCGGGGCCTGCTTGTTCCTGAAGAAGAAGCGCCCCTCGCCGTCCACGCCAATGTCGAAGTCGGCGATCCGGGCCAGCTCCTTGAGCACGTCCAGGACCGAGCGAGTCCCGTAGTTGGCCATGGTGATGAGGACGTTCCTGGTCGTGAGCGTGATGACGCTCAAGGCGTGGACGGGCGGGTTGGGCCCGGAGGTATTCAGAATCGTGATGAAGACCATCTTGCGCGTGATCCCGAAGCCCGAGCTCGCCTGAAACTCGTCTGTCTGGATGGAGTCGCCCGGCCCGAGGGCCCGGTGGAAGCTGAAGCCCGAGCCCGAGATGAACTGGCCGTCCCCGGCCGCGGAGGTGAACCGTTGCACGCTGCCATCGTTGGGCAGGACCGCCGCCTTCCAGGTGTCCCAGGAGACGATCCCCGTCCCGCCGTCTTGGCTGGGCGAGGCGGCGATGGCGGGCAGCCAGAGCCGCTTGACGCCGTAGGGCGTCGAGGTGAGTTGGTCCGTGACGATGATGCGGAACTTGACGAAGCGCGGCGAGTTGACGTTCGTCCAGCTCCCCACGTCGCCGCCGTTGGCGACCTGGGTCTCGGGCGAGTAGGTGAAATCGTCCTGGCTCCAGCTCCAGAAGAACTGGGCGCCGGCCGCTACGGCGTCCACGAGCTCGGCGAAGAATGGACCCAACGTCGTGATGAGGGAAAAGCTGACCAGGCCCGATAGCTGTAGCCCGTAGTCGACCTTGAGCGTCACCGATCCGCTGGCGGGCGCGTCGGTCAGGGAGTTGAACCGCAGGAAGTCGATGTGGAACTTGGAAGAGCCGAGGGCCCGCAGCTCCACGGTCTGCGCGAATGACGGGCTGCTCAATGGGCCAAGCGCGCCAGAATCCACCTGGACCCCGTCGATGAAGAGCCTGTACGTCCCGGTGGAAGAACTGGTCAAGGTGAGGTCGAGCCGATAGACGTGGAACACTGTCGTGTT
>JACQPG010000019.1 GCA_016207665.1 Elusimicrobiota bacterium | reverse complement strand
GCTGGCCTATCACAGCGTCGAGAACATCGGGATCATCGCACTGGGGCTAGGTCTTGGCTGCCTCGGGCTCTCTCATCATAGACCCGAACTGGCGCTGTTGGGCTTCGCGGGAGCGATACTGCATACGCTCAACCATGCCTTGTTCAAGTCGCTTCTTTTTCTCGGCAGCGGGGCTTTTTACCAAGCGCTCGGCACGCGGGAGATCGAGGCGGGCGGAGGGTTGCTCAAGACAATGCCTTGGACCTCGGCGCTCTCTCTGGTCGGAGCCGCGGCGATCTCGGGAATACCGCCCCTCAACGGCTTTGTCAGCGAATGGCTGGTGTACATGGCCTCCAGCTCGGCCGTGACGGTCGGCGAGGCCCGGCTCGCCGCAGCCTCCATCGGGGGGCTGGCTCTTATCGGAGGGTTGGCGTTGGCTTGTTTTACGAAAGCCTATGGGACCCTCTGCTTGGGCGTTGCTCGCAGCGAAGCCGCTAAGTCCGCCCGAGACCCAGGTCTCGGCATGATCCTGCCGATGGCGGCGCTGGCCGCACTCTGCTGCTTCATCGGCTTCTGGCCGGGGCCTGCTCTTAGCCTTGTAGAAGGGGCGGCTGCCGTCGTCTGCGACGTGACTCTGGAATCTGCGCACCTGTCTTTGGCCGGTTTTCTCGTGAACGCACGAACGATCGGACTTATCGGCGCCTGCGTCATCGGCGGCGGCGGCTTGTTGGCGTTGTTGCGGTTCATTTTGCTTCAAGGGCGCATCTCGCGAGGAGCTACTTGGGGCTGCGGATTCACGGCGCCGACGGCACGAATCCAGTACACCGCGTCATCCTTCGCCCAGCCGATCACGCGCGCCGTCGCTCCGGTGCTGGGACTCCAAACTCATTTTAGTGCGCCGGCTGGGTACTGGCCCGCGAAATCGGCTTTCTCGACGCATACCCAGGACCGCATTTTGGACGGTCTGTTGATTCCACTTGGTTCGCTGACCGTTAGCGTGCTCGCGTGGTTCAAACGTCGGCAACGAAGTCGGCTCCAATACTACATGCTGTCCGTGGCGCTGTTCTTGTTGATTCTACTGGTATGGAAACTCTAGACCGATGGACTTAAATCTACGCGACGCCGCGAAGATCCTCAACGTCTCCGAGTCCACGCTTTCGAGATGGATCAACGACGAGGGTCTTCCGGCCTTTATGATCAACGGCCGCTATCGGTTCAACCGGATCGATCTGTTGGAATGGGCTAACCACCGCAGGATACCTGCGGCGGCTCTTTATCATCTGCCGGAGGGTGGACTCCCTTCACTCGATTCGCTCCTGGAAGGCAATATCCACCATAATGTTCCCGGGAGCGACAAAACGGCGGTGATGGCGGCCGTGGCCGATCGCCTACCGCTGGCCAGTCCTCGCGATAAGGTTTTGGCGGTGCAGGCGCTTTCTCACCGGGAGGCGAAAGGTTCGACGGTCATCGATGGCATCGCCATTCCGCACGCGCGCAGTCCCCTCATCTTCGGGGTCGACAGGGCGATATTGACCCTTTGCTTCTTGAAGGAGGCCGTCTCATTCGGCGCGCCTGAGCAGACGCCGGTTCACATCGTTTGGGCTGTGGTGAGCCCGACGATCCGCGCTCATCTGACTCTGCTGGCCAAGGTTGCTTCGGCGCTCCATGACGCCGAGTTCCGGCAGCTGCTCGACCGGCACGCTGCCGCGCCGGAAATCCTCGCCCGATTGAGGCAGCTCGCATGACCGAGCATGGTTGTGACCGAGCCATAAGGCGAGGGAATGCCGCTTCCATAAGCCGTTGGAAAGCGGCCGTCCATCGCCGTGGAAGGCAATCATGAGCCTGCTTTTGGCTGCCGTTCTGGCCTTGGGCATCGCGGCCTCCCTGTCGGCCGTCTTGACCCGTTACGGCCAAGCTGCTAGAACCACAGTGATCGGAGCTTTGACAGTCGCAGGAGCCGCCGGAGGACTGTTGGCGTTACGGGTTCTGTGGGGGCAGGACGTCCCCGATCTGGTCCGGCCTTGGCTCATCCCCGGAGCGGTGTTCCATCTTGGCATTGATCCGCTGTCGGCGTCCTTCCTTCTACTCGTCCTGCTTGTGGGATGCTGCGCCGGCCTCTACGGCGAAGGCTACATCGCCGCGTCGCACGGCCATGTCCCCGCGGCGCCCGCCCGCTTCTTTTTCCTCGTCTTGGTGGCCTCCATGGCACTCCTAGTCGGCGCTCGTAACGCGCTTCTATTCATGGTCGCCTGGGAGACGATGGCGTTAGCGGCTTTCGGTTTGGTTTCTTGCGAGCACGGCAAACCCGAGGTCCGCAAAGCCGGACTGTTATACCTGCTGTGCACTCATGTCGGCTCGCTTTGTCTTCTGGCGTTATTCGCGCTTTTGGGGCGAAACGCCGGGTCGCTGGAGTTCGACGCCTTTGCGGCGGTGCCGGCGCTGCCCGCCGCGCAGCGAACCGCGGTCTTTCTTCTGGCCTTGATCGGCTTTGGGATGAAGGCCGGCTTCGTGCCGCTTCATATCTGGCTGCAGGAGGCGCACCCGGCCGCTCCGAGCCACGCCTCGGCCGCCATGTCCGGCGTCATGATCGAGATGGGCCTCTACGGTTTGCTGCGCCTGTTGGCCCTTTTGGGTCCCATCTCTATGAAAGCCTCGATGCTGCTTATCGCGCTGGGCCTGACGACCGCGGTATTCGGCATTATGTTCGCGATGGTGCAGCGCGATTTCAAGCGCCTATTGGCCTACAGCAGCATCGAAAATATCGGCATCATTCTCACCGCAGCGGGCCTCGGCTGCTACGGCCTGGCAAGCGCCAGCCCCACTCTCGCCTTGCTCGGCTTTTCGGGCGCGATACTGCACACGCTCAACCATGGGATATTCAAGTCGCTGCTGTTCCTTTCAGCCGGCGTTGTTTATCAAGCCGTGGGCAGTAGGAATATCGAGGCTTGCGGAGGGTTGCAGAAGCGTATGCCTTGGACGTGCGCTTTGACGGCGATCGGAGCCGCGGCCATCTGCGGGCTGCCCCCGCTCAATGGATTTACCGGCGAATGGTTGATTTATAGCTGGCTGCTCAGGCCGGACGCCGGGCACGGAATACGTTTCGCCGCCCTGGCCGCGGCGGTTCTGGCGATCGTCGGCGCTTTTGCCGTGGTCGCGTTCTCGAAATGCTACGGGCTGGCGTGTCTGGGTCAGCCGCGTTCCGAGGCCGCGCGCGGCGCGAAAGACCCGTCCTGGCTCATGCTCGGCCCCATGGCGTTGCTGGCCACCCTCTGTATCGGAATCGGCATCTTCCCTGCGCCGGCGCTGCATGCGGCGATCGCCGCCGCCGGGAATGTCTCCCATCTCTCAAGGCCGGCCGTCTCCGCGAGCTTTGAGGAGTGGTCGCGGCTGCTTGGCGTGGTCGGGCTGATCGGCGCCGGAGTGTGGGTTATGACCGCGCTGCTTTGGGTGTACCGGGGCCTGCTGCTGCGGCGACGGGAAGTCGGCTCTGGACCGACCTGGGGCTGCGGTTTCACCGCCCCAACCGCGCGGATGCAGTACACAGGATCGTCCTATGCGGTCCCGACGGCGAGGGTCTTCACGGCTCTGCTGGGCACCCGGGAGGAGGTCCATCCACCGCTCGGCTACTGGCCCGCCAAAGCCTCGTTTGAGAGCCGCACACCCGATCCCGCGCTTGAGCGCTGGCTTCCGGTGTTGACGGCAAGATTTAACGACTGGCTTTCCCTGCCGAGGCAACTGCAACGCGGACGGCTCCAAAACTATCTTCTCTATGTATCGGCCTTTCTGGTGACCATCCTTTTATGGAAACTATGACACGCGTGTCCTCTTATCTGCTCCTGGTGGTTTTTGCCCCGCCCCTCATGCTCGGCATCATCACCAAGACCAAGGCGGCCGTTGCCGGCCGCAAGGGCCCGCCCGTTTTGCAGCCGCTTTACGACACGATCAAACTTCTCGGCAAGGGGGCCGTCTACAGCACGACGACGACCTGGATGTTCCGGCTCGGCCCCGTGATATCCTTGTCGGCCGCATTGGCGGCCGCAGCACTCGTGCCGCTGGGCGGCGCGCCGCTCGTCGCCTTCAACGGCGACGCGATCCTGTTCGCCTACCTCTTCGCGCTAGGCCGCTTTGTCACCGTCACGGCGGCTTTAGACACCGGCTCGAGCTTCGAGGGCATGGGCGCCAGCCGAGAGGTGGCCTTCTCGAGCCTGGCCGAGCCGGCGCTTATCCTGGCGTTTTCGAGCTTGGCGCACCGGGCCGGGGCTCTCTCCTTGGCGGCCATGTTCGCGCCCCATGGGGGCCCAAGCGCCGCGGCGAGCACCATCCTGGCGCTGGGTAGCCTATTCATCGTGCTGCTGGCGGAAAACTCTCGAATCCCGGTCGATGATCCGAATACCCATCTCGAACTCACCATGATCCATGAGGTCATGGTCCTCGATCACGGGGGGCCGGACCTGGCTTTCATCCTGCATGGGGCGGGCCTCAAGCTGGTGCTGATGGCAAGCCTGCTGGTGCGGCTGATTCTTCCCGATAAGACGTTCCTGGGGCCCTTGGGAACGCTCGCATTCGGGCTGGCCGCCGCGGCGGTGGTGATCGGCCTCGTGGAGTCGAGCATGGCGCGGCTGCGGCTCGTGCGGGTCCCTCAGCTGCTGGTCGCCGCGATCTGCGCTTCGGTGTTCGGGCTTATTCTGGCCTTGCGATAGGAAAATGGAACAATTATCCCAGCTGTTGCTCGCCTTCATCGTCTTCTTGAGCCTGTATCTTCTCGGCTCCTCATCTTTGACGGGCTGCGTTAAGATCGTGGCTCTGCAAGGGATGTGCCTGGGACTTTTGCCCCTGACGATTCATGAGCAGGGCTTTCATCCCCGGGCTCTCGCCTTGGCCGCCGGCATGTTTCTTCTTAAGGGCTTCGTGATCCCGCGCGTCCTTTTATACGCCATCCGCGAGGTCAAGATCAGGCGCGAAGTCGAGCCGATGATCGGCTACACGCCGTCGCTGCTGCTCGGAGCGTTCCTCATCGGAGTATCATTCGTGATTTCCGAGCGCCTGCCGGTGCCGGCGGGTCTTCGGTCGAGCCTGCTGATCCCCGTCTCCCTGGCCACGATCATGATGGGGATGTTGATGATGATTAGCCGGATCAAGGCGTTGACCCAGGTCGTCGGCTACTTGGTCTTCGAGAACGGGATATACCTCTTCGGCCTTTCGATCTCCTATGAAATACCCTGGCTCATCGAGATGGGCGTTCTGCTGGACGTCTTCGTCGCGGTATTCGTGATGGGCATCGTCATCAATCACATCGCGCGGGCGTTCGACTCGATCAGCACGGAGAAGCTGACGAGCTTAAGCGACTAGATGCTAGAGGATTTCCTTGAATTGCATCTGTGCCGGCCCTTCCCAGGGCCGGCCTAGCTGATATGATTTACCTATTCCTCGTGGGAGTGCCCTTCGTGGCCGGTCTCGTCGCTCTTGCCGTCGGCAGCGACGAGCGGCGGCCTTGGATTCTTCCCGTCGGCTGCGCGATCCACTCCTCGATCATCGTCGCCTGCTGGAGAAATCTGCCGGAGCCTGCCGTCTCCGGATGGTTTTATATCGATGCGCTCGGGCTGCTCGTTCTCAGCTTATCGAGCGCGCTGTTTTTGGTCTGTTCCGTCTACTGTTTGGAGTATCTCCGCCTGCGCCAGGAACGGACCGAAAGGCTGTTTACGGCCTGCCTGTGCTTCATCCTCGGCGCCGTGAGCCTTGTGTGCGTGAGCCGTCACATGGGGCTGCTTTGGGTCGGGATGGAAGCGGCGACCTTGGCCGCCGCGCCCCTGGTCCACTTTAACCACAATGAGAAATCTCTCGAAGCGACTTGGAAATACCTGATGATGGGTTCGCTGGGCATCGGGCTGGCGCTTTTAGGAACCTTTTTCCTGGCTCTCTCGGCGCTGCCGTACGAGGGCCACGGCGATCCTCTCGTGATCGACACTCTCCTCACCAGAGCCGGGACCCTGTCCGTGCCGTGGCTCAAAGGGGCCTTCATCTTCCTGTTGGTGGGCTACGGGACGAAGATGGGATTGGCGCCGCTTCATTCCTGGAAGCCGGACACCTATGGCGAGGCGCCCGGGGTGGCCGGCGCGATTCTGGCGGGCGTGGTCACAAGCTGCGCTTTTCTGGGGCTTCTTCGCGCGTTCCAAATCTGCGCCGCCGCCGGTCTCTCCGAGTTCGCCCAGGGCCTTTTCGTGCTGATGGGCCTTCTCTCCATGGCGACGGCGGCCGCCTTCATCATCGGGCAACGCGATTTCAAGCGGATGCTCGCCTATTCGAGCGTGGAGCATATGGGTATACTCGCGCTCGGCGTGGGTTTGGGCCCCGCCGGTACGTTCGCGGCGCTGCTGCACCTCATCAACAACGGTTTGACCAAGGGCGTCCTGTTTCTGACCGCCGGGAATATCCACCGCGCCTTCGGGGGCAAGACCATGGATCATGCGCATGGAGCCTTGCGCCGCGTGCCGGTCTCGGCCACGCTTTTTCTGCTGGGTTTCGTGGCCATCACGGGCTCGCCGCCGTTCGCTCCATTCGTCAGCGAGTTTGGGGTCCTGCGCGCCGCGGTCAACGGCGACCGGTTCGGCGTGGCTCTTGGATTTGTCGGCCTGCTGGCCATTATCTTCATCGGCATGGCCACGACCGTTCTATCCGTCGTCTACGGAGTGCCGAACAAGGACTCCAAGGTCGTTCATGGTGATTCCCCTCTCATGATCGCGGCACCTCTCGTTTTCATGGCGGCCGTCATCTTTCTCGGGCTATGGCTGCCAGATTGGCTGACCGCGGTCGTGGGCAATGCGGCGAAGCTGCTCAACAGGGGAGCGTCATGAGCCCCACTTCGCGGTTCGCTTCCATTCGCAACGGAGAAGCGCTCGATTTCTCCAAGATCCCCGTCGTCCCGATCGAGGACTTCCGCTCGGCTATTCTCAAGCTGGCCGCGGCCAATCACCGCCTCTGCGCCCTGCTTTGCGACGGCAAGGACGGCCGGCCTCCCGGCAGCCTTCTTGCGGTTCTGGCCGACGATATCGGCGGGAAACTATTTCTTGCGGCGTCGCAGCCCGTGACGAGCTATCCTTCCCTCACACCCGATCTGGCTCAGGCGCATCTGTTCGAGCGGGAAATCTACGAGGGTTCCGGCATTCGTCCCGATGGACACCCCTGGCTTAAACCCGTGCGCCGCGCCTTGGCGGACAAGGTCGCATTCTTCTCGGAGCAGGGCGACGAGGTTCATGAGGTCGCCGTCGGCCCGATCCATGCCGGGATCATCGAGCCTGGGCATTTCCGATTCCAATGCCACGGGGAGATGGTGCATCACCTTGAGATACAGCTTGGGTATCAGCATCGCGGAGCCGAACGGCTCTTGCGCGAGGGGCCGCCTCATCGGTCGCTTGCCGTGGCCGAATCGATTTGCGGAGACACCGCGGTGGCCCATGCCTGGGCTCACTGCGCGATGCGGGAGGCTTTAGCGGGGGTCTCGCCGACGTTGCGCGCCGAGGCGCTGCGAGCCATCGTCCTGGAGGTCGAGCGGCTTGCCAATCATATCGGGGATCTAGGCGCGATCAGCAACGATATCGGCTTTTTGCCGGCGACGGCATACTTCGGCCGCATGCGCGGCGATTTCCTCAACATGCTGATGACGATCTCGGGCAATCGTTATGGCAAGGGAATGCTCAGGCCTGGCGGTGTGGCATTCGACTTGACGGCCGGGATGCGCACCGAAATACTGGAAACGATCAATCGCTCGATCCGGCATTTGAGGGAGGTCGGAGGCATGTTCTTCGGCGAGCCCTCCGTCATCTCCCGGCTTGAGGATACAGGAACCGTATCCCGCAAGATTTGCGACGATCTGGGGCTTGTCGGCGTTTGCGCCCGGGCGACTGGCGCCGACCGGGATGTGCGGCAGGATCACCCGTACGGCTTGTATCGCTTCCGCCATATCCCGGTCGTTAGGCTTGATTCGGGCGATGTATTCGCGCGAGCGATGGTGAGATTCCTGGAGGCGCAGAGGTCCCTCGAGTTCTTGGGAGACGCGGTGGACCATCTTCCGGAGGGAAGTGCTACCAGCCCCTGTGCTGCGCCGGCGGCAAACCGGTTGGCTGTCGCGTTGGTGGAGGGATGGCGGGGTGAGGTTTGCCATATAGCCAAGACCGGCCGCGACGGCAGCTACGACTGGTATAAGGTCATCGACCCGTCGTTTCACAACTGGATGGCTCTGGCGCTGGCTCTGCGCGGAGGCGAGATATCTGATTTCCCTCTTTGCAACAAGAGCTTCAATCTTTCTTATGCCGGGCATGATCTATGATCGAGATCATCAAGAACCGCATCAAGCAAGGCTACCGGACGTCGAAGTTTCCGGATGAGGACCCCGGGCTGCCGGAGCGTTTCCGCGGGCGGCCCGTCATCAAGCCGGAGCTCTGCGCCGCGGGCTGCACCGCCTGCATCGACGCCTGTCCAACGACGGCCATCGAAAAAGGGAAGAAAGGGCCGCTCGCCCTCGATCTCGGCCGTTGCCTCTTTTGCACCGAGTGCACGACTGCCTGCCCCGACGGCGCTGTCACGTTCACTAAGGATCATCGTCTGGCGGCTAATTCCCGCGAGAACCTGTTGGTGACCGGCACGGAGGTGAAGCTGGCTCAATCCCTGGGAGACGAGATGCGGCGTCTCTTCGGAAGATCCCTCAAACTGCGCCAGGTGAGCGCCGGCGGCTGCAGCGCCTGCGAGGCGGAGTTGACCGCGCTCAGCAACGTCGTGTTCGATTTGGGGCGCTTCGGGATACAGTTCGTGGCCTCGCCCCGCCACGCCGACGGCCTGGTGATTACAGGGCCGGTGACGCGTAACATGAGCGAGGCGCTGCGCATCGCCTACGAGGCCGTCCCGCCTCCGCGTCTGGTGATCGCCGTCGGCGCTTGCGGCATCAGCGGCGGGCCGTTCATCGGCTCCGAAGACCACCTCGGCGGCGCGGCCTCGGTGGTTCCCGTTGACCTCTTTATTCCGGGCTGTCCTCCGCACCCCGTCACCATACTCGATGGCTTGCTGAGGTTCCTGGGGCGGTTGAAAGAGGATAGGGTGAGAGGACATGACCGCAGCGTTGTTCCGGGTTAAGGTGCATGCCGGAGACAAGCATGACTTGCTGGTCTCCGCGAGCGCCAACGCTTTCGCGGTTTGGGTGCGGGCCAAGCCGGAGCAGGGCCGTGCCAATCAAGCCGTTCTCGCGTTGTTGGCCAGGCATCTTGGAGTCAATCCTAAACGCCTGCGCATCATAAAGGGCTCGACCTCCCCGAACAAGATCGTGGCTCTTCTCGGCGGCTCGTGACGTCTCGCCTTATTGAGCCTGCCACGTATGGTGAGCGTTCCGATCCGCCAACGCAACGCGCGCCCGCGATGATGAGCAAAGCGCAACTGGAGCGGCGAATTCGGCGGGATGGTTTCGCGTTCGTCAGCGCGCCGGACATGCACCGCTGGCTGATGCGGGGCCGGCCGGACGCGCTGGCCGATTGGACGCGATTTGTGGGTAGTTGGCAAGACCTCCGGCGCGATGAATATATGGCCGACGGCGGCCGCGACCGCTTACGCCGGCATGCGGTCTTAAAGGCGGAGGCGGGGAGTGCCGCCATTCGCCTGGAGCCGCGCCAGCCGCACTATCAGAGCCGCGACTACAACGCGCTCAACGGGGGCGTCGCGCGCTGGTTCGAGCCGATCGCTCCGGAGATCGTCGCCGGGTCGACGATGACGCGCGTACTCGCGTTCGGCTGCGGCCTGTTCGGGCGCCTGCGGCCGGGAGCTGCGTGGAAGATCGAGCTGCACCAGTTCCGCATCGAGGCGACGGCGGGCGGAATGGGACGTCCGACGCCCGAGGGCGTGCACCGCGACGGCGTGGACTGCGCGCTGGTGATGCTGGTGCGGCGCGAGAACGTCGCGAGCGGCACGACGACGGTCCACGATCTCGCCGGGAAACTGCGGGGGAGCTTTACGCTGACGGAGCCGCTTGACGCGGCGATCGTGGACGACGCGCGCGTGATGCACGGGGTTACGCCGATCACGCCGCTTGACCCGTCGCGTCCGGCTTATCGCGACGTGATGGTCGCGACCTACCTTAAGATTTAGCCTTCCAGCCTGCTGTTCCTGCGAGCGAGAGGGCGGGAGTCCGCGAGCCTTTCCTCGTAGCAGCCGGCCCAGACGGCGCGAGCACGACTTCTTCCGAGGATAGATCCCGGCAGCATTTCTCGCAAATGAAAACGACTCCCGTATCCGTCGTCCTCATGGACTCAATACGCGCATTGCAAGCCCGACATCTCATCATAGCCTCCTTGCAGATTTGAGCCGGCTTATGCCAGGACCTTGATCTTAAGGCGCCCTTTCAACGTTTCAAACTGTTTCCAGAGTTCCTCCGGCAGCGCCGCGCCGAACTGATCGAAGAAAGATTTCACGCCGTCGAGCTCGGCGGTCCACTCATCCGGCTTGACCTCGAGAAGCTTGTCCATGGCGCCGGCGGGAAGGTTTAGGCCTGTAAGGTCCAATCCATCCTTCGCGGGCACCCAGCCAATGGGGGTTTGTACTGCCTTGCCCTTGCCGCTACAGCGAGCCAGTATCCACTCCAGGACGCGCAGGTTCTCGCCGTAGCCGGGCCACAGGAACTTGCCCGTCGAATCCTTGCGGAACCAGTTGACGTGGAATATCTTCGGCGGCTTGGGGATGTCGCCGCCCATACGCAGCCAATGGCCGAAGTAGTCGCCCATGTTGTAGCCGCAGAAGGGAAGCATGGCCATTGGGTCGCGCCGGACCTCGCCGACCTTGCCGACCGCGGCGGCGGTGCGCTCGGAAGCCACGGTTGCGCCGACATAGACTCCATGCGCCCAATCGAGGGCCTCGAAGACCAGCGGTGCTAAGCGCTCGCGGCGGCCTCCAAAGATCATAGCCGAGATCGGCACGCCCTTGGGGTCTTCCCAGTTCGGCGCGATAGACGGGCATTGCCCCGCCGGGGCGGTAAATCGGCTGTTGGGGTGGGCGCCCGGGACGGGTTTGCCGTCCTTGTCCTTAAGGCCGGGCTTCCAGGGCTTGCCGTCCCAGGAGGTGCCGGAAGCCGGAGGTGCGCCCTCGCCGTCCTCCCACCAGACGGAGAGGGCGTCGCCGAGGACCACGTTGGTGAAGATGGTGTTCTTCTTCATCGTGGCGATGGCATTGGGGTTGGTCTTAGAGTTGGTGCCGGGAGCCACGCCGAAGAAGCCGGCCTCGGGATTGCAGGCCCATAGGCGGCCGTCGGGGCCTATGCGCAGCCAGGCGATGTCGTCTCCCACGGTCCATATCCTATAGCCTTTGGCTTTGAGGCCCTGCGGCGGGATGAGCATGGCGAGGTTCGTCTTGCCGCACGCGGAAGGGAAGGCCGCGGTCACATACTCGGTCTTGCCGTCTTTTTCGATTCCGAGGATGAGCATGTGCTCTGCGAGCCAGTTCTCCTTGCGCGCCTGCCAGGACGCGATGCGCAGGGCCAGGCACTTCTTGCCCAAAAGCGCGTTGCCGCCGTAAGCCGAGCCGGTGGAGACGATCGCGTTGTCCTCGGGGAAGTGCAGGATCAGCCGATGTTTGACGTCCAGGTCGGCGCGCGTGTGCAGGCACTTGGTGAAGGCGCCGGCGGTCCCCAGTTGATCAAGGACCTTGTGGCCGACGCGGGCCATGATCAACATGTTCAAGACCACGTAAAGCGAGTCGGTTATTTCGACGCCGATCTTAGAGAATGGGGAGCCGATGGGTCCCATCGAGAACGGGATCACGTACATGGTGCGCCCTGCCATGGAGCCCTTGATGATCTCCTTAGATTTAGCGTAGCCGTCTTCCGGGGACATCCAATTGTTGGTCGGGCCCGCTTCCTCCCTCTTCCTGGTGCAAATATAGGTCAAATGTTCGGTGCGGGCCACGTCGTTGGGATTGGAGCGGCTGTAGTAGCAGCCGGGGTACTTCTCCTGGTCGAGGGGAATGATGAACCCGCGGGCGATGGCGCGCTTGGTAAGACGGGAGCGCTCCTCCTGGGAGCCGTCTACCCAGTATACTTGGTCCGGCTGGCCGAGCTTGACGGTCTCGTCGACCCAAGCCTTAAGTCCTTCATGTACGATATGCGTCATAAGACCTCCCTGCTTCGTTAGATTTATCCCTTAGGACCGTCCTGGCCGGCAAGGCGCACCGCTTCGCCCAGCTTCTTTACGAACCGAACGTTCGACAAGCCCGGGAACGACGATCGGCTGACGAACGCGGCCACATCGCCGGCGGGGGAAACGACGATCATCCGAATACCTCGCTTTCGAAGGCGCGTTCCCACCATAGCGAGCAGGCCCAATAGAGACGTGTTGCCCAAGATGGCGATACTGACTACCACAATGACCGCTTTGGGGGAGCCAAGCCCAGGGTCGACCACTTCGTGCACGAAGCGCGAGAGAGCCGAATAGTCCAAGGACTGCCGCACCTTGAACAGATATACAGCTTTCGTTAGACGGTAGGGCTCAGGTTTCGCCATACATAGACTCGACCGCCGCCCATCCAGGCCGGAGCGCAATGGCTCCGGCCTGGATATCCGTGGTCCGGAATCGCTTCGATCATTTCCCTTTGTCGCTCGTCTTGCCTGTGGGCGAATACCTCGGCGTTGTGGCCGGGGAAGTCGTCGGTTGAGTTTGGGGCGCCTGAAGGCGCGTCATCGGCTTTCCGCAGCATTGCGGAACCGTTTGCTGGTCGATGACGAATTTCTTCTGCGGATGAGACTTGTTTGCGGCGCATTCATACACTAGGTCAGCCATTCGATTGCTCTCCTTTTCCATCTTCATGGGACGGAAATCATCTCTTGTCTTGCCGGCGACCTGCCTACCTTCCCGCCAGCAAAGCTTCAACGTCCTTTTCCGCAAACGGCTTCGATAAGAAGCCGAACCCCTCCTCCCTCGCCCGGGCTTCGTTCTCCGTATTACCGGAAATGATTACGACTCGCAGCTTGGGGTCGAATTGCTGGAGCTGGCCGGCTAATAGAATGCCATCCACGCGAGGTCCGATCTCGGCGTCCATGACCACCAGGTCGAATTGGTTGGAATCGAAATCATCCAATACCGTTCGAGGTTCCGCCGCGGTCGTCACGTTGCAGCCCGCCTGGGTCAGCATGCCGGACAGGAGATCGCGTACGACTGTCTCATCATCCACCACCAGGACGCGCAGGGCTATGTTTCTAACGGGATTCGCGGTACGTTCGTTCACGGTCCGACGGGCTCCGTCGGTTTCGCAGGCTGCTCGCCTTTATTCGGCTGAGCCTGGCTGGCTGGAGCGGGAGCAGGCTTCGCTTTGGCGGACTTTTTCTTGGCCTTCTTTTTCGTCGACTTTTTCGCCGTCTCCTCCTTGCTCGCCGGCTGAGCTTGGACTTTGGCCGCCTCTCCAGCCGAGGGTTGGGCTGTATCCTGCTTCTGAACAGCTGGGGCTTGTTGGGCCTCGTTCTGCTGCGCTGGCTGCCCCGGCTGATTCTCGGGTTGTTGCGTGGGGGCCGCTTGCGGTTGGGCGGCCTGGTTCTGCGCAGGGGCTGATGGGGTCTGTACCTGTTCCTTTTGTGGCTCCTGAGCGGCTACGGTGAGGGCCAGCGCGCCTAGGAGCGTGGCTACGGCTGCGGCATTTTTCATGGGGTGTTCTCCTTGGGGTTGCGGACATGCACGATCTTCATTTATTGGGCAACTTCTGCCTTGAGGCTGTTGCGCAGAAATGCGAGCATCCGTTCCCAGGCTTTCTGCGCCGTCTGCTGATGGTAAACCTCGGGTCTTGAGTCGTTGAAAAAAGCGTGCTCGACGCCCGGGAATACGTGGAAGTCCGTTTTGACTCCGTGGGTGTTGAGCTGCGACTCGAGCTTTCGGGCCGTCTCGGGCGGGACATGGCTATCTTTTTCCGCGAAGAAACCCATCACCGGACATTTGATCTTGGAGTAGTCCACCTGAATTTTAGGATGAACCCCGTAGAAATCCACGCAGGCCCCGATCTCTAGAAATTTAGAGGCGGCGTATACGGCCAACTGGCCTCCCATGCAAAAACCGATGATGCCGATTTTCTTCTCCGAAACCTTGCGGTGTCCCATCCCGAGATAGCGAATCGCCGCGCCGATCTCGTCCGCTGCCCTTTCGATGTTTAGGGCCATCATGAGCCGGCCCGCCTCATCCGGGTTCTTCGCAGCGTGCCCGTGATAGAGGTCCGGAGCGATCGCGACAAATTGCTGCGCGGCCAGCTGGTCGCAGACCTGCTTGATATGGGGCACAAGCCCCCACCATTCCTGGAGCACGATCACCGCCGGCCCCGTTCCCGACTTCGGGACGGCCTCGTACCATGTGGATTGCCCGCCGTCCCAATCGAAAGTCATTTGAGAACCCATGGCCTCTCCCATCATGTCGACCGCAAAATGTGGAGCACGGCATCGAGGTCGGGCGCCGTGCGAAGCCGGTAGATCGTCCGCTCGTTGCAGAGTTTGCGCCTGGCCCAAAGCGGGACCTCGAAGCCAGGGTCGCGCGGAGGCTTGAGAAACAAGACGACGACAAAAACCCTCTCTTGGGCACGCACTCCCGGATCGAGGCCATCCTGGGAGATGCCCAGGGAAGCGCGCGGCTCGGAAAGCTCGTCGACTTTTGCATGAAGAAACGCCAAACCGCGGCGGAATTCGACCGCGCCATAACCTAGATTCCCCTGGAGATTTTTAGCGATTTGCGCGCTTTTTAGGAAAACCTTGGTGCCTTGGAGGGCTTTGGGGACGAGCTCGTCTACGGCCTGCGCAAGACCGCGGGATTTTAGTTCCAGGACAACCGACATCTTCGTAAGCCCGTGCGGGCTCTGCGGCGGCTCATCCTGATTGTCTTCCGATGGAGCTTCTGATAAAAGATTCTCCGTAGCTTTGATTTCACCGATCCCGAACCATTTTCCGCATTTCCCGCACCCGTATTGCGAGCCTGCGGGAGACAGCCGCATCTTGTTGGGGCGAGACTGGCATACTGGACAGGTAGATTGTCGCTTCGACATGGTAGCCGCCATCAGCGCCGTAGGATCTTCCTGAGCTTGACCAAGAGACGCTTGAGCTCCTTATCCGTATAGCCGTCCCGCTTGGGAACGCGCTGAACCTTGGCCGCCTGCTCCAAGGAGATCAGAGCGCCCTTCCTGATCCCGAGCAGGTTCAGAGCTTCCTTGCTGGTCACCACAACGTCGTGCGCCTTTTCGCTGTCTTTCCTCATGTCTGGGAACGCTCCTCTGGGCTGCTACGGATGGCGCGGCCCGCGCCGCCTAATTCTTCCGTGTAACGCTGGATGGCTTCTCTCACCTCGGCGTGACCCGGATGGTGCGTCAATATTTTCCTGGAGTATTCCAGCGCCGCAACGCGTTGTCCCATATCCCACAAGGCCCCGCTGATTTTCAGCAGGCTTTCGACGTCCGCGGGATGGGTTCGAAGCCTATCGTCGCACCAAGCCAGGAGTTGCGCGAGATGCTCTCGCCGGTTTTCGCGTTGAACTTCCATCTGCGATTGCATGGTCATTCCAGGTTAAAATTGATCTTCATGAGCTCCATCCGAAGGGACCGGACGAGCTGCTTGGCCGCATCGTGCGACGGGTCGATCTCCAGGATTGAATTCCACATTTCGAGGGCGGCGCGGTAATCGCCCTGCAACCGGTAGGTCATGCCTAAGATGAGCCTGGCCTCCATATCCTTGGGATCTCTTTGTATGCGCTCCCGGCAGTCTTGAATCGTCAGGTTCGGCCATAGAGGGCGGTGCTCCATATATTCTATCTAGCGAAAGGGAATGTCTACCGTTCGTTTCTGACCCCAAAGTAGGCCCCCAGCCCGGCCTTGGCGACGATCTCCTTAAAGCGCTTCAAGGCGCCTTCCTCGGAGTCGTTCATTCCGTCCACTTGGATGCAGAACAGGTCGCTCCTCGAGTTTGCCCGGCTCAGTTCTTGGACGTTTTTGAGCTTGGTGACGAGATAGCGCTGCACGCGGATTCCGTAAATCTTGGATGCGATGTGGCGCAATTCCATTATGCCCGGACCCAATCCAGGCTTGTCATCCGCACGTTTCTGCGAAGAAGTGTTCATGGGCGCGGCCTCCTGAGCCGAATATTCCTCTGCACTTATATGCTTATAGGATAAAAACTTCATGTAGTTGGCAAAAAAATCTCACACCCGGCCCAAGTGGGCCAGCACCTCGTTACTTTCGTTGAGTTTTTTCCGCAGGATCTCAGCGATCGGCCTAAGGACGTGGAAGATATCGCGGTCCCGGACGGAGTAGTAAACCGTCACTTTCTCCTGACGCGAGGTTAAAATTCCGGCTTGGCGCAGGATGGCGAGATGCTTTGAAAGCCCAGACTGCTCGACGCGCAGTTCCTTGACCATCTCACCAACGGAGGCTTCCTTATTTTTTAGATACTCGATGATTCCAAGGCGAATAGGATGGGCCAGGGACTTGAGGAAGTCCGCCTTGATCTTGAATACCAGCTCTTCATTGTTCGGCATCGGTTCCTATTGATTATATTATCAAATTAGCATATAGATTCGCGTCAATTTTTTATCGAAGCCATGCTTCAAACGGCCAAGAAACACTGCATCATATCGAATAGTCTTAACATGCCGCTTCTCGTGGAAACTGTCGACACCGTGGCCTGAGCCTGACCTTCCGCCATAGGCAAGAGTGTTGCAATAACCGCTCATGTGAGCGGCGAAGCAAGGCAAGAATTGCTCCAGAATGGATCACCTCCCACCCATCGCACAAGATGAAGATATTCTAGAGCGCTTTTGAAGCAGGCAAATGGGCTCCATCATCCGTCGCTGCCATCGGCAAGTTCGATGGGATACATGTGGGCCACCAAAAGCTGATCCGCCTTGCGGTTAAAAGAGCCAAGGCTCTCAAGACGCGCTGTCTCGTGGTGACCTTTGATCCTTCTCCAGGGGAATTCCTTCGTTTATACAATTACAGACCGCTTTTATCCGCGGCGAAGAAAATCGAAATCCTTAAGGTGATGGGAGTCGACGCCGTCGTGCTCCTGCCGTTCAACAAAGACCTGGCCTGCTTATCGCCCGAATCCTTCGTCAATATGGTTCTGACGACGCAGCTCAAGGTCATGGACGTTTACATTGGAGAGGATTTTTGTTTCGGCAAAGATCGCGCGGGAGACGTCGAGACTCTCAAGGAGCTGGGGCCGAAGATGGGGTTTAGCGTGCATCGCGTTCCCCTGACTCGCGTGGACGGAGAAAAGATCAGCGCTGCAAAAATTCGCCAGCTCATCGATAAAGGAGATCTGAGCAAAGCGGAAAAGCTTCTAGGCTGGAAGTTAAAAGGCATTCCCTAAAGCCGTCTATTGCCGGCCCCTATAGGTGAGGCAGTCGGCTTCTACCTCCGGCGTACGAGTGGATGCTCGCGAATCTCACCCGAGTCGATCCGGTCCCCATGCTCTTCGTGACGGCAGCCGCCGAGAAGCGGCTCCCGCGCGAAATCCCGAGATCTCCGAGGGCTTGTATCCTGGGGAAGCCGACACGGATAGAGGACTTCGTGAAAAACGTGTCCGAGCTTCTGTCGACTACCTGAAGCTCCCTGCCCGCCGTCCACAACTCCTCCAGCCTGGATAACTTCGCAACTCAGCTTGAACCGCCGCCGGAACGAAGGTAGTGTTGTTCCCACGAGGGGCGCGCAATACTGCCCATCGAAATGGAGGAATAAGATCATGTCGAAAAAGATCAAGAAGAAGTCCGTGAAGAAGGAGGGAGCCGCGAGCGTTGAAACGTCCGCAACCGTAGCCGGAGAGAAGGGCTCCAAAGGGGTCGGATATCTGATCCGAGCCATTCGGGTGAAGCCCGAGATGCTCGAGGCCGCCAAGGCGTATAAGAAGGCTACCGGCATCAGCTTCTATAGGCTCGGGGAAGAGTCCATCGCCGAGACATTGATCAAGGAGGGATACTTGAAGGCGACGAAGGCCGGGGCGGACGCATAGGGTGGCCCGACGCAAGCGGCTGGTTCTAACCGAGTTTGCGGTCACCGTCTGGCAGGACCGCGTCGATTGGGACGGCCTTGATACGTTCATCTATCGACTTCTTCGCGCAAAGCCAGTGAAGGGATTTCTGCCGCAACTTCGTGGCCGCCGGGGCCGGGTGATTCGATCGCGTTAATTCCGGCCCGAACGTCGCAAACTGTTGCCGAATTTGGTCGGAATTGGGTCCTTCTTGGGTCTTGCTTCCTTCGCGAAGTGCTTGTATTCGTTCATGACCGCCGACGGTGGGGCGGGCAAAAAAACAGACGAGGAGGCAAAGCATGAAGGCCATACCCGTAAAACCGATGAGACGAATCGACTGGGCCAACTATCTCGATACTGAGGATCAGGCCCGGATCAAGAAAAATCCTTGCTATCGCATCAGCGGCCGCTTGGACGCGGTGGTGGATCGCAAAGGCAAGGTAGCGCTGATTCTGCATCAAGATGGGGAATATCAAACCGATACGATTCTGAGCAAACGGGCCATGGCCAAGCTGGCCTACGTGCTGCTCAATGGTCGCAAGGCCCAGGAG
>JACQPG010000017.1 GCA_016207665.1 Elusimicrobiota bacterium | reverse complement strand
TCGAGGCCCCGACCATGGCGCCGCAGAAGATCGTCAGCTCGCCCGCGCCCGCCAGGAACGCGAGGTCGAGGTAGTTCGCGAAGATGCTGTGCCCGCTCACGTAGCTGAGCGCGGTGAAGGCCGCGGCGGCGATCAGCGTGGCGCCGATCGCGAGCCCGTCCAGGCCGTCGGTCAGGTTGACGGCGTTGGAGGAGCCCACGATCATAAGGGCCGCCAGAACGAAATAGGCCGGGCCCAGGTCCAGATAGAGCTCCTTGCCGTAAGGGATGTTGATCGACGTGACGAACTGCCAGTTGGGCGGCCAGCCCGCCAGGTAGAACACCACGCCCAGCGCGGTGCCCACCTGCACCGCGAATTTGCCGAAAGACGACACGCCCGCCGAGCTGCGCCGGGTGAGCTTCAAGAAATCGTCCCAGAAACCGATGGCGGCCAAAGCCAGGACCACGGCCATGAGGGTCCAGGTAAAACGGTTGTCGGGGCGCATCCACAACAGAGTGCTGATGACCACGGTGGCGAAGATCAAGAGCCCGCCCATGGTGGGCGTACCCTGTTTTCCCATATGGGAAGCCGGGCCGTCCGTGCGTTGCACTTGCCCGATCTTATGCTTGCGCAGCGCCTCGATCATGCGCGGGCCTATCAGCAGGGAGATGAGAAGGGCGCTCAGCGCCGCTCCCCCTGCCCTGAAGGTGATGTACTGGAAAAGGTTGAAAGCTCCGGAAAGGTCCCTGAATTGGCTTAGGTAAAAGAGCATTGGAGGCTCTCCAGGATGGATTCGAACTTCATGGCCCGGGAGGCCTTGAACAACAGCGCCTTCTGGGCCGAGAGCTTGGTCCGAAGGCCGTCGATCCAGGCTTGCGGGGTCTCGCCGTAATGGACCTCGAAGCCGGGGCGGACTGCCTTGAGGGCGGAAAATGCCTCGCTCATCTCGGGCCCGGCCAGATAAACGGCCTCCAGTGGCAGTTTTGCGATCCACTGGCCCAATTCCTGATGGAACTGACGGGACGTCGCGCCGAGTTCCTTCATGTCGCCGAGCACCAGAATCTTGCCGGATTTCGCGAATTCATGGCAGAACGCCTCGATCGACGCCTTCATCGACGCGGGATTGGCGTTGTAGGCGTCAAGCACGACCTCGCAGCCCGAAGGATGCCGCAAAAGCTCCATGCGCATGGCCGAGGGCCTGTAATCCTCGAGGCCCCGGCGTATGGTCTCCGCGTCTATTCCCAAGGCCCAGGCCGCCGCCGCGGCCGCCGCCGCGTTATAGCGGCTCAACTGGCCCAGGGCGCGCAGCGAGACCTTGAGCTTGTGCCGGTCGATGATGATCTCGCCGCTTTCGGCGAAGCTCACCCGGGCTCGCGGGTTCATGCCGAATGTGACGGCGCGGGCGCCGAGTCGGGGCTCCAAGGCCGCGAGCCAGGGGTCATCGATATTGATGACCGCCTTCCCCTCTTCCGGCAGGTTCTCGACCAGCTCCGACTTGGTCTTGAAATTTTGCTCGAGCGATCCGTAGAACTCGAGGTGATCTGGCCCGATGTTGGTGACCACGCCCAACGTCGGTTGGGAGATGCGCGCGATCTCGTCGATGTCTCCGGGATGCGAATCGGCGAGCTCGAAGATGCCGTAGCGGTGTTCGGAGGTCAGCTCGAGCACCGATAGAGGCACGCCGACCTGGTTGTTCCAATTTCCCGGGCTGGCGCAGGTCGGGCCCAGCCGGCTGCAGATGGCCTTGAGCATCTCTTTGGTGGTGGTCTTGCCGTTGGAGCCAGTGATGCCGACGATCGGGATTTCGAAGCGCCGCCGATGAAAGGCGGCGAATGCCTGGAGGCCTTTGAGGGTGTTGGGCACCTGCACCAGATGCTTGGGGCGCGGCCCCTGGCGGTCGAGCCTCTCGACCACCCAACCCGACGCGCGCTCGGAAAGCGCCGCATCAAGCATGTCGTGGGCGTCGTAGCGGCTTCCCTTCAACGCCCAAAAGACCTGGCCTTGCTCTAGTTTCCGGGTGTCCGTGGAAATGGATTCCACGGGCTCCGCTGGATTGCCGAGCAAGAGCCGCCCGCCGGCGGCCCGGGCCAAGTCGCCCCAGGTGCTCTCAAGCCTCATCGGGAGATCCGGCTCCCGGAGCGGCCTAGCCAGCCCCGCCGGACGAGCGCCTGCCGCGCCACCTCACGGTCATCGAAAGGTACGGTTTTATCCGAAAGGATCTGATAGTCCTCGTGGCCCTTGCCCGCGATCAAGACGATATCTCCCTCGGCCGCCGAGTCGATCGCCTCGCCTATCGCCTCGCGCCGGTCCGGTATGATCTTATAATTTTTGAGACGTTCCTTTTTTAGGCCCTGTTCGATGTCTCGTATGATCGACAAGGGATCCTCGGACCTGGGATTGTCGCTGGTGATGATCGCCAGGTCGCTGCCTCGGCAGGCTGCGATTCCCATGGGGCCTCGCTTGCCGCGATCCCTGTCCCCGCCGCAACCAAAGACCGTGATCAAGCGCCGGGCGCCCGTTTCCTTCAAGGTTCCCAGCACCGAGGAGAGAGCCTCCTCGGTATGGGCGTAGTCGACGAGAACACGGAAGGGCTGGCCTTGACCGACCGGCTCCAGCCTGCCAGGCACGCTCTTGAGAGCGGATAGGCCCTTCCGGACTCCGTCCAATGGCAGACCGAGACCGAGGGCCGCTCCGGCGGCCGCTAAGGCGTTGAGAGCGTTATGCGGCCCGATGAGTCCAATGCTCGCCCTCGAGCTCCTTCCGCGCCAATCCATGATAAAGCTTTGCCCCGCCGCTTCGGGCGTCAGCTCCCGAGCGCGAAGGTCCGCTCCCTCGTTGAAGCCGAAGCCGATCGGCTCTGCCTTGCGCGCCAACCGCCGCAGAGCGGGCGCCTTGGCGTCATCCGCGTTGATCACCGCGACCCGGGGATTTTTGGCGGAGGAAGGCTTCTCGAGCAGCTCGAAGAGCCTGGCCTTGGCTTGAAAATATTCATCCTGGCTCTTGTGGAAATCGAGATGGTCTCGTCCCAGATTGGTGAACACCGCCGCGTTGAAATCGACCTCATCGGCGCGCTTGAGCGCGAGGGCGTGAGAGGAGACTTCCATGGCCACGTGCGTGGCGCCGCCATCCCGGAACCGGGCCAACAGGGACAGCAGCTCCAAGGAGATGGGTGTCGTGTTGATGGCCTTCTCGAGCCTCTTGCCGCCCAAGCGATGATCCACCGTGCCTATCACGGCGGGTTTGGCGCCGCACTGTGAAAATATCGACTCGAGGAAATAGGTCGTGGTCGTTTTGCCCTTGGTCCCGGTCACGCCCACCACGGTCATGGCCTGGGAAGGGTGGCCGAAAAAGCGGTCGCATAGACGCCCCATGGCCTGGGTGATATCGGCCACCTGGATCCAACAGGCGTCCAAGACCACGGGCGGCGGAGGCGGATCGAGCTCCGAAGCGACGGCGACGGCGCCACGTTCGCAGGCCTGACGGGCGTGTCGATTGCCGTCGGTACGAGAGCCCGCCAAGGCGAAAAAGAGATCGCCCCGCCTCGCCCTGCGGGAATCATGGCAGACGCCGGCGATGTCGAGCTCGCTGCGGCCTGCTACCTTGAGCGGGGTGATGGCGCCCAGGAGCTCCTTGAGCCTCAAGGCCGCCTCGCGGCCAATCCCGGCGCCGCCTCCGGCGCTATCCCGCGCAACGTGAGCAGTTGCCGTCCCAGCTTGGCGAATACGGGGGCGGCCACTTGAGCGCCGTAATACTGTCCCTTGGGAGCCTCGATGAGCACGGCGATGGTCCATAGGGGCCGCTCCACGGGAAGAAAGCCCACGAAGGATGCGTTGTAGCTGGTGGTGGAGTACTTGCGGGTCACGGGATCCAGCCTGCGGGCGGTGCCGGTCTTTCCCGCCACGCGATAGCCTGGTATCTGAGCCTGAATTCCGGTTCCGCGCTCCACCACTCCCGCCAGGAGCTCGGCGAGTATCCGCATGGTTTCCGGCCGAGCCACTCTCCGGACCCTCGACGGTTTCCGGCCGTCCCGGAGCAGGAGAGGTTCCCAAAGCGTCCCGCCATTGGCTATGGCGCTATAAGCCGAGGCTAACTGCAAGGGAGTGGCGCTGACCCCGTAGCCGTAAGAGGAGGCGGCCAGTCCCACTCGAGTCAGGTCCGAGAGCGGCCGCAGCTCCCCGGGCGATTCTCCGGGGAGGGTTATGCCCGAGCGGCTGGCGAATCCGAAAGCGCGGCTATAGCGGTAAAAGCCGGCGGCGCCGAGGCGTTCCGCGATTTTCACGATTCCGATGTTGGAGGAGCGCTCGAGTATCCCGGCGACGGTGAGCGTGCCATCCGGCTCGTGGTCATGGATGATCACTCCGGGAGCCAAAGAATAGCTGCCATCCTCGCAATGGAACGTGTCATTGGGCCTGACCACCCCTTCCTCGAGGGCCGCGGCCATGGTCACGATCTTGAACGTCGAGCCGGGCTCAAAGCTGTCTTGGACTATGGGGTTATGCAGGGA
>JACQPG010000014.1 GCA_016207665.1 Elusimicrobiota bacterium | reverse complement strand
TATGAGCCTTGCGAGCTACCGGGCTGCTCTACCCCGCGAAGTAATGATAGCACTTGTGCGGAGGGGAAGTAAAGAATCCACCCTGAGAGACTCTGAAGCGACCAAGCCGCCGTCGCGGCGGCGACGGACGGGCGGGACATGGGTTTTAAGCAGGGGCGTTATTACCAGCCCAGAATCGTCTTAGAGGAGGCTTTATCAAGATAAGACACCAACACGGTCAAGGGCGGCTGCAGTTCTTGTTCAGGCAGCGAAACAACCAGGGAGAAGGACTCTCCCTGGACGGCGAGCTCTCCTTGATAAAGCTCCGCGACTGAAAAAAGCCCTTGGTCCCGGGACCGGGCCAAGGCCGTTACTTTCATCCGCAGGCTCTTGGGATTGACGCCTGGGGTGCGTCCCGAGATTGTGATTTTCTTGCCCTGGATTCTCGGCTCGTCTAAAAGAATGCCGGGATTCGCCTTGTCGTAGACCAGGGCCTTGAGTTGCACTTGTTCGTATGAGGCCGGTTTTCCCGCCGGTTTGGCCAGGATCATGTTCAGCCCTTCCGTCAGCCGCGCCTGTTGGGAAAATTGGATGTTCTTAACGGGAGTCTTGTAGTAATGGATCACGGTTTGCCGAGGCCCCGGAGAAAGCAGGTCCACGGCATTGATGCATACGATGTCGAGCGCTTTTAATTGAGGATCCGTCACCGCTCCCTTGAGCTCGATGGTTTCCGACTCGGTGCGCGCCTCCTGAGGCTGGGAAAATATCACCGCGGAGCTGTTTCCCCATTTTTTCTCCCTCTCCTCCTTGGGTCCCAGGAGATAGTAGGCCCTATTCAGGCTCCAGCCCCCTCCAGCCGGCTGAATCTTAAGGATGTTCAAGCCCGGATAGAAAAAGATTTTTTCCCTGAACTTGCCGTCCTTCACGATCAAAGTGGCGGCGCGCGGACTGGAGGCGCCCGCAACTTGTAGGAAAGGCTCCACGCTCAATTGGAGCTGGTCGCCCAATTCAGCATCCAATTCCCCCTCCACAAGCTGCTGCGCCTCGCTTAGTATGGCGTGGGAGGGCTTGAGCCTCGTCACGAATGCGAAGGCCCGCGTCTGAGCCAACAGCAGCGGGATGAAAACAAGAAAGGCTCTAAAAATCATACCTCAAGCCCATTTGATAGCTGAATGAGCTGTAATTGTAACGGTATAGTTTCTCATACTTCATATTGGAGCCGCTGATATTGGCCCCCGCCGCGGCCTCGGCCATCAAGCCGTTAAGCCACCAGGTCAAAGGATATTTCAAATTCACGCCCAACATGTGCGTGGTTTGCCTTAATTTCGCGCCTTGGTAGAGGCCGCTATCGGCATCCTGGATCGGGCGGTTGAAGTAGCGACGCAGGGACAGGTCGTAGTAAAGCTGCAGGATAAGGTCCAGCGCGGCTATGCGCCCCGCCAAGGACGGCGAAAATCCCACTGTGATATAGTCGTAGAAGCCTGCGATAAAGGCCAGTTGTTCCACGTCATAATGGTTTTGATTGGAAAGTTTAAGCTTGGAATAAACATCCAAGCCCAGGATGGTCTGCTCAGAGGGCCTTTCGCTCCACCAATCCAGCACCCGGCCTTCCAGGTAGCGGCTATAGCCCAACCTGAATGTCGCCAGTTTATCCAAGCGCTTCTCGGCGATGAAGGCCCCCTGGCTGTCAATCAGCTTCTGGTCGGTATAGGCGTAAGTCTCGAAGTTGAGGCTTCCTTTGAATGTTTGTTTGTCGCCCGGAAGCTCCAGAGCGTAGAAGGCCATGATATCGTTGGTATCAAGCGTATCCTTGCCGCCCAGCTCCAGGCCCACGGCGCTAGAGAGGCTTTGATAGTTGGGATAACGCAGAACGGAAAAGGTCAGCCCTAAGCGGTTTTTTAAAATGGAGCCTCTATGCTCCCACTCCCCGCTCAAGCCGTAATATCTATAGTCGTAGAGCCCTTTGCCCCAGGGCTCATTATTGGCCTCTTTGAGCCATTGGTGTTTGCCAGTAAACTCGGTTTTGAGCTTGGATTGCTCGGAGAGCTTGTAGATATATTTGAGGGCCGCCAAAGAGTTCATCTGCTGTTGCAGCAGACTTCCTTCATCGATGACCTGGCTATAGCTGTTAATGCCCTGATAGCCCGCCTGAACCCTCGGGATCAATGATGTCCGCGGGCTCAATCTTAGGGCCGGGACAAAGCTTAGATTGGCATAGCCTCCCAGGCTCGAGGGTTTCCCGTCAAAGAATGCCTGGTTGCCCCCCAACTGCACCGTGCCGAAAGGAGCGAATTGGCTCCAAGCGGAAGAACTCAAAAAGAGGCATGCAATCAAGACCGGTTCTATCCGCATTGATGGGGCGCTCAGTCAACCGGGCCATTGGCGGCCGGGGTTTCCGTTCCCCAAACGAAAGCGGGCTGCCAAACGATGTCTATATTGCTTTTGAACTCCGAGGCCGTGACGATGGTCTCCCGATAAAGGTTGGAGAGCCCCGTCTGCTCCACGTTGCTGACCAAAGATGACGGCGTTTGAAGTTTGCCCTGATCATCGATGATGAAACGTTCCCGGGCCAGCCAAGTTCCGTCCCTGAAGGTAATTTTCTTGAGGTCATGCAGGGTGCCGGTATAAGTCACGTTCGTAACGCTGGCAGGCAAATAAAGGACGTTGAGCTCCGCGGCTTGCGGGATTTTATCGCCGCTTGTATCATACCAAGCCGCGCCCAGAGCGCCGTTGATTCCCGGGAAACTGAGGCGGTAGGTCCCTTCAAAGATTGAGTTGATGCCGACTCGCTCGAAAAGCATTTTGTCCTTGCCGTTGACCGTGGTCCTATTGGTGGCAAAGAGATTGTAATAGACTGGGACATTGTTGACGGTTTGCTGCACCAGCATCCCGCCGTCGCTTTTAACCAACAGCACATCAGAATCCGCACCCGTGGCCTTAAGCTCATGGGTGGTCAGATAGTACTGGGGTGGAGCGCCGACCCCGACGCCGAAGCTCTTGGCCACCGCGGCGGGGTCCGAGGGCAGATCTTGATTAAAGGTATACAAGTTATATCCCTGCGTGACTTGATTGCCCAAATCCGGGCGGGTGTTTAGCACCAGATGCTTGTACTGATTGGCGGCAAGCCCTCCCGGGGTTCCCCATAACAGGTATTGCTCGAGCCTGACCCTGTTTCCATGCACGTCCATGATATCCTTGCCCAACTGGTAAGCCTCTTCCCGGGTGCTGGCCGTTTGTTCCAGAACCAAGGCTTCCCTTTGCTGGCTCTGGCTCACTTCCAGCAGGGCCTCGTGCTTAAATTCCTCAATATCGGCCCAAGCCTGATTGAGGGGCAGTCCCAACGCCATAACCGCGCCTAACGTCATTTTCATGTTCATCGTAGCTCTCCTCAAAGTATCTGGTTTAAAATGTTTCTGGCTTGATTTTCCGCCAGTCCTTTAAAAACTTGGTTTTGGATTGAATTGACCCCGGTTTGTATCAATTCGGAGGCATTGCCGTTGAGCGGACCTAAAGACAAAGTCGGTCTAAAGAGAACAAATCCGATAGCCAAACCCGCGGCACAGGCCGTGGCCCATCGTAATGGCAAGGCCCCAGGCCACACCCGGGTGGACCTCTCTAATCTTTCGTGAAATTGTCTGTTGAATTCTAAGGATAAAAGAGGGGGTTGCTCATCGCGGACCAGCTTGAGCATCTCGTCTAGACTCATCTTGTCCATCATGTCCCCCTAACTATTAGACGCCATTTGCGTTAATTCCTTACAGCTCCGTTTCCAGCGATTTGCGCAACAGGCCCTTGGCCCGGTTAAGGCGCACCCCGATTGATTCTACGCTGATCTCCAAGGCCGAGGCGGCATCTTCATAAGACAGGTCCTGAAAACTGACCAGCCAAACCACCTCCCGGTAAATATCCGGAAGCCCCTGCACGGCCCGCCTGACCCTTTCGCGCAGCTCTTCTTGTTCCAGCAGTTCCCCTGAGCAGGGCATTGGGTCCGCGACCGTCGCCTCCAGGGAGTCTTCCGCGCCGGTAAAGAATTCGCCCCATCTTTTCTGGCGCGATTTCCAGCGCAAATGATCCCTTAAGGTATTGATCGCGATACGGTAAAGCCAGGAGGAAGCCGCGGAGTTCCGCTGAAATTGAGAGTAGCCCTTGTAGGCTTTCAGGAATACCTGCATGACAAGGTCCTCGGCTTGCTCGCGATTGCCCAGGGCCTTGTAGATCAAGCCGAACAAGGCCTGTTTCTGCTGCGCGAAGAGCTCTTCAAAAGAAAGCATGCCCGTACCGCCGGCTGCTCCTATTTATCTTGCGGGGAGATAAGCCACTTTTGGCGCAGCCGCCGCGCCATTTTCTCCCATTTTTGGCGTTGGGCCGGCGAAAGCAGCGCGGCGATTTCCCGTTCGCTCAGATCCAGCCTTTGCAGCACGCGCGGCCAGACCTCGAGCCGCAATTTATTGAATTCCAGGGCCTGCCTTTCTAGAACGGCACGCGTCTGCTCCTGCTGGCTGTTGTCAAGCTTAAGGCGCCTGGTCAAAAAGCGCGTGGCGCGTTGCACGCGAAGTTCGGGGCGCGCGACGGCTTGGCGGACGGCGCGATGGATAATGAACGCGCTTAAGCCCGCCCCGCATATCGCCCCGCTGAGAAATATGGCTACGAATAGCAGGATCCGCCAATGGCGCGGCGGCCGCGATACAGGCAGAGTCCGAGAATCGTTCATGGCAGGTTCCAGGAAGCGAAGTCGTGCATCCAACCGTAATAATCGCCAAGCAATGACAACCAAGAATTATAGCCTACTATGGCGCAGACAAGCGCGGCGCAGGCCGAGGCCGTGGAAAACGCCCATATCCCGTCCGAGACGTTCTCGACGCGCGCCGGCTGCTTGAGGCGATAAAGCACCGCGCGGGCCACATCGGTCCGCGGGGGCTCTTCTTTTCGGGCCAGAGCCGCCCATTTTTCAAAATTATCCCATTCGCTCATTTCACGACCTCCTGATCAAGAATTTTCTTGAGTTTTGCCCTGGCCCGCCAGGCCTGCACCTTGACCATGACCAGGCTCCAACCCGTGAGCTGCGCGATTTCGTCGAGCGTATGTCCTTCCAGACACATGAGGGTCAGCACGAGGCGGTCGCGCGGCGGCAAGCGCTCAAGCGCGTGATGGACCAGCTCCGCGGCTTGGGCCGCGTCATGGCCGGCCGGCGCTTGCGAAAGGAGGCGCAGTTCGTATTCTTTTTGCGCGAGGGCCGACTCCTTGACGCGCCGCCGCCAATAGGCGTAGCCCGTGCGCACGGCGATCTTATGCAGCCAATGGGAAAAGGGCGCCAGATTTCGGTAGCCGGGCAGGCTTAAGTAAGCGTTGACGAAAACATCCTGGACCAGCTCGGCGTGATCGGCGCTGTTGCGCGTAAAACGCCACATCCTGCGGGCAATCTCGCCTTGATGGCGTTGAATGATTCTGCCGTAGGCGTCGCCGTCGCCCTGGCGTGAGGCTTGCACATCCAACTGATCGACATCACGAACTTGCTCGGACATGCCGCTCCAGTATAGTAAAGCCGGGGCAGCCCAGAGGCTGCCCCAGCGAATTGCGTCAAGGCCAACGGCCGTCATTTTCCCGCGGACTGGGCGAAGGCCCGATCCATCGAAGCCTGGACTTGCCCCAGGAATTTGTCGACCTGTTCCCGCTGTTTGGGCAAAAGAAGCGGCATGATCTGCTGCCGGATCTGTGAGCGCAGTATCGCCAGCTCAGCCAGCGGTTCGGCCAGGCGGGCGGCGGCGGCTCGTATCTCGGCATCCTTAGGTTCAGGCGCGCGCACAGCCAGCAGCACTTTCTTGTGTTCGCTGCGGACTTTGTTGATAGCTTGCAGGACCTCCGGTCTCCGGCTCTTGATGATCTTAGCGATCTCCTTTTTTTGATCGGAAGTCAGGTTAAGGTCCTTGCGCAGCTCACGCCACTTTGCCGCATTATGAAGGAAACCGTCCAGGAAAGGACGATTTTCCAGCATCGGCAAGCCGGCTTGGGCGGCGGCTGATCCGACTATCAGCGCCGTTACGGCAAAAGCTCCCAGCATTGTCTTGGCCCAACCATGTCTTGCTTTCATGACTCCTCCTGTTTTAGGCCCCTAAGGAGCCTTCATCCTAATGGTGGCAAGAGCAGGCGTTTAGGTTACAGGCTTGGGAGCGCCCGGGGAAAGGCGGACCGGCGGTGAATCAGGCCAGCGTCACTGAAAAGCGTCTGAATGAGGAGAGAAGCACTCCTCCCTTGCCGTCGCGCGCGCGAGCCTGAAGCTGATAGCTCCCGCCGCCATAGCCCTGCCAATCGAACCACCATAATCCCAATGATTGCCGGCAGGTAAGCCAGGAAGAACCATTGATCGAGATCTCGACCGAGGCGGCGTCGGCTACGGCGCTTACGCGGAAGGTGTAGCCGGGCCAGTTGATCACCTCGCCGTCTTTCGGGAAATCCACGCGCACGGGCGCTTCGGGCCTTGGAACATTGGCTTGGGGCGATTGCGGCTTGGCCGGGATGAAGCTCGGCTCGCCCCGGTTCTTGTGCTTCCTGACCTTGACGTGATTCTTGGTCATGTCGACGCCGCGAGTCCACAGCTGCCGCGCTTGATGTTGTTGCATGGCTGAAATACTATAAAAATTTCGCCACCGAGAAGAATTATTTTACAAGCCCGCCATGCGCCCTTCGAAAGGCCGGTATTAGAATGTAATAAAGAGGGAGGAGCTATGCATAAGCCGAAAGTCAAGGACATCATGACCGAGGATCCGGCGTGCTGCACGCCGGAGACGAGATTACAGGACGTGGCGCGAATGATGGTGGAGGAGGACTGCGGGGAGATCCCCGTGGTCGAAAGCGAGCAGAGCAAGAAGCCCGTCGGCGTCATCACCGATCGCGATATCGTCTGCCGGGCCGTGGCCCAGGGAAAGAACCCGCTCGAGTTGACCGCCAAGGACTGCATGAGCAGCCCCTGCGTGACGGTCAAGACGGAGACCAGCCTGGCCGATTGCTGCAAGACCATGGAGGACAATCGGATCAGGCGCGTGCCGGTGATCGACGAAGGCGGCGATTGCCGCGGGATCGTGTCGCAGGCGGATATCGCCATCAAGGGCGAACCTCGCACCGCGGCCGAGGTGGTGAAGAAGGTCTCGGAGGTCGCTCGGGTCTAGGGCGGCGGGGCTCTTCGGAGAATCTCCTCGCGGACCTCGCCGAGCAAGCGCCATACGCTCCGGCGCAGCACCCGGCGCGCCACAGGGCCAGGCCCCCCTTTCCGGGGCTCGGCCTCCAGGCTATAGGCGACGGAAGTAGCCGCGCTTGAGCTCCAAAGTCTCCAGGCGCCGCGATAGCGCATGAAATCCCGGCCGTAACCGTCCTCGAAAGAGATCGACTCGAGGGGTCTTTCGCGGACATCGAGCCTCACTCGCATGTTGCGCGAAAGGCCCAGGAAGCTCGCCTCGGCCTCCTGGCTGACCGTCGCACCGCCCAGGGCCCGGCCTTCCACGCGGCTTTCGCGCACCCCGGAGACGAATCCCTCCAGGCCCTCGTAGTCGGTAAGCACGGCCCAGGCCGTCTCGATCGGGGCCGAGACTTCGAATCGGCCGCTGACGATATAGCCGCCGCTCGAAAGCCGGAGTATATCGACGTGGACCGGGTTCTCCGAGGCGGCCAGCGCCAAACCCAGGGCGGCCAGCGCCGCCGAGAAAGCCATTAGAACATGAATTGGAACATCATGCGGCCCTGCACGATGGTCGTCCTGCGGGTGTTGGCTCCGGCTCCGGTCAATACCGTGATCTGGTCGGGCTGATTGGCGAAAACATAGGCGCCCACCCCGCGCTCGATATAAATGGGCATGTTCAGGTAGACCGGAGCGTCGGCCACCACCTTCAGATTGTGCCCCTTGATATGCCAGGTCAAGGCCGGCGTGATCTCGTGCATGGTGGAGCCGGCCCCCGGGCTGGCCTTAAAGCCCGTGGTCCTGAGCCCTGCCCGTGGGTCGAGCATCAAGGCCGCGTAACGCACTCCCGCTTGATAGGGTCCCTGCCGGTAAGCGCCCTGGGCCCTGGCGCCGGCGATATGGAGTACGCCGTAGCGGTTCTCATAGCCGCCGTAATTGCCCTCCACCTCGAGCTCGACGGCGGATCCCTGCCCCAAGGGATGTCTAAGGACGGCGTCGCCTCCCACGAAGAAGATGCGGCCGCGCTGCAGCGTCGTGGGAGTTCCGGCCGCGCCCGCGGGCCCGGCGGCGATGAACTGGTTATAATTGCTGTTGATGAGCAAGTTCTTGTCGATAGTCCTAACGTTGAGGACCGTGCTATGGCCGATCAAGGTATCCTGCATGTAGAGGACGTTGAGATAAGCCGCCTTCTTGCTGCGCTGGATATCGAACTCGGTGCCCTTGACGCGATAGATCTCATCATCGACGCCGTCATCGTAGCCCAAGCGGACCGCGATCTCGGGCACGCCCAAGCGCTCCGGCAGGTATCTTTGAGGAACGTCACGCCCCCCCCCGGAGAACACCCCGGCCGCGCCCACGAAATTTCCCGCCCGAGTTTGCAGCGCCAGCCCATAATCTCGGCCTTGATAGGAGGCCATGTTCATGATCGAGCGCTCCGCGAAATTCATGTAGCCCCGGTCGGTGAGGCCTTCCCGGCTATAGGGAACGCGGAATTGGCCGACCTTGAGCACCGTGTTTTCGCCCATCCGCCGCAAAGGCACGTCCGCCACGAAATCAAGCAAGCCCAGGTCGGTGTTGGTGCCCGCCACGTTCTCGCCGCCGAAGGCGGCTTGGACGTCGAACTTGAAGCCCTCGGCTCGTCCCTTAAACCCCAGACGAGCTTGTTTAACGAACAGGAAGACGCGGGCATTATCGCGCACCGGGTCCGGCACGATCTCTCCCAGGCCGATCATCTGCCCCCTGCCCTGGATCGCGATAGCGGCCTTCTCGTTCGATAAGACCTCGATCCCCGGGTTGACGGATTGCGCGTTGACGACGGGACAGACGGCCAGCGCCGCAAGCGCGGCAGGCCAGCATTTGAGCTTTCTCATTGACTCTCCTTTCCGGCGCCTTCCAAAAACAGGTCCCAGCGCACGATCACCTCGTCCTTTGTCTTGATCGAACCCAACATCATCTTGGGAGGCTTGATGCCGTGATCGGTCATCTTGACCGGCTCGGAGCCGGTCACGCGCAAACGCGAGCCTTGGACGAGCGCCACGGCCTCCAGCGTGACGGGGCGCGAGCTGCCCGCCACCGAAAGGAAACCTTGGACCGTGATCCCATGGCCCTGCGGGGCGGGCGCGACCTCGTAGCGGGTCATCTCATAGATGATGCGCGGGTATTGCCCTCCCTTGAGCGCCTCCTTCATGTTCTTGTCCAGCTTGCGATCGCCGGACCTCAGGCCATCGACCGGCACCTCCACCTTGAGCGACTTGACGGCGCCGGGCTTAAGCAGCTCCGAGGCGCCGGCCGCGGAAGCGGCGCCGAGCGCATGAATCTGAGTAGCCTCGCTTTTGAAGGCGTGCAAGGTCGAGTCGCCCTCAAGCCAGAGCCTGCTGTCGGTGGAGAAGGCGATCCCTTGGGCGGCCACCGCGGCCGCGAAAGCCGTCTTCGCCGCGGCAAAGACGATTAATGTTCTCATTGAGCCAGAGATGTTAGTTTTTCGACGCCGCGCTGGCCATGACGATTATGTAAACACTATATGACGGGATAATCGGCAGGCGAAGGGACGCGAGTCTAGGCTCGGCGCAGGACCACGAGGCCGAATTTCTCGGCGCCCGGGAGCATCTCGTCGCTCAAGGGGCTGACGTTGAAGCCGTCCGGCAGTCCAGGGACGTCGCTCAGCTCGGAGAGACCCTGGATGAAGTCGGTCCAGGACTCGGATGGCAACTCCAGCCGAAGGGCCAGGCATAAGGCCGGTTTGCGGCTGCCCAGGGCTATGGTCACGAAATAGGCCGCCGATATCTCGGGCCTTTGGGAAAGCGTTCCCTTGAGATAGCTGAGAGTCTCGGCGGGGATGGGCTGCTTCGGAGCGGCGATCTCGACGCGGATGAGCTGATCCTGGCGAGGCTCGGAGTCCGGCACCTGCCCCTGGGAAAGGGCCTCGAACTCGTCGCGCTCGACCTCCCACATGCCCGGACCCGGCGGGTTGAGCACGATCACGTCGAAACCCGCGCCCAGGGCCATCTCGAAGAGCCAGGTGGCGTTTACCTGGGCCCAATGCGTGCCTTTCTCCGACTTCCAGACTCGGGCCGACTGGATGTCGGTGAAGGCCGCCAAACCGGTCCGGCCGTCGGGCGAGCGGATCGCGACGAAACCCACGCGCCCGTCCGCCTCGGGAGGGCCGGAGGTCTGCAGATGCAGCTTGCTCTTGACCAAGGCCGTGTAGATCCTGCGGCCCCGCGAGCCGGCGCTGCCGCCCGCGGCGTCGCGCAGGGCCTTGCGCAGGTCCTCGTTTTCACGCGGTTCCATCAGCCTCCGCCGATCCGATCCTTTTATTCATACCGCAGCGCCTCGATGGGCGATAGGAGCGATGCCTTGCGCGCCGGCCAGAAGCCGAACACCACTCCGACGCCCGTGGAGAACAGGAAGGCCAGCGCGATCGCGCCGGGCGTGACGATGGCGGCCCAACCGGCCAGCGTGGACATGGCCAGGGAGATCGCGCCCCCGAGAATGATGCCCAAGACTCCCCCTAGGGCGGACAGCGCCGCCGACTCGATGAGGAATTGGGACAATATGGCCCGGCGGGCCGCTCCGACCGCCTTGCGCAGCCCGATCTCGCGAGTCCTCTCGCTGACCGACACCAGCATGATGTTCATGATCCCTATGCCGCCCACCAGAAGGGAGATGGCGGCGACTATACCCAATAGTGTAGTAAACGTCTGGGTGGTCCCGACCAGTGCCGCTTGTATGTCGGCCATGTTGCGGATATCGAAATCGTCCTCCTTGCCGGGAGACAGGCGGTGCCTGCGGCGCATGAGGGCTTGAACGTCCTGCATCACCTCCTCCATGGACTCGGGGCCGTCGCATTCGATCGAGATCATGTCCAGATACTTCTTGCCCAAGGCTCTTTTCATCGCGGTATTGAGGGGGATCACGGCCATGTCGTCTTGATCTCGCCAACTGGAGGCGCCCTTGAGCGGAAGCACTCCGATCACCTTGAAGCTGACGCGATTGATCTTGACGCTCTGGCCGACGGGGTTTTCCTCGCCGAACAGATTATTGGCGACGGTCTGGCCCAGCAGCGCCACCCGGGCTTGCCGCTCGTTCTCCTGTTGGGTGAAGAAACGGCCGAAATGGGCATCGGAGTTGCGCATGCTGGCGTAAACCGGCGTCGCCCCGGTCACCTGGGTGTTGGCGTTCTTGTTGCCGAACACCAACTGAGCCGAGCCGCTCACGTTGCCTTCCACTCCCACGATATGGGGATTGAGCTTGGAAAGCGCCTTCACGTCGTCGAGAGTCAGGCGGCTGGAGGCGCCCCTCTCGCCGCTCACGCCCCGCATAGTCCTCGACCCCGGCCGCAGCATCAACAGGTTGGAGCCCAGGCTCGAAAGCCGGGCCTCGATCGCCTTTTGAGCGCCCCGGCCGATGGCGAGCATGGCGATGACGGCGGCGACCCCGATCAAAATGCCGAGCATCGAGAGGCTCGATCGCGCCTTGTTGGCGGCCATGGCCCGCATCGCCGAGCCGCCGTACTCCCGGAACTCGGCCCAGCTCAAGGCCGCGGGCTTGAGCGCGGCGGCAAGAGCCGGCTTGGTCCGAGCGACGGTGGCCACCGGCCCCTCGCCTTCCCCCGCTTGTCCATTATTCTCGTCGGACACGATCATGCCGTCCTTGATGCGTATGATGCGTCCGGCGTGGCCGGCCACATCCGGCTCATGGGTGACCATGATGATGGTGATGCCGCTCCTATTGAGCAGCGTCAACTGCCGCATGATCTCCTCGGCTTGATCGGAAGCCAGATTGCCGGTGGGCTCGTCGGCGAAAATGATGCGGGGCCGGTTGACCAGGGCGCGGGCGATGGCCACCCTCTGTTGCTGGCCGCCGGAGAGCTCGTTGGGCTTATGAGCGGCCCTGTCCCCGAGCCCCACGTCGTCGAGCAGCTCCCGCGCCCGCTGCTCGCGGTTGGGCGCGCCGGAATAGATCATCGGCAGCATCACGTTGTCCAGAGCCGTGGTCCGGGGCAAGAGATTGAACATCTGGAAGATGAAGCCGATGGTCTTGGATCGCAACGCCGCGCCCTCGTCGTCGGAGAGCCTCGAGACGTCGTGGCCGAGCAGGCGATAGACGCCCGAGTTGGGCCTGTCGAGAAGGCCCAGTATCTGGGTGAGCGTGGACTTGCCCGACCCGGACGGGCCCATCACCGCCACGAACTCCCCCTCCTCGATGGCGAGGCTCACCCCCTTGAGCACGGTCAGCCTTTCCTTGCCGACCTGATAGCAGCGCGTGATGTTCTTGAGCTCGATGATGGGCATCAAGATCGCCGTCCCTGCCTGCCGCCGTTGCGGCCCTCCCCTCCGCCTTGCTGGGAGCCTCGCTGGGGGCCTCCGCCGATCAGCGGGCTGCTGGCGCCGCGCTGAGGGACGTAGCGCCGGCGCACGATCAAGACCGAATCCCCCTCCTTGAGGCCCTCCACGATCTCGACTGAGTCCCCGCTCTCAAGGCCGGTCTTGACCGGCATGGGCTTGGGCTCGCCGTCCGGTCCGGGCACGAAAACCCGCCTTTCCCCCGAACGATCCTCGCTCACCGCCGCGGTCGGCACCAATATGGCCTGGTCCTTGGCTCGCACGATGAGCCGGACGTTGGCCGTCATCTGGGAGCGGAAGAACGCGGGCACGCTCCTGGGCTCCACCTTCACTCCATAGGTGATCACGTTGGAGACGTTCTTGCCCTCGTGCAATATGCTCGAGACCCGGCCGTCGATGGGATGGTCCGGGAAAGCGTCCAGATTGATGCTCGCCCGCATCCCCACCTTCACCCGGCCGATGTCGGCCTCGTCGACATGCGCCAGGACGATGAGCTTGTCGGCCATGGCAAAGAGCACGGCGCCGGCGTCGACGGTCTGGCCGATCACCACGTTGCGCAATATGACCACGCCGGAAAGCGGGGCCACGATGGGCGTCGGCTTGTAGGAATCCTCCCAGCGCTTGAGCTCCTCCGGGCCCTTGGCGCGGGCCGCGTCCAATATGGCGGCGCGGTCCGAGGAGCTCATCCACGCCAGTATCCGGCCCGCCTCGACGGCCGAGCCTTCCTCGATCAGGAGCTTCTCGATCCGCCCCGCGATGGGAGGCTTGATCTCGACCCGGTTAAGCGGAGACACCTCGCCCGTGGCCTCCACCGCCTCCTCCACCCGCCCGAGGCTGGCCACCACCGTCCGTGAAGACGGCTCCTGGCCGGAGCTCTTGCCGTGGCGGAGATGCCATATCCCGCCTCCGGCCAAGACCGACGCCGCGATCGCCATCCATGTCCATCGAAGTTTCATGAAGTCACTCCTCCAAGACCGCGCCCAAAGACCGATCCCAAGCCGCCCTGGCGACCATCGCGTCGCGCCGGGCCCTGACCCAGCCCCGCTCGGAATTGACCAACTCGGTCACGATCAGCTCCCAATTCTCGAAAGACATGAGACCGGCGGAATAGCGGATCGAAGCCTCCTCGTTGCGCTGGCGCGCCGCCTCCAGGAAGCGCCGGCGCACCTCCACTTGGTCGACGCTCTCGGCCAGCTCGGCCCAGGCCGACTCGAGCTCGGAGCGGACCTGATAGCGGACCGAGCGCAGTTCCTGCTCGGAGCCCTCCAAATCCCTCCGCGCGGCGCTGATGTCGTGGAGCGCCGCGGTCGGGCCGCCGGAAAACAAGGGATAGCTCAATAGGCCCGACGCGCTCCAGCCGGGCTGGGACGGGAAATAGCCGCGATCCTGCAGGGTCCTGGAATAGCTCGCGCTCAAGCTCGGCCAGAGCGCCGCTCGAGACTGCCCTAGGGCGGCCCGCGCCGCCCGCCGGGACGCATCGGCCTGCAGCAGCAAAGGATGCCGGCGCTCTATGGCCCCGACGTCGGCCTCGGCGGGCAGGGGAACGGCCTCCAGGGTTCCGGAGGCGGCGATCACCTCGAATTCATCCAGACCGATGCGCCGGGCCAGCTCCCGCCTCGCGACTTTCAGCGCCCGGCCGGCAGCGTTGAATTGAGCCTGGGCGTCGGCCAGCTCCGCTTCGGCCCGCAGATTATTGCCCTTGGATTCCCGTCCGGAATCGTATTTGAGAGAGACCAGCTCGGCATTGCGCGCGCGCAGGTCCAGCACCCGCCTGGACACCCCCAACTGCTCCTGGGCGAAGAGCAAGTCCGAAAAGGCCGTGCGCAAGCTCAGGCGTATCTCGGATGAGCGAGCCCTCGCGTCGGCGGCGGAGCGTTCCAGCGCCGCCGAGGCCCCCCGGATGCCGGCATAGCTTTCCATGCTGAACAGGTCGATGGAGGCCGAGCCGTCCGCCTGCCATCTCGACTGGCCGCTGGCCGCCCGCGAGTCGGTATAACGGTTGGACAGAGACAGCCGCGGCAGCAGGGCGTTGAAGCTTCCGCGATAGCGCGAGCGGTCGGCGCGCCAAGCCGCCAAGGAGGAAGCCAGCTCCGGATTATGCCTGGCGGCCAAGCTCACGCAGTCCTGCCAGCTCAGGACGCGGACCGCCGCAGCCTCCTGGCCCCGGAGGGACGGCGCGGAGGCGAGCGCCAAGACGATCAGGCCGAAGATCAAGGCTTGGCTTGCCTCCTCTTCATCCGGCGCTGCTCCCATCGCTCGTGCATCCGGTCGAATTCCGCCTGTTGCTCGGGCTTCAGGAGCGCGCGGATCTCGTCCCTCGCGCTCTTGCGCAAAGCGTCGAATTCGGGACGAGTCCTGGCCCGCAGCGCCTCCAGGCGCTCGCGGCTGCCTTTGAGTATCGCGTCAATACGGGTCCTCTGCTCGGCGTCGAGGGCCAGCTTGGAGCTGAAACTCTCGAGCATGCGCTCGTGCCCCCCCCGACCGCGGTCGCCCATCCGCCAACAGGTCAAACCCACGCCCAGAGCGAAGCCCAAGGCCAGGGCTACCAAGACATGGGACCACCGGATGCTCATGGCGCCTCCAAGGACAATCCGATCAATTCCTCGGCCGAAGGCTCGTTGGAGCCCGCGGCCCATTCCGCCTCCTCGTCCGAAAGCAACAAAGCGTCCGTGGAAGGCTGGGACTCCGGGCGCGGCACGAGGGCCAAAAACAAAGCGGCGGCGGCGAAAGCGTAAACCGGGACCATTATCGCTCTTGAGAGCCGGCCCCTGAGCGCGGCGGCTGGGCTTTCTCGAGGCAACCGGGACATCACGGCCGCCGCGAAATCGGGGCCGGCGCGCGGCGCCGGGGCTCGCAAAAAACGCGAGACCCTAAGCCAGCGCTCGAGGCGTTGGCGGCAGGGTCCGCAGGCATCCAGATGCCGGCCGATCTCGACCGATGCGGCGGCGTCCAACTCGCCGTCGAAAAATTCGAAAATCCTCTCCTCGATCTCGCTGTGGTCCATGAGGCCTCCTTGCTGCTTAGACGTCGCCGGGACCCAAAAAGTGTCGCAGGCCGCGCTCCAGCTCGGCCCGGGCGCGCCGCAGCCTGGCCTTGACCGAATCGAGGGAGCTGCCCAGAACCAGGGCGATCTCCCGGTAGCTCAAGCCCTGCATCTCCCTCAGAACCAGGACCGCGCGATATTCCTCGGGTAATTGGCCCAAAGCCCGGCCCACGAGGTCGGAAGCCTCCAGCGAGGCTTCGGGATCAGCCTGGACAAGCCAGGACTCGAGCCGGTCGCGGTCCTCTTGTGAAAGGCCGTCCAAAGAGCTTTCCCGTCGCCGTCCCCTCCTCCGGAGCCGGTCAAGGCAATGGTTGGACGCGATGCTGAGTATCCAAGTCGAGAAGGCCGAATCCCCCCGGAAATCCCGCAAGGCCTCAAAGGCCTTGATGAAGGCGTCTTGGGCCGCCTCCTCGGCCTCAGCGCGATCGGGAAGCATCGAGAGGCAAAAGCCGAACACCCGGTCCTGATGTCTCCTGACCAATTCGGCGAAGGCCTCGCGCTCTCCGCCGCGAGCCCGCTCCAGGAGCCCCTGTTCTGGCCTTGATTCCACGCCCGTGATCGACTCTATCAAATCAACCTTATAGGTTGATCGGCACGCCGCTGCGTGATAGGAGCGCGCGCAACTCCCTGATGATGGGGAATATCTCCTGGTTCATATCTCGACCCTGGGCGTCATGGGCCCTTTGCTCTTGCTCGACGATCCATTGGTCCTGGCCGAATATGGCGTTGGTGAACAAGACGATGAACGGCCAAAAGAGATGGATCAGCCCGGGCACGGCCGGGCGCCGTATCATCATGAGCCCGAAGCTGTGATTGACGCGCTGCTCCCGGTCGACGGGGACATAGGAGAGCCACAAGTCCAAGGCCGGCTTGTCGCTGCCGGCGCGGCAGAAGGTGAGAGTCTGATACGGGTAGCGCGTCCGGATGACCATGAGATCGTGCTCATGCGCCGAGGCGGACTTGGCCCGCGGACCGATCATGAATTTCTCACCCATGGATTGCCGGCCCGCCACGCGATTGAAGGTGTAGGTCCCCTCCACCCAGTCCTCGCCACGGTCGACCTTGAGCAATAGGGGTTGTATGCTTCCCATGTATCGCCGATGGAGGAACTGATGGTTCATGTCCATCAGGTTCTCGTGCATGAAGGAGTAGTGGCAGTTGATGCGCTTCGAGAGGAACCGCGTCTTGTATTCGGGATCGGCCGCCGAGTCGATGCACGGCAACTGAACGGCTTCGGCCTTTTCCGGCGCCCCGGTGAACACGAAGATCAACCCATACGCCTCCCGGCACGGATAGGCCCGCACGCCGCGCGGCGTGGCCTCGCCTTTGCCCAGATTGGGCACCGTCAGGCAGCGGCCGTCCTTGCCGAAGGCCCAGCCATGATAGCCGCAACGCACCGCATCGCCGCAGAGCACCCCCGCGCGCAAAGGCACCTGCCGGTGGGCGCAACGATCCTCCAAGGCGAAGACCTCGCCCTTGTCGGCGCGGCAGAGCACGATGGGCTCGCCGGCGAAGGACACTCCCAGCATCCCCCCTCGTTTGATCTCGCCGGACATGGCCAAGGGATGCCAGAAGTCGGGATGAAGCCCGACTCTCCTCAGATCCGATTCCTGGGCTTGCATGCCGCTTATCATAGCGAAGTAGCTTGCCGCGAAGATAGGACGTCGAGTTTTCGATTTGGTAACATCAGATCGTGAGAGGAGTCCTTCTCGTCGAACTGGCCGTATCGGCATTCGCCCCGGCCGCCTCGGGCTCGCCGGCCTCCCAGGCGGCCGAGCTCGCCAACCGGGGCGATTACCCGGCCGCGGTCGACCGGTACCGCGACGCCCTCAAGGAGCAGCCGGCCCGGGCGCCGACTGGCATCTGAGCCTGGGACTGGCGCTGTAGGCCCTCAAGCGCTATCCGGAGGCGGCGAAAGCGCTCGAGGAGGCCGCGGGCTCGACGCGGAGCTGGCGCAAGCTCATTATTCGCTCGCTTTACTCTATGAGTCGGCCGCGATCAACCCCGCCCTGTTGCCTGGAATGAGCGATCGACAAACCCTCTGGCGCAAGGCCGAGGCTGCATGGACCCGGGTCTTGGAGACCGAAAAGGACGGCCAAAAGCGCGAGATCGCCAAGAGGCATTTGGAAAAGATCCGGGGCGCGCGCCCATGAAGGGGCGCCGCTTGGCCCTGGCCGCCGGGCTCGCCCTATCGGCCGGCTGCTCTCCGCGCGCTTATCTCAATCCCAACTATGACCTGGGACGGGTCCGGCGCATCGCGGTTTGGAGATTCGACTCCAACCAGAAATCCGCCATCGGAGCCGAGGACCTCTTCAACCGCTCCCTGCTGGAGAACGGTTTCCAGGTGGTGGAGCGCGCCCAGCTCGAGGCGGTGATCCAAGAGCAGAAATTGGGCAAAGACGGCGTGCTGGCCCCTCGAGCCCTGAAGAAGGTGGGCAATATCCTCGGGGTGGACGCTTTGCTGCTGGGCTCGGTGACCTACACCCCGGAGCGCAAAGAAGTGGTGAAGGTAGCCGTGCCTCACCGCATCGAGGAGCCGGTCTTCGAGACGATCAGGGAGAAACTAGACGACGGCAGCGCGAGGGAAACGCACCGGCAGATCGGGACCCGCGTGCGGCACGAGCACAATGTCGTGCCGCAGGTCTTCAACATCCACGCGCAAGTCGGGATCGTGGCCAAGCTCGTCGACGTCGAGACCGGAGAGATCATATGGGTCGGCTCGGATTCCACCGAGGGACCCGACGCCCTCTCGGCCGCGGAATCGGCCGCCTATTATCTGGTCCGCACCCTGCGCAAGCAATGGACGGCGGCCGCTTCCACCCGGCGCCTCAATCGATGACCCGTTCCATGGGACGGCGGACGGCCTGGAAACGCGGCAGCCTCACGTTCCCTTCCATGAGCCGGTGCGCCAGCGAACAGACCCCATAAAGGGTCAAGCCATACACCCAATGGGCCGCCAAGCCGAAGAGGTGGGTGGAGGACGGATAATGAGCCGGCGGCTTGGAGAGCTTGAGCAGAGGCAAAGCCGTTTCGCTCGCTCCCAACCAGACCGCGCTGCCGTAGGGCAGGCCCCATCCCGCTCCCACTCCGGGTAAACGGCAAGCCAAGGCGCCATAAACGGCGCCGAGGAAGGTGCCGAACGAATAATGGACCGCCGGGCCCACGTGCTCCTTTTGCCGCTTGCTCAAGCGCCGGGTGAGCACCGTCTGGGCCACCACCGTGGCGGTCTTGACCGTGGGCTCTTCCCCTTCGGGAGTGCTCGGCATCCGTTTATGGATAGCAGCCTTGGAATAGCCCCGCCGCTCCATCAATTGCACGCCGCCTTCCATGAATTTGGCCATCACCCAAGAGGCGGCCAAACCTCCGATCACGCCGGCGGCGACATCCTTGACCAGGGAATCCTCGAAATGTCCGTTGATCATATATCCTCCTATGACTCAGGATACCAGCTCGCCGTACGCCGGATTGTTGGCCCTAGGTAATATTTTTCTGACGGAGAGAGCCCTCAGGTACGAATGAAGGCCGATGCCCGGCTCGGCTTGGAGGCCAGGCGGGATTGGTTGACCGTCAAAGTGACCCGCGTCCAATCGGCCCCCGATTCCACTTGGCAGCTCTCGACGATCTGCTGCAGGCGGACGGGCGGAAGTTGCGGCCCGATATTGACCTCCCTTTCGAGCTTTAGCCGGGCATAGGGCGCCAAGTCCCGGCCCCCGGCCTCGAGCACGAGGCGCGCGCGAAGCATGCGGACGTCGGACTCGTCGCTCAAGACGCACACTCCCTGCCTGCCCTTTTCCACGACCCCACGGCTCAGCTCCAAGACGGCGCCGGAGAGACAGGCTTGCTTGAAGGGCCCGAAACCGAGATCGCGCGCCCGGGCCAAGCCTGATTTCCACGCGACCACCACGTCCTTATCCTCTTGAATCACGATACGTTGCTCAGGCATGATTCCTCCTTTGTCGTGACGCCCCGCGTCGGGCGCCGTTCCGCCACGCTTTCGGGCATCGTATAGGCTAGCTCCACGATGCTCCGCCTCTGCCGCTCGTCGACGTCCACGAACTTGACCTGGACCAACTGGAATCCCGAATAGCCACGATGAAGCTGCACGTATTCCCCTCGAACGAAGCAGTCCTTGCCGGCCCCCCGGAAGTCCAGCTCGAAACGCTCGGGCAAGGGCGCCGCGCTTTCGACGCGGATCTGGCAGCCCTGTTCGGAGACATCGATGGTCTCCACGGGGACCAATCGCTCTCCGCTGCGCACGGCGGCCTCCAACCTGAGTGGGATGCGCGGGCTGGCCCGGCGATAGGGCTGATTCCGGGCGCAACCCAGGGCGATCGCGCAAAAGAGGGCGTTATAGGCGCACCAAGCGATGTTCAAGACGATCATGTCCCTGAGCGCCGGTTCCTCGCCATACCGGAGGCTCCCGAAGCCGACAGCGACCAGGGTCGCCGCGAGGATCAGCGCTATGGGCCAGGCGAGCCCCCAATGGTAACGAGGAACATGGGATATCTCGCCCTTGGGCGTGACGGAAAAGGATCGGCTCGATGGGGTCCGGAGCACGAAGGTCTTGAGGAATTTCCCCAGCAATGGGACCGTCAACAATATCTCGTGCACGGCCGAGAGCGCGAAGCTCGAGATATGGCCGCAGATGGCGTCGAAAACCACGATGTTCATCAAGAACATGGGAAGAAAGTAGTCGGCGAGCTCGACGACGCCGGCCTCCATGGGCTTGAGGCCGAAGATCAGGCAGATCACCGGAGTCAGGAGGTAGACGAGGCGCGGGAATGGAAACAGGAAATAGGTGAGCAGATTGGTATAGAGCGCCCGCTGGGCCAGGGTCAATCCCTTCTTGAACAGCGGGCAATCGCGGATCGCTATTTGAAGATTTCCCACGGCCCAACGCGCCCGCTGAATCACGTAGCCATCCAGGCTTTCAGGCACCAGCCCATGGATAAGGTCGCGATTGTGGTAAAGGATCCGATAACCCCGGGACAGGAGCTGGAGACTGGTGTCGGTGTCCTCGGTGAGAGTCTCCGTACGGAAGCCTCCGACCTCCTCCAGCGCCCTGCGGCGAAGCACTCCCGCGGAACCCGCGAAGAAGGCGCCGTTCCAGAGGCTCAGCGAGTTGATGATGATCTTGTAGAAAAGATCCTGCTCGTTGGCGGGCTGGCGGCCCACCGAGATATTGCGGCGAAGCGGATCCTGGTTGGCGAAATGATGAGGGGTCTGGACCACGGCGACCTTGTCGTCCTCGAAGAAGCCGATCACCTCGGAGAGGAAGCTGCTTACCGGGATATGATCCACGTCGAAAAGCGCCACCAGTTCCCCGTTCGTCCGCCGAAGCGCGTTGTTGACATTTCCCGCCTTGGCTCCTTCGCGCTCGCGACGGCTGATATAGCCGCAACCCAAGGCTCCCGCCAGACGTCGCACCTCGTCCCGGTCGCCGTCATCGAGGATGAAGACTTTCTTGTTGGAGTAATCCTGGGCCAGGCAGCCCACCGCAGTCCGATAGAGGATCTCGATAGGCTCATCGTAGATGGTGATGAACATGTCCACCGAGGGCGCGAAAGCCCGCCGCCGCTCCCCCGCCTTGGCTCGCGGCTCCGGGGCTTTCGCGTTCCAAAGATGCAGGTGGAATATGAGAAGGGACGCCGCCGAATAGAGGTCCGCGCCGAGAAGCGTGAAACTCGCCACGGCCTCCGCGGTCCGGTCCCAAGCCAACGTGTAACCAGCCCGCCAAGCGACGTATCTAAGGATCAACGTCCCCGCGAGAATCAGAGCGGCTCGATGAAGCGCCATGGAGCGAGGACGCGCGAACAGGGCCGCCATCATCAAGGTCGCGACGCACAAGGCCAGCATGTCAGAAGCGGTAACCCACGCCGGCCACGATATGCCGCGAGATGAAACGTCCTGAGCCCCGCAGGCGGGACACGAGATAATAGCCTTCAAGCGCCGCTCTTAGACCCGCCCATTCCGCGGTCAAGGCGGCGTGGGGGCTCTCTCCGACTTGGCCATCGCCGGGCTGGTAAAAGAGATTGTTCGTGATGGTCGCCTTGATCGCCGTGGTCAACGGCCACTCGAGACGGGTCAAGAGCCCATGAGAAACATAGCCTCGCGGACTGAAATAAAGAGGGCTGGGATGCAGGGCGTCCATCGCGTAGAACTGATAGCCGGCCGATAATCCGCGACGGGCCTGGCCCGCCAGCCGGTAGAGCCCCTGAGCCAGCCCGGAAAGGCGCTCGTTGGCGGCTCCGCCGCGGTAAAATCCGTAGCGCAACTCCGAATAGGCCCAGACCCTGTCCCATTGGCCGCCCAGGCTCGCGGAATAATCGTCAAGCCTCACCCGGCTCTCGATGGCGTCCACGCTCGCCTCGTCGAAAGACCCGATCACCTCGCGCGGCTCTCCGGCGTAGACCTCGCGCCTGCCATAACCCATGGAAAGCGCGCCGTTGCGGCCGATCGACCTGCGAACGCGGCCGGCCCAGGTCCCCACCCAATCGCCTCGCTCGAATCGAGTTCCTCGGGCCTGGCGCCTCCAGGGTCCATGGCATCCCTGCCTGGTAGGCCAGAGCCGTGCCCCAGGAGCGCGCCCTAATGCTCGCGCCGGCCCGATGGCGGTATTCCCATTGGATAAAGGAAAGCGCCACGTTGAGATTATCGGCGGCCGGGACCTCCATTTCGCTCAGGAGGGACAGCCTTTCCAGACCGCGCGAGCTCGAGAAATAGCCCGGAACGCCGCCGACCGACGGCCGGCGAGCCCTGTTCACTCGCTCCATCCTGCCGAGTATCTCCGGATCGGCCGGCCACCTCTCGAGCGCCCGCGCATAGTGGGCGCGCGATGTCCTGAGATCACCGGCCCAGGAATGAAGATCCCCCAGGGCCAGCATGGCTCGGCGGTCGTCAGGGCGGCGCTGAAGTATCGCCCTCAACAAGCGGGCGGACTCCTCCTTATTCCCCATCCAACCGAGCAGCTCGGCCCGCTCGCGGAAGGCCCGCGGGTGATCATTGTTCGTGGCTAGGAACCGGTCATAGGTCTCCAGAGCCTCCGCATGCCGCCCGGCCCAACCCAGCACCTCGGCCAACTCCACGCGCGCGGCAGGATAGGCGTCCAGGATCGAACGATAGGCGGCGATGGATTCGTCATAACGCTTCTCCCACGACAGACGGCGCGCGCGATCAAGGGATTTCCGGATATCGATCGTGGCGCTCCATGTCGAGAGGTTGGCGGCTACGACCGCGGCAAACAGCAAGGTCATGGTGGCGTGACCCATCCTACTTTAGCCCCTTCGAATCACCCAATCTCGGCGGAGTAAATGTTTTTTATCGGGAGAGAGAACTATGATTGCCGGGGCGCCGAGCCCGCCGTCTCCAACTGCGGGGCGGCCGCGGCGAAGGTGGGGATGGTGAAATGGAAACGGCTGCCTTTGCCAAGCACGCTGTCGGCCCAGATCCGTCCTCCCAGAGCGGTCACGATCTCCTTGCAGATCGCCAGTCCCAGGCCGGTCCCTTTATAACCGCTCGGCCCGGCGGTCCGGTTGACCTGGACGAATTTCGTGAACAACTTCTCGAGATGGGCTTCGCTGATGCCGGGCCCGTCGTCGATCACGCTGATCGTCACGCCGCGGCCGCCTCTCACCTGGGCGTCCGCGGCCGCCGCCGCCCTCACGATGACCCGCTCCCTGGCATAGCGCAGCGCGTTGTCGAGAAGGTTGACGAGCACCTGCATCAACAGCTCGGGATCGGCGTAGAGCTCGGGGAGTTCGGCCGACAGACTGGTCTCGAGCCGCGGCTTCTGCCTCGGGGAAAGGCTCAGGCCCTGTATGGCCTCCTCGACGATGGCTCCGATCTCCACTCGCCGGAGCTCGAGCCTCGCCCGGCCCGACTGCAGCCGGGCCAGGTCCAGTATGTTATTGATGATCTTGACCTGCCTCTCCACGTTCCGGTAGGCCAGCTCGATAAAGCGCTTCTGCTGGGGAGTCATGGGCCCGACCAATCCGTCCCTGAGGGTCTGGATCGCGGTCCTCACGGTGGTCAATGGGTTGCGAAGCTCGTGGGAAACGCTGGACATGAACTCGTTCTTAAGATCCAGGATCATCATCCGCTCCCTGACCTCGTTCTGAAGCTGCTCCACCTTCTTGAGCTGGGTCACGTCCCGCACCGTGAGAAGCCTCGCCGGCCTTCCCGCCCAGTCGATCTCCACGCAACGCAGCTCGAGCACTCGCTCGGCTCCCTGGGGACCGATGCGCGTCTCGCTGCTCTCGGTCCCCGGCAGGGGATAAGGAAATGGCTTGCCGAGCCAGTCGGCGGCATTACGGCCAAGAAGGCCCTCGACCGCGGGATTGGCGTATCTGATCAGACCCTCGTGGTCGATCAAGAGCTTCGCGTCAGTTTCCTTATTAAGGACGCACTCCACCTGGGCGAGCAGGCTCGAACGCTCGATCGCGTAGCGCAAAGCCCTCTTCAAGAGCCGGTCGTCGATCGTCCCCTTGATCAGATAATCCTGGGCCCCCATTCTCATGGCCTGGAGGGCCAATGACTCGTCACGAAGGCCCGTCAGGACCACGACGGGGACCTCCGGTCTCTGCTGCCTTATCTTAAGAAAAGCCTCTATCCCCACTCCGCCGGGCAGGACCAAGTCGAGTAGCACGGCGTCGAAGCGCTCTTGCTCCAAGGCCCGGCAGCCGGCGGCCAGGCGGTCGACGCACTTGAGCTCGAACGATCCCCAGCCATCCGGGGTGGAAAGGAAATGCTCGATGATCGCGACGTCATCGGGATCATCTTCGATCAGCAGCACGCGCACCGGCCGCGAGTCCTTGTTCATGTCTGGCCAGATTATATTGCCAGGGCATGCCGCAACCTATGGCGGAAAGGCAATTAAATTATCATCGACTCGTGACGCCGCCGAAAAAAACAGGCCCGGGCCGAAACCCGGGCCTGCCGAACCGTCTAGAACGGCCTCAGTTCATCTTGATCTGATAGCCGAAATTAGTGACGGTGGATATTCGCGTCGCCTCCGCCTTCAGCTTATGGCGCAGCCTCGCGATATGCTGGTCTACGGTCCTGGTATCGATCTCCATATCCTTGCCGTGACCCCAGATCCTCTCCAGCAGTTGATCGCGGGAAAGCACCTTGCCCTTGGCCTCGATCAGGAGACGAAGGAGCTCGAACTCCTTAGGGGTCAGGCTGGTGGCCTTCCCCTTGACCTTGACCTCGTGGCGCTCGAAATCCACCTCGATGGCTCCCACCAGGACGGGCTTCTTGCCGTCGACGTTGACCTGGCCGTTGGATCGTCGCAGCAGCGCCTCAACCCTGGCATGAAGCTCGCCGACCGAGAACGGCTTGACCACGTAGTCGTCGGCCCCGAGCTTGAGTCCGAGTATGCGATCGAGCTCGCTTCTCTTGGCCGTAAGAAGCACGACGGGGACCTGGCTTTCCTTGCGGAAGTTGCGCAGGAAATCAAGCCCGTCCATCTTGGGCAGCATGATATCCAGGATGATGAGATCGGGCTTCGCCTTGCGCGCCAGGACCAGTCCCGACTCCGCGTCCCCAGCCGACACAACCCTGAACTTCTCCTTCTCCAGGTTGTACCGGATCAGCCGCACCAAATCCTTTTCGTCTTCGATGACAAGTATCTTTTCTCTCAGTGCTGTCATTTATTTGTCCCCGTACCGTCCCGGTAAATTGACTCTTTAACGAACCGCGACTACGAGTCAATTATCGATTAAAGAGGAGGAACGCTCCAGTGAGGGACGGTAAATGATTTATGTAGAAAATCACTCGTGTCCGGTTAAAAACAAAGAATCCTCCGTCATTGGTAGACTGGTTGTGTCGAGCAACCTAAATCCACCGACGGAGGACTCTTCACGTGCATTCTAACAC
>JACQPG010000013.1 GCA_016207665.1 Elusimicrobiota bacterium | reverse complement strand
GTTTCAGGCCGCGGCGGGCAGCCGGGGATATAAAGGTCGACGGGCAAGATGGTGTCGATGCCCTGCACCGTGGCATAGTCGTTGTAAAAGCCGCCCGTGCAGGTGCAGACCCCAAAAGCCACGACCCACTTGGGCTCGGCCATCTGCTCATAAATGCGGCGCAGCACGGGGGCGATCTTGTGGCTGATCGTGCCCACGACCATGAGCACGTCCGCCTGCCGCGGCGAGAATCGCGGCAAGCCGGCCCCGAATCGGTCCATGTCGTAATGCGAGGCCGCCGTGGACATGTACTCCATGCCGCAGCAGGCCGTCACGAACGGGTACTGGAATATCGAATATTTTCGGGCCCAGCCCAGGGCGGCTTCCAGATTGGTGGTGATGGTTCCGGCCGGAGAATCGATGCGCTCGTTCTCTATCGGCATTCGAGGGCTCCCTTGTTCCAGAAATAGATCAGCATGAATCCCAGCAAGCCGACGAAAAAGCTCATCGCGATCATCGATTCCGGCGTGAGCGAAGCGCGGGTCAGGGCCCAGGGAAGAAGGAAGGCGAGGTCCACGTCGAAGACCACGAAAAGCACGGCGAAGCGATAGTACAACACCGACATGCGGCCCATCGCCGGCTCGAAGGGAGGGACGCCGGTCTCATAGGGCATGTCCTTGTCTCCCTCCCGCCGGGTCTTGGGCCCAAGGAAACGGCCGGCATTGGAGAATGACAGGACCAGCGCCAGCACGGCGAGAAGGTTGACGATCAAGGCGAATTCGTTCATCCGCCTCCCCCAAGGGCTCGCGCCAGCGCCGAGACCAGGCTCGGGCCCAGCCCGAGCATGAGCGCTCCCGCGGCGCAAACCCAGACCAGAGAACGCGACAAAGAGGCCTGCCTGGCGCGATCCAGGCGATCCCCCTCCTCGAACACCATGTCGCGCACCAATCCGAGATAATAGCCGAGCGACACGAGAGTGGCCAAGCCGGCGACGGCCAGAGCACCGTACAACCCGGCCTTGACCAGCTCCCAGAATATCAGGAACTTGGCGAGGAAACCGCCGGTCGGGGGGATGCCCGCCAGCGAAAGGAGCAAGGCGCTGGCGGCCGCGGCCTGAGACGGGTCTCGTTGCCCCAAGCCTCTCAGGTCGCCGCGCGAAACAGCGGAGCTGGCCCGCAGGAACTGGAAGACGCCGTTGCTCATCAGGAGATAGACCGCCAGATAGAAGAACACGGGGGCCGCGCCCGCGGCCCGGGCGCCCTGAGCCGCCCAGGCCCCCACACCCAATATCAGGTTTCCCGCATGGGATATGGAGGAATAGGCGAAAAGCCTTTGAAGCCCTTGCTGGCGCAACGCCAGTATGGCGCCGAATATCATGGTGAGGGCTCCCAGGGCGGGCAAGGATCCGGCCAGCGCCGAGTCGGGCCCCAGGGCCACAAGCCGCATCAAGAGCAAGAAACCCGCCGCTTTCATGGAGGTCGAGAAGAATCCCGCCAACTCCGGCGAGGATGACTCGTAAACATCCGGAAGCCAAAAGTGCATGGGCACGCACCCGATCTTGAAAAGCGCCGCCGCGCCCATGAGCGCGAGTCCCGCCTCGCTGAGCACCCCCGATCCCGCCTCCAAGGCGAGACTGCGCGTGTCGGCGTAGTGCAATGCCAAACCCATCAAGAACAAGGCGCTGGCCGTGCCTCCGGCGAAGAAATACTTGACCGCTCCCTCATAAGAGCGCGGCCTTCCCTGGCGCGAGACCAGCACGTAACCCGGCAAGCTCATGAATTGGAGTCCTATGAAGAGCATCAAGAGATTGCCTGAGACGGCCAGCAGCCCCATGCCCAGCGCGCTGCCCAGAAGCAAGGCCGCCGAGATATCGCCTCCCGACAAGACCAAGGCCAGCGGTATGGCCCCACCGTAGCAGAGCAGCTGGCCCAGCCAGCTGAATTCATCGGAGCGGATCAAGGGGCCGCCGGTCTGCGTGCGATGCCAGGCCCAGACCAGGGCCAGGGCGGCGCCCAAGGCCGCGACCACCAATACTCTCAAAGGGCGCTCGCCGACGCGGCCCATGCCGGCAAGAAGGGCCGCGAACAAGCCCAGACCGAGCGCCAGATGAGGCGCCAGGACGGCCACGGGGAAGGCGGCGCTGTTCATAACTGAAGCCCTTGCATGGCCGACCAGATCATCTCGAGCCACGGCTTGGGATAGAGCCCGATGGCGAACATCAGGACCGTGAGCGCCCAAAGTATCGCCTTCTCCCGGCCGTCCAGATCGCCCACTTGGGCGCTCACGGAGCCGGGGCCCGGCTCCCGCCAGAACACCGCCTGATACGCCGGAAGGGCGTAAGCGGCCGACAGCGCCACCCCCAGCACTCCGGCTACGGCCAGCCCCGCGAAGACCCGCGTCATGCCGGCCAGCGACATGAACTCCCCGACGAAGCCGTTCAAGCCGGGAAGCCCGATCGAGGAGAATATGGCGATGGAGAAAAACAGCGTCATCCAGGGCGCGCGCGAGGCCAGGTCGCCGAAATCGGCCAAACCGCGGCGATGCGCTCTCTCATACAAAAAACCCACGAGCAGGAACAGGGCGCCGGTGGAAAGCCCGTGATTGATGAGTTGGAGGCTGCCTCCGGTCAAGCCCTCCGGGGTGCGGGAAAATACGCCTAACAAGCAGAAGCCGAGATGAGAGACGCTCGAGTAGGCGACCAGGCGCTTGAGATCGGACTGGGCCATGGCGCAGATCGCGCCGTAGATGACGTTGACGGCGGCGAGCAGGCCCAGCCAGGGCAAGAGATCCCAGGCCAGTTTTGGGAAGGCCGGGATCGCCACTCGCAATATCCCATAGACTCCCATCTTGAGCATCACTCCGGCCAGCATCACGGAGCCCGCGGCCGGCGCCTCGGTATGCGCGTCGGGAAGCCAGGCATGAAACGGCACGATCGGGACCTTGACCCCGAAGCCCAAGATCAACGCAAGGAAAATAGCCAATCCCATCCCCCCGTCGGGACCAGTCAAGGCGGCCATATCCCAATTCCAGCCGCCGGTCATGCGATGATTCTCGCTCACCAGCCCTAATAGACCCAAGAGAAGGAATAAGCTGCCGAAAAAGGTGAAGAGGAAGAACTTCATGGCGGCGTGACGCCTGTTCTCGGAGCCCCATAAGCCGATGATGAAGAACATGGGGATGAGAGTCGCCTCCCAGAAAACGTAGAAGAGGAACAGATCCCTCGCTAGAAAAACGCCCATCAGCGCGGCCTCCAACCACAGGAAGCAGGCCCAATAAGCCGCCGACACTCGCAGCCGCCATGAAGAGAGCAAGGATAACAATGTCAGGAAGGCGGTCAATCCGCAAAGCGACCAGGAAAGCCCGTCGGTGAACAAGGCATAGCGAATGCCCCAAGCCAGAACGGGGCCGGACTCGGAAAGGCTCTCCACGCCTTCGAGGCCGTAGGTCCAGCCCAGGACGAACCATAGCGACAGGGTCAGACCGCTTCCCCACAAAGCCACGCCGCGGGCCCGCGCGCCCGCCATCATGGCGGCCGCGCCGAAAAGGGCGGGAAGCATCCAGGCCAGGCTCAGCCAACCGAGGGTCATCTCAATACCAGATAAAGAAGCCCGGTGGTCCCGGCCAGCATCCACCAAAGATAATCGTTCAACTGGCCCGTGGCCAAGCTCGCGGCCCTTTCTCCGCCGCGCTTGGCCCAATCCGCGGTCGACTCCACCAGGCCGTCCCACAGGCGGGTATCCCAACCGCGCGAGAACATCCCCGCCGCCTCGACGACCAAGGCCGAGAAGGCCGCGACCGTGGGCTTCCAACCGAAATCGCTCTCCAGAAGGCGTTCCACCCGCGGAAATCGTCTCCGCCAATCCCAATCCCACTGGGGCCTCAGCGTGGTCAAGAAATAGGCCGCCCCGACGCCGGCCAGGGCGCAGGCCTGACTGGCGAACAAACCGTTCCAGGTCCAGTCCGGGACCGGCGACATGCCGGTGCGCAGCATCCAGCCGCTGGCCAATAGCCTCGAGAGCGGACCGCTCAACCAACCCGCGCCCACGGCGCCGAGGGACAGGAAGAAAACGGGGATGCCCAGCACCGGCTCTCCCTCGTGGGCGTGGCCCGGCCCCCTCTGCTCGCGTCGCGGCCCGAGAAAGGAAAGGAAGAGCATGCGGAAGATATAGAAAGAGCTGAGAAAGGCGATGGCCACGCCCGCCGCCGCCTGAAGCCCTCCCTGATGGAAGGCGGCGTCGAGTATGGAATCCTTGCTGTAAAAGCCCGCGAAAGGCCACAAGCCCGCCAAAGAAAGCGCGGCCGCCGTGAAACAGCCGAAGGTCAACGGCATCTTGGCGGCCAGGCCTCCCGTCTCATCGACGCCGACGCTGGCCTTACCCAAGGCGTGGGCGATGTTGCCGACGCACAAGAAAAGCACGGCTTTGAAGAACCCGTGGGTCAGCAAATGGAACACGGCGGGCGCGGTTTCGCCGAAACCGAGAGCGAAGGCCATGATCCCGAGATGGCTCACCGTCGAATAAGCCAATACCCTCTTGAGATCGGTCTTGGCGCAGGCGACGAGGCCCGCGCCTATGGCGGTCGCGGCTCCCACCCAGCCGATCAACTGGGGAAGAAGCTCGATCGAGGAGATCAGGGGCCAAGCCCTCACGAGAAGGAATATCCCGGCCGTCACCATGGTGGCCGCGTGCATTAGCGCGGAAACCGGGGTCGGACCCTCCATGGCGTCGGGAAGCCAAAAGTACAAGGGGAATTGGGCCGACTTGGCCGTGGCCGCCCAGAACACCAGGAAGGCTGCCAAGGTCACCATCTCCGTGGGCGCCGCCGGCAGCAAACGAAACACCGAGGAGAAGGAGGTATTCCCATGCGTCATGGCCATGAGCAACAGCACGGCCAACATCAGCCCGAAATCGCCCACGCGATTGGCGAGAAATGCCTGGAGAGCCGCCCTTCGGGCGGATTCCTTTTGATACCAAAAACCGATGAGGAAATAGGAGCAGACTCCCACCAGCTCCCAGAACAGGTAAAGCTGCACGAAATTGTTGGAAACCAACAGCCCGATCATGGCCAGGTAGAACAAATGGAAGAGCAGGACGAAGCGCGAAAAACCCGGATCGTGCTTCATGTAGCCGCTGGCATAGACTTGGATCAAGGCCCCGACCCACGCGACCATGAGCAGCACGGCCGTTCCCAAACCATCCACCCGGAAGCCGAAGGGCAGATACCAGTCCCCTCCCAGCATCCAAATGGCTACCGGAACGTCGAGCACCATGCCGGCGTAGACCCGGGAGGTCAGATCCGTGGCGGCCAGGCAAACCAGGGCGCAGGAGCCCAGAATGGGCCAATGCGACCATTGCGGTTTTCGCGGGCGCACGAAGAAGAACACGGCCAGTATCGCGCAGACCGGAGAGGCGATCAATAACCAAAGGCTCCACGGCACGAGATTCATCCCTTAAGCTCCGAAAGCCCGCTGGAATCGACCGGGGCCCCCGCCCCATTCAGCTTCAGTATCAAGGACAAGCCCACCACGACCTCGGCTGCCGCGATCGCCAGTATCAAGAGGGCGGCCGAAAGGGCTTCCGCGTCGGCCCACAGGCTGCCCGTATAGACCAGCGCGATGTTGACCGAATTGATCATCAACTCCAGGCCCAACAACATGGCCAAAAGTTGCCGGCGCAGCACCACCATGGCCAGCCCCGCCAGGAACAGCAGCACGCTCACGCCCCATATGGAGAGCGTCATGAATCGAGCACGGCCAGGGAAGCCAGGAACATCAGCAGCGTAACGGCCTCGGTGGCCAGGGCATAGGGTCCGAAAAGGATGGGCCCTATCTGGTTCTGCGTCGAAAGGGCCGCTCCCATCGAGCCGCCGCCGGGAAAAGCGCCCGCCCACAGCAGCAGAGCGAACTCCAGCGCGGGCAGGATCAAGCCGGCCCAGACCAATGGCCGGGGCAAGGACAGGCGGCTCCAGATCGAGGCCGGCGCGGGGCCGGGAGAAGCCATGACCGCTACCACGATCAACACCATCACGGCCCCCGCGTAAACCAGCACCTGGACAAAAGCCAGCATGGGAGCTCCGGAAAGGAAAAACAGCGTCGCCGCCTGCATCAATACGGCAAGCAGGCAGATCGAACTGGCGAACAGCGAGCTTTGCGCCAACATGAAACTCGCAAAAATCACTGCCAAAATAGCGGAAAACCAGAAAACCAGCTCAACCATGGATGTCGAGATTCTAGGTTTTATTGGGGAGAGGGTTCAAGAATCGGGGCCTCGAGAGTCGGCGCTGGCCCCTCCTGATCCGCCGCGCCGGGCTCGGAGATCTTAAGCAGCCATAAGCTCGGCACGCTGAGCAGCGCTGGAACGAGATAATAGCAGACCCTGTATAACAAAGCCGCGATCATGGCCAATCCCCAATCGACGCAGGTGTAGGCGATGGTGCGCGTCAGCCTCGACTTGTTGCCTCGCACGCGCTCGAGCCCCTGGGCCAATTGGAGCTCGAACTCCTCGAAATCCTCTCGAGGAATCTCCGATTTGGAGAAACAGAACACTAGGCGGTTGGCCCAATGAAAGAGCCGCCGCGTCAGATTTCCCCGAAGGCGCCGGCTCAGGAAGACGGCGAGTATGGGCAAGGTAGCCGCCAACAGCAGCAACAAGCCCAGGGCCCCCTCCATGACGGCGATCCGGGTGCCTCGCAGATTGAGCGCCAAATACACCAGTCCCTGCCCGATGAGCACGGCGAGCACGAAATAGAGTATGGCCGAGCTCAACACCGAGGCCGTGACCGTGATGCCGTAAGGCACTCCGCGACGATGGAGCAGATGCGCCTTGAGGGCGAAGCCGCTGGCTCCCGCCGAAGAGACCAGGTAATTGGCCGTGGTCGAGACCAGTCCGATCCCCATCAGCTCCACCCACGGAAGACGGTAGCCCAGCAGTTTTAAGAGCTCGGCGAGAGCCAAGCCCGTGCTCAAGTAACCCAGAACGGCGCAGGCTGCCGCGGCCGGCACCCAGAACCAATCGATCCTGGCGCTGACCTGCTGAAGGGCTCCGATATGACCGAGGCTCAGATAGGCAAGAATGGCTAGAGAGCCCAGGATTCCCGCGCCCAGGATCAGACGCCTGTGCGGTATGCGCCGGCCCGCCAAAACCCTCAATGCGGTCTGGCGCAGATCGCTCATCGGGTCATTATACCCAACTTTTTTCGTCAACCCGCTATTGACGATGCCGGCATTCCCTGTTACATATTAGCGCTTGAAGAAGATAGTCGTCATCGACGATGACGCCTCGATGCGCCATGTCCTTTCAGCCATACTGGAGGATGAGGGTTATGCCGTCTCCACGGCCGACGACGGGCCATCGGGCATCAATCTCGTCCGGCGTGAAAAGCCCGACATGGTATTGCTCGACCTGCTCATGCCGGGCATGCACGGCTTCGAGGTGTTCCAGCGGCTCAAGGAGCTGGAGTCCTTGCGCTCCACCAAGATCCTCATCGTCTCGTCGAAGTCCTATCCCCGCGACATCAAGACGGCGCAGGAGCTGGGCGTCGACGGCTATCTCATCAAGCCCTTCGAGCTCCATGATCTCAAGGAGAAGGTGCGGCACCTGATCGAAGGAGGAGGCGCTCCCGCGCAGCTGCGTTTCTGGGGGACTCGCGGCTCTATCCCGGCTCCGGGCTCCCAGACCCAGCGCTATGGCGGCAACACCGCCTGCACCGAGCTCAAAATCGGCTCCCGGACCATCATCATCGACGCGGGCACCGGGCTGCGCGAGCTCGGCCAGAGGCTGATCAAGGAGTCGGCGGGACAGCCGGTGCAAGCCGATCTCTTCATCGGCCACACCCATTGGGATCACATTCAAGGCTTCCCCTTTTTCACGCCCCTCTACGACTCGCGCAACCGGCTCATGCTCTACGGCTCGCGCGGGACCGACCGTTCCTTCAAGGAAGTCATGAGCGGACAGATGACCGACCCCTATTTCCCGGTGGCCCTATCCGAGGTCGCCGCCGCGCTCTCCTTCGCCGAGCTCTCACAGCCGGTGGAGCTCGACGGGATCAAGGTCACCACGCACTATCTCAACCACCCGGGCATCACGATCGGCTTCCGTTTTCAGAGCCGGAACTGGAGCGTGGCCTATATCAGCGATCATGAGCCATACGCCAAGCTGCAGGGCTCCAAGTTCAGCGAGGAGGACGAGAAGATCGCCCAGTTCGTGCAAGGCGCCGATCTGTTGATCAGCGAGGCCCAATACACCGACGAGGAATACCGGATCAAGAAACGCTGGGGCCACAGCACCTTCTCGGACGTGGTCACCCTGGCCGAACGGGCCCAGGTCAAGAAGCTCGCCCTTTTCCACCACGATCCCACCCACACCGACGAGATGATGGACCGCTTCGTCGACCACTGCCGCGAGCATGTGGTCAAGAACCGGATCAAGGTCGAGTGCTTCGCCGCGCAAGAGGGCATGAGCCTCAAGCTCTAGCTCCAACCCGGGACCTCCAAAATTCGTTATAATTCCAACTTCTTGGAAGGGTGCGTGCCCCGCTTCGCGGGACTGCACTTCTTGATCATTCTATGGAAGGGTGCGTGAGCGGTTGAAACGGCACGACTGGAAATCGTGTAGGGTCTAAAAGCCCTCGGGGGTTCGAATCCCCCCCCTTCCGTACCGAGTCGGTCCACCGATAATACTCCGCGGTTTGTTGCTCTAAAGCAAGCAGAAATCCGGCTTTGCAAGAAAGCAACGAACCACCACGGACACAAAGTTCGGAACCTTTTGCGTCCCAGCATCGTATATATCCGGTGATCTTAAAGCCGGCGGCTCATCGGATGGCCAGGTTGCTGGCTGAGTTGAGGGATGAGAGGCGGATCTCTCGACGGCAGTTAGCCGACCAAGCCGGCGTCAACGTCTCGGTCGTCAGTCGAGCCGAGCGCGGGATGAACGCCAAGATCGCCACTTGGGACAGTTTGTTCAAGGCCCTGGGCTATCATTTACTGATCGACGCCATCGAACTCTGCGAGGAGGCCGCCGACCTGCTCAGCGAAGAGGCGGAGCTCAGGCAGGAAAGGCGTTTATGGGGTTTGTGCACCGGCAAGCGCCGTTGGCTATAATGGCAGGGATGCGAAAAGCTGAACCCTGGGCTCTAGCCGCGATCCTCGTCCTCCTCTACCTCGCCTTTCCTAGCCACTATTACAATTTTGACGGAGTGGCCTGCGCCATCGCGGTGGAGTTGGGCGATTATTCGCGCCTGGCGCATGGCAATCATCTGAGTTACGGGATCCTGGGTCGATGGTTCTATCGACTATGGCAGCTTCTGGGCTATGAGGGAAGGGCCATAGTCCCTCTGCAGGCCTTGGATTCGCTTTTAGGAGGCCTGGGAGTGGGCCTGTTTTGCCGCATCCTGCTCGACCTTAAGATCAGCCGCGCGACCGCGATGCTGGCGGCGGCCGGGCTAGGGATTTCTCACGCCTATTGGTGGTGGAGCCTGGAGGCGCAGGTTTATATTCTGGGCACATTCTTCCTCCTACTCGCTCTCCGGCAGGCGCTCAGGAGCCGGCCGCGACCCTTGTGGCTGGGGCTATGGCATGCCCAGGCCGCGTTGGGGCATGTGGGTCACGCCATGTTCTTGCCCGCCATGATCTGGAGATTCTGGAACGATCGGGCGCAAGGACGTGCCGCGCTGTGGCGTTATGCGGCTTGCGTTGCGGCCGTATTGGGCGCGGTTTACGCGGCCGCCGCGATCTTCTGCGTCCGTCCCGCCGACTTCCAGCAGTGGCGGGTCTGGCTTTTGGGCAGCGCCGCGCTCAACGAGGACAGGAGTTTCCATTGGTATGGTGGATACTCGCTGGAAGGGCTCGGGGATTGGGCGGTGATGAGCGCTCGGGTCTTCGTCGATCCAAGCGGGTGGCCGGAGGGCGCGCGCCTGCTGGGATGGTTTCTGGCGGCCGCCGCGATACTCTCGGCCGCGGCCTCGGCCTATAAACACTGGCGCGGACCTCGCTCGAACGTGAGCCGGTTTTGCGCGCTGTGGCTGGGCGGCTACGCCCTGCTTTTCGCTTCTTGGCAGCCGCATCAGATCGTCTATCGCGTCTCGGATCTTCCGGCGTTATGGATATTGATCGCTCTGGGAGCGGAGCTTCGACCGTGGCTACGGCCCGCGCTGGCGTTGTGGATCGCGGTCACGGGCCTCTCCAACGGGATGGCATTGGCCGGCAAGATCTCGCCCGAGGCCAATCGTGATTATCAGGAATCCCTCTGGATCGCCCGCCTGACGCCGGAGAACGCCTGGGTGACGGCCACTGGGCAGGATCAGGTCTATCTCCCTTATTTCGCCGGTCGCAGACCGCTCAATCTTCGATATTACGCCCAAGAGCCCGCGGCCCTGCTCGAGCGCATCGAGGCCATCGAGCTTCGCGGCGAACCGGTCTTCGTCACGCGAAGCGCGGCCGAGCATGCGCTATGGGGCCCCCTGCTGGCGAGCTACGGATTGGAGCTGGAGAATCGTCAGGGCGAAATGACGCTCTACAAGGTCAAGCGGAATAGGAAGTCGGGGGGAATCAACCAGAAGAAATTGAGCAGGGCGGAAGCGCTCAAGAAGGGCCCGAATGGGATGGGGTCGGAACGTTTGAGCCGGCGCCTGGCCATCAGCGACAATCCGTAGACGGCTCCAAGGAAAGAACCGATCATCAGGCAGTCGAAAGCGCCCAAAACACCGGTCCAGGCCCCCACCGCCGCCATAAGCTTGATGTCTCCGCCTCCCATCGCCTCCTTCTTGAAGAGGCGTTCGCCCATTTCCGCGGTGAGCCAGCACATACCGAACCCCGCGGCCGCGCCCAAGAGTCCCGATCCCAGCCGCGCGAGCCAATGCTCTCCCCACAAAAGCGGATTGATGGGCGACGCCAGCAGCCCGAGACCCAAGAGACCCAGTGAGAGCTCATCAGGGATGATGAAATGATCCCAGTCGATGAAGGCGACGGCGACCAGCGCCGCGGCGACGACCATGGCGGCCGCGGACCAGGCCAAATCGGGCCGCCAACGCCACCACAGACCGGCGCAGAGAACGGCCGTAAGCAGCTCGATCAAGGGATAACGAAGGGAAATCTTGGCTCGGCACGATCGGCAACGACCGCCAAGCCACAACCAGCCGAAGACGGGGACATTGTCGTAAAAGCGGATGGAAACGCCGCAGCGGGGGCAACGCGAGCCTGGCGCGACCACGGACTGTTCGCGCGGCAATCGATGGACCAGGACGTTGACGAAGCTTCCTAGGCAGGCGCCGATCCAGAGAGCGACGAAGATATCCATGATAAGCTTCGAGCCGACAGCACGGAGGGGACCGCCCCTTGCGAGGAGGTCCCCTCCTTATTTTCGACCCTAAGAGAGGGTAAACCCTCGCTTAGGACCTTGACCTCAATAGAAGGTCCAGATGCTGTTCTTGGTGTCCGTGTGCGTGCAGTTGACCAGCACGGTCCCGAAGTTCGCATCGGCCACGACGCTGTTGTAGAACCAGCCTCCCGCCGGAGCCGCCTCGGTGACAGTCGCCGCTCCGTCGGCCACGCCCGAGTTGTCGGTGTGGTGAGGCGGAGTCTTGGCCTGCGGCAGAGCACTCAGGTACTTGCCCGCGACCGTCAAAGACTCGAGCTCGGTCGGGTAGACGCCTTCCATGTCGCCGTAGTAGATGCTCAGCGCGCTGCGGACTGATCCCAGGTTGCCCTTGCCGGCTCCTTCCTGGGACTTGCGGATGAGGTTGGAGAACTTCGGGATGGCGATCGCCGCCAATATACCTATGATTGCGACCACGATCATCAGCTCGATGAGCGTGAAACCCGAAGACTTCCTCCCCATGATGCTCATGCGTTTTCTCATGCTATAACCCCCTTGTGCGCCGTTATGATGATAAGGGTAAAGGATAATATGACGGCACAGTCAGTTTAGCATTGAGAAGTTTGGACAGTATATCCTTGGCCAAGGGCATTGTCAATAGGACTATAGTCACCGGATGTCAGCACTTGCTTCAATATACCACCATGCCCCTCGGACGCGACCTGGCCATACTGGGCGCCTGGGTCCTGCTTCTTTTCGGACTATTCTTAGGAAAAGCCATCCATAACGACGAGCCGTATTTTCTCGCCGTAGCCGAGCAAATATTGAGAGCTCCCTTCCGCCCTTTCGCCTTCGATTTCACCTGGTACGGGCAGGAGATTCCCGCTTCTCAGATCAACACCAACCCGCCGATACTGGGCCTCTTGCTGGCCGCCGCCATGCGGCTCCTGGGACGTTCCGAATGGACGCTCCGCGCCGTTTTCCTCCCTTTCGACCTGGCGGCGGCTTGCTCTCTCTATCTGTTGGCTCGCCGCTTTTTGACCCGCCCCCTCTGGCCCACGCTGCTCATTGTTTCCTCGCCCGCCTATCTCATCAATCTGGGCCATCTGATGCCGGAGAAATTGTCGGCCGCATTCGGCTTCTCGAGCCTTTATCTCTTGGTCATGGCCGTGGACCGGCGGAAAAGTTGGATGTTTCTCTCCGCGGCCCTGCTTTCCCTGGCGATCATGTCCAAATACAACGCGGTATTCCTGCTGGCGCCGGCCTTGGTCTACGCTTATGGGAGGGGTTGGACCTGGAAGCGACTGCTCGCCTATTCCCTGCTGGCCTTGTTGCCGTTGTCGCTCTGGTTTGCGATCGATTTCGCGACAGGGGGCGGCGGCGCCGGCACGCTCTGGTCGATAGGCTCGAGGAGCGCCGGCTCCTGGTGGTCGACGTGGTCGCACAAAGGACGATCCTTCCTGGCCTTCTTGGGCGGCTGCGGCCTCATCACGGCGGCATGGCCCTGGCTCCAGGCCTCGCGCCGTCTCAAGCTTGGAGCGCTTTTTACCGCCGTGCTCCTCTTCCTGCCCGCCTGGGACCTGGGCCCGCCCGTCGCGTTGGTGGATCGAGCCACCGGCGTGCTCTTCGCCGCGGGCGGCCTGCTGGGCCTGGTCTGGCTCATGAGCGAGGCTCGAAAGGAGAAAGGCTGGCCGCTTTGGGCGTCCTGGGCCAGCTCGGTATGTCTGATCCAGCTCCTCTACTGGTCCATCATGTCTCGCATCATGCTCTTCGCCATACCTCCTTTGGTCTTCGCCTCCGCCGCCGGATTCGAACGCCGGCGCGCCCGCATGGGCCGGCTCTATGCGGCCAGCCTGGCCGTGGTCGTGGCCGTGACCCTTTCCCTGGCCTGGGTCGACTATAGCTACGCCAAGGCGCAGAAGGAATTCGCCCGACACATCGAAGAGAACTACGCGCGCCGCTCCCGGCGGGTGTGGTATAGCGGCTATATGGGGCTGCAATATTACCTTTCCCGGGCCGGAGCCCAAGGCCTGGACTTGCGCAAGGGCGGCTGGGATCTGCCGCGCGCCGGGGACGTGGTGGTGGTGCTGGGGATCAATTCCTCGCTTCAGAAACCGCCCCGGCCCCTACCGGCGAACGTGCACGAATTCCGGCTCGGGCATCCCGTGCCCCTGAGATTGATGAGCGGCTGGAGCGGAGAAGGGGGATTCTATTCGAACGTATCGGGTTTCTTGCCCTTTTCCATCAGCTCCGAACCGCTCGAGGAGTTCAAGACCATTGAGCTCCTCTGAAGCCAAACCCCTGCTCGTCTTGTCGCTGTTCGTGACTTTGTGCTCCGCGCCGTTTCTAGGCAAGGCCTTCCACGTCGATGAGGCCCTTTACATCCCGGCCGCGCAGCAGATATTGAAATCCCCCCTGGCGCCCTTCGATTTCCAGTTCAACTGGTATGGCCGGACCGTCCCCTATCCCGAGGTGAACAACACTCCCCCCTTGCTTTTCTACATCCTGGCGTTGGCTCTCAAGCTGGGCCGGGGACAAGAGTGGGCCGCGCGATTGATCCTGTTTCCCTTCGATCTATTGGCCGCCTTCGGCCTCTATTCCATCGCTCGCCGTTTCCTGTCCCGGCCCCTATTGCCGGCGCTCATCGTGACGGCGACTCCGGCCTATCTGATCAACATGGGACATCTGATGGGCGAGAAATTGGCGGCCGGTTTCGGGCTCGCGGGCCTAGCCCTATTGTTCTCCGCCTTGGAGCGCCGCTCCGCATCCCGCTATTGGGCGTCCGCGGCGGCCCTGGCCGCAGCGCTTCTGTGCAAATATTACGCGGCGTTCCTGCTGCTGCCAGCCGCGTATTGGCTGTGGCGCCATCGCGCGCCGCCGGGCAAGACGGCCCTATATCTATGCCTGGCGTCCTCCGGGCTGGCCGCCTATTGGATCCATGGCTTGGCGAGCTCGGGGCAACTCTGGAAGACCTTTTGGATAGTCAACCGCGACGCGGCCCGCATACCCACGGCGGCTCCCACGCATCAATGGCGATCCATACTCGCCTTCGCCGGCGGGTGCGGCTTGGTGACGGCGCTCTGGCCTTATTTCTTGACCGCCCAGCGGCGCCGCTGGGCGGGGGCGTGGATCATCGCGATCGCCCTGTTTTGGCCGGCCTGGGACATACTGGCCGGCGTGGTCCGCGGCGTGGACCGCGCCACCGGCATCATCTTCAGCGCCGGGGCCCTGCTCGCGCTGCTCCAATTGGCGACGCCCAGCCGGCGCCTGCCCGGCTTGGGACTGTGGCGGGTCTGGGGCGGCGCCGCCTTGGCTCTGTCATGGGCTTACTGGTCCGTCATGGCGCGGGTGATCCTATGGCTGCTTCCGCCGCTGATCTTTTGCATGGCCGAGCAGCTTGAAAGACGCTGGCCGCCGAGGCGGCTCTCTCTTCTTTACTCCGGAAGCCTGGCCGCGCTGCTGGTCCTGAGCCTCGCCTTGGCTTGGGTCGATCGGCGCTATGCGGGCGCCCAAAGGTCCTTCGCCCAAAGGATCGAGCGCGACTCTATCAGCCAAGGAAGAAGGGTCTGGTGCGACGCCCATTGGGGGCTTCAGCATTATCTCACCCGGTCCGGCGCCGTGATGCTCGATCTTTCCCAGGGAGGATGGGATCAGGTCAAGCCGGGCGATGTGGTGGTGATGTCCCAAGCTAACACGAACGTGATCCTCCCCTCCAAGCCGGTCAAAGCGCGGGTCAGCCGGCTGAGAGTCGAGTCGGCCGTGCCCTTGCGCCTGATCAGCGGCTGGACCGGCGAGGCGGGATTCTATTCCAACGTCTCGGGATTCCTCCCGTTTTCCTTCAGCCTGGAGCCTTTAGAGGAATTCACCGTCGTCGAGGCGATCTAGCGGGGAAAATCATGGGCAAGGGGGGACTTGAACCCCCAAGGCCTTGCGGCCACACGGTCCTGAGCCGTGCGCGTCTGCCAATTCCGCCACCTGCCCTATTG
>JACQPG010000154.1 GCA_016207665.1 Elusimicrobiota bacterium | reverse complement strand
TGGCGGCCGGAGCCTTGCTGCTGCCTTCGATGTCGGGCTGGCCCCTATTTTCCGGCATGATGCGAGTCATCGTGATCCCCGGAGCGCTCGGCACGCTCATGGGAGCCCTGCTGGTCTTCGCGGCGGGCTACTGGGGAGGCAAGCCTTTGATCAGGCGTTACGGTCCGTGGCTGGGGCTGCACTGGAACGAGCTCAACGCCCTGGAAAGGCGGCTTGTGGGCCGATTCGGCTTGATGGTCTTCCTCCTTCGCGCCGTGCCCATAGTCCCCCTGGCCCCGGTCTCGGCGGTCGCCGGGGCTTTGCGCTTCCCTTTCCTCGATTTCATGCTCTGGACATTGGCCGGGGCCATCGTACGCTGCCTGGCGTTGGGAGCGGCCGGCTATCTGAGCCGGGACGCCTATAGCCAAGCCGGCCTTCGGCTGACTCAATCGCAGGCCTGGCTGAGCGTGGCCCTGCTCGCCGCTCTCATCGGCTTGGGCGTGATTTGGCTGCGGCGGAAAAGGACTCAAGGTCTGAATCCGTGAAAGACTCGGACATACACCAGGTCATCCGCATCCTTAAAAGCGAGGTCAGGCGCTGGGAACTCCCCGCCGTCAGCCTTTTCGCCGAATCGAACGATCCCTTTCTCGTCCTGAGCTCGTGCATGCTCAGCCTCAGGACGCGCGACACGGTCACCATCGCGGCCTCGAAGCGGCTTTTCAAGCTGGCCCGGACTCCCCGGACCCTTGCAAGCCTCAGCATTCCGCGCTTAGAGAAGGCGATCTACCCGGTCAGTTTCTATAGGGTCAAGGCGCGCACGCTCAAACGGATGTCCCACGATATCATCGAGCGCTGCGGCGGGCGCGTTCCGGACAGCCTCGAGGAGCTATTGACCCTCAAAGGAGTCGGGCGTAAGACCGCCAACCTGGTGCTCACCCTGGGTTTTCGAAAACCGGGCATCTGCGTCGACACTCACGTGCATCGCATCTCGAATCGCCTGGGCTATATCAGGACCGAGCATCCGGACGAGTCGGAGATGGCCCTGCGCCGCAAGCTGCCCAAGCCCTACTGGATGATCTATAACGACCTGCTGGTGCCCTATGGCCAGAATCTCTGCCAGCCGGTCTCGCCGTGGTGCACGCGCTGCCGGTTGGATCGCTACTGCGAGCGAAAGGGCGTGGTGCACAGCCGATGAAGGCCTTGGCTCTGGCCGTTCTCGCGGCGGGGCTGGGCGGCTGCGTGGGATATCCCAAGTTCTACTGGACCACCAGGAAGGGACAGACCACGGTGACGCCGGGCAGGCCCGTGATGGTCCGGGCGGACCTGGTCAAGAGCTGCGATACGGTGGAGGGCGAGCAGGACCAGCTTATCCGTTCCCGCATGACCCAGGCGGACGGCGAGGGACGCTACAGGCTGCGCATCTGGGGAGCGGCCTGGAACTGGAGGAACCTCATCAGCCACGCCGAATGCCGCAGCCGCGTGCAGATGTTCGTCTGCCGGGAACCGGACTATTGCAGGCCGGTCGACGACGTGGAGCTTGAGGTGCTGGGCCGCTAGAACATAGAGGCCTCTCGGGAACTTTTTTCGGGCTCGATCGTATAGAGTGGGTGAGCTCCGGGACCGAGCGGCGGCCGCCCAAGAAAACTCAGCGCGGAAGCAGGCCGCCGGTCCCGGGCTCCCTAAGAAGGACGCCGTGCTGCGGGAATTGCCGCTGGGGCGATCACGCCCGGCTCTGGGCAATGGCTTGGTCGAGATCCTCGACCAGGTCCTGAACGTCCTCGATGCCCACGGAAAGCCGGATCAATCCGTCCACCAAGCCGTATTTGATCCTCTCCTCGCGCGGGATCGAACCGTGCGTCATGGAAGCGGGATGTCCGATCAAGGACTCGACGCCGCCCAGGCTCTCGGCCAGGGAGAAGACCTTGGTGCCCGAGATCATGCGCTTGGCCCGCTCGAGATCCCCCTTGAGCTCGAAGGAGATCATGCCTCCGAAGCCGCACATCTGCGTCCGGGCCAGGGCGTGCCCGGGATGCTGGGTCAGCCCCGGGTAGTGGACCTTGGCGATCTCGGGGTGCTTGAGCAGATGCTCGGCGACCGCCATCGCGTTCTGGCAATGCTTGGACATGCGCAGGGGAAGCGTCTTGGTCCCGCGCAGCACCAGGAAGCAATCCAGGGGGCCCGGGACCGCGCCCACGGCATTCTGGAGGAATTTGAGTTTCTGATGCCATTCCTCGTCGTTGGTGACGATGCAGCCCCCCACCACGTCGGAGTGGCCTCCCAAATACTTCGTGGTGGAATGGACCACGAAGTCGGCGCCCAGCGCCAAGGGCGTCTGCAAAGCCGGGCTGGCGAAGGTGTTGTCGATGGCGAGCTTGATGCCCTTGCTATGGGCCAGCTCCGCGGTCCGGCGAATATCCGTGATCCTGAGCATGGGATTGGACGGGGTCTCGATCCAGATCAACCGGGTCTTCGGCGTAAGCGCCCGCTCCACGGACTTGACGTCGGTGCTGTCAACGAATGAGAAGCCCAGTCCGAAGCGCTGGAATACCTTGGTGAACACGCGATAGGTCCCGCCGTAAAGATCGTTGCCCGCCACCACATGGTCGCCCGACTCCAGGGCCTGGATCAGCGTGGAGGTCGCGGCCATCCCCGAGGAGAAGCACAGGCCGAAGCGCCCCCCCTCCAGGGCGGCGAGATTGCGCTCCAAGGCCAGCCGGGTCGGGTGGACGGTGCGTGCGTAATCGAAGCCCTTATGCTGCCCCGGACCCTGTTGCACATAGGTGGAAGTGAGATAAACCGGGGTCATGATCGCCCCGGTCGCCGGATCGGGCTCCTGGCCCGCGTGCACGGCCTCGGTGGCGAAACGGCGCTTGGGCTCTTTCACGAAGCCATATTAGATTAAATAGACGAGCCAGTCATCCCCATTGCATCCTGGCTCTATGCGAGATTATACCAAGACATCATAAATTTGGATGTCCACAAGGAGTCCATCGTGGACGCGGTCCCTGCGCCTAAAACGGAACGAGTCGGGCAGACGACGAAATTCGAGAACACACCTGCACTCAAGACCTGATGGCGCAGGATTGCTCGATGCTTCCTTGCGCACCGGACTCTTTCCCTCTGAATTTTTTCTTAAGAGTGACCGTTGATATTTAATTTTATCCATATATATTTAAAACATTTTCGGGTCTTCTCCAAAGCGAGTGGGTGATTTTGACCTGATTTCAGATCGGATCGAGCATGCAGGTGAGCACCTTGAGGCGCAGGTACTCCTCGTCTCGTAGGCCGTAGCTGCGCCGCT
>JACQPG010000161.1 GCA_016207665.1 Elusimicrobiota bacterium | reverse complement strand
TGGCCATCGCTCACGCGGTGGCCCACCTCTATGAGGTGGTTGGGGTCTTTGACCCCAAATTGGGCAAGTACGTCGTGGCTGTATCGCACAGCCCGGCGTATAAGCCGGGCGACCTGATCGACTAGGTCGCCAAGCACAACAGAGAAACCGCGGGGAGTGAAATTACCCGCACAGCACATTCAAGGAGGAGAGCTCTGCTTGCTTGCACCGTTGCACAGCTTGCATCTCTCCTCTCTTCACTTGAGCTCATCAAAATATTATATGGTGGGTTCAAAGGAGGGAAGTTCTTTTTAGAATAGGAATAGGAGACAAGAAAGGAGGTGGCCTAAATGGCCACAAAGATCGTCTTTGGTTCCGGCCGATTCTCTTCGGTCGTAACCAACAATGTCAACGAGATCTTCGTCGGGGAGTACGATGCTCCGACGAAGCTGGTGGATGTTCGCAAGGACGTCTTGCTCTGCCTGCCTACGCAAGTAGAGCAGTGGGGTAACTACCCCACGCACCAGGAGAGCTGGCTGGCTCTCCCGTTCGTTGTGGCGTGCCACTCGCGCCACACGGACGCGGAGGGACTGGCTGTCCGGCGGGCCGCGTGGGACGCAATTCCCGCGGCCCAGTGGCCGGCACTCGCGGAAATGGCGGCACAGTTTACTGCTGAGTTCCGCGAGCGGCTCGCCGATGCCGGCTTGACGCCCCGCAAGGCATTCAAGTCGGCAACCCGCGCACTGCAGGACTGCCTGTTGTACGCCGTGGAGCGCAAGTTCCCGGCGGAACAGGACAAGTTTCTGCAGGATGCCGCAACAATCGTCCCGCTCGTTGCGGAAGCGAACCGCGGGCGGGCCGGCGAGCTCGACCTCGCCGCGGGCCTCACGCTCGCCGACAAGATCGATGCGTTCGTCGCATCGCTCGTTAGCGAGTTCGGCGGGCAGGATACCTGCCGGCAGGCTCTCGTCGAGCTTCAGTCCGACCACCGTTCCGGGCGAGTCATCCTCCTTCCGGAGGAGATCTCGCTGGAGCGGGGAGCCGAGATGGTGTCGTACGACATCGTCCTCGGTGTTCCCGACGCCCACGACATGGATGTCGTGAGCGTCGTGGAAGGCACGGTCGAGCCGGAGCTCGTCCAGCTCCGCGACGAGATTTCCGGTCAGCGCCTGGATGTCATTCAGGTGGCGCCGGAGCTCGGCCCGAGCGACGAGCTGTCTGGCGGACACCCGCCGTTTCAGTCGGTCGGCGAGATGATCCTCGCCAACGGCCGGCCGGTGACGGCGCGGGGAGCCGCCCTCGCGGAACGGCTTTCTAGCCAGCTCTGCCCCGCCGACCTCGCCCGGAAGTACCGGAAGGTCGCAGAGCGCTTTATGCGCGACGCGTCCGACCGGAAGAGCTGGGCTGCACGGCGAGCGGGGGACTTCTCGCAGGTCAAAAAGGCCATCCCGTTGTATCGGGTGGCCTGCGACCTGCTACCCCGCGCTTGCTTCATGGAGCGCAAGGGTAAGTTCCCCGGGGGCCAGGACATCGCTGAGCTGGCCCGCGTGGCTGGCATCGGCGAGATCTATGCGGCTATCCGCTCCTTTTTGGAGAGGCAGGATGCCGACCAAGAGGAGCTGGAGGCCGTTGCCGCGGCTCTGGAGCGCAAGCTCTAACCGCGGCAAACAGAAAAATCGCGGGGAGTGAGAGTACCCGCACAGCACTTTAAGGGGGAGAGTTGCTTGCTTGCATGGCTTGCATTCTCCCACCCTTATTTGAGCCCATCACCATGATGGTGGGCTGAAAAGAGGGTAGCACCTTACATAAATAAGTTAGAAGGGAGTGATACCTATGGCCGAGTGGTACCTTGGCTCTGGCGAAGAGGTCTTTGACCGCGAACCGAGCCATATCCATGCTGGCGTGACGCCCGAACTTCTGTCTGAATCTCTGGCGCAAGTTTGGCCGGATGAGGTGCGGGTGAAGCGGACCGTTGATTTTGGGCATATAATCGGTGCTTCCAACTGCGTGAAAACGCGAGAGGAAGACGAGATTATTTACGCCCAACGCCTGCACCGGCCCGGGCTTTCGCGGTTTGTCAAAAACCGAAAGCCCGAGCCAACGTCTCTTCTCACACTCACTGTGCGCCGGATGCCCGAGGGGTGGTACGAACTTCGTACCGCCTATATCGGCGGACCCGGATGCGTGGAGCCGTGGGCCGCACAAGAGCGGCTCCAAGAGGCAATTGAATTCTGGGGCTCGCATGCCCTTGTGTGGGGCAGCGAGCCGACGATTCCAGGTACGGAAACCACGGCATGCCCGTGGTGAAAGGAGGAGTTGTAGGTGCAAAAACGCACGGTGAACGGCAAGGCCCTTGGTCTTCCGTTCTGGGAAGTGGCCAATGATGTGGTGGCACTGGCTCGGGCCGGTCGTGGCATTATAGTGATGCCCACCGGAACGGGCAAGACCACCCAGGCGCCGCAGGCACTCGCCGAAGGCGGATTTGTCCGACAGGGCGAGATCTGGATTTCGGTGCCCAAGCGTCCACTGGCGGCTGAGCTTGCCGCTCGCGTCGCTCAAGAAATGGACACGGAGCTCGGCGGACTCGTTGGGTACCAGATGCGCGGGGAGCGCAAGATCTCCAGTGCCACGCGCGTTCTGTTCATGACCGAGGGAATACTACAGGCAAAAATCCTGCGGAATCCCTCTCTGAATGGAGTGACGTGCGTGCTACTCGACGAGTTCCACCAGCGCTCACTCATGGGCGACTTTAACGCCGCCCTTATTGAGCGGGCGCAAAATGAGGGGTCCAAGGTGGCAATGCTCTTGATGAGCGCTACCATTGACCCGTCGTACCTCGCCCGGCACTTTAACTGCGGTGTGGTTGATGGCTCACATCTTGCCATGTTGCATCCTATTGCCGAGAAATATGTCGGCGATGTGGGATTGCGCAACGGCGAGGCGTTTGAAGCTGCAGCTAACGCCGTGATCGAAATGGTTGTCGGCAGCAAGCAAGGCAACGGTCTGGTCTTTATGCCCGGAAAGTGGGAAATTGACCAGACCATTGACGCAATTCGGAAGCGGCTTGGGCAGTCCAAGCTGGATGGTGTTACCATTTTGCCCCTGCACGGCCAGCTGGACGCGGAGGATCGCCACGCGCCATTTGCCGAGCGGTCGGGAACTACGGTGACGGTTGCCACCGACATCGTGGAGACCGGCGCCACTCTGCCAGACATTGGTTGGGTGGTTGACTCGGGTCTTGCCAAGGAAATATTCTACGACCCCTTGTCGGATACATCCGGCTTGCGAGTTGTGGAGATCGCTCAAGATCGTCTCTGGCAGCGGCGGGGCCGCTGCGGCCGAGTGCGCGAAGGCACATATGTTGGGCTGTTCTCAGAAGAGAACGCCCTGAATCGGCCGGAGCGCACCCAGCCCGAGATATACCGGCGGCCACTGCGCGATGTGGTACTCGGCATTAAGTCGTTGGGGCTCTCGCGGGTGGGCAACCCGCTCAGTCTCATTGACTCGCCGCCCAAGACAAACTGGAAGCAGGCCAAGAGCCAACTTCAACTTCTTGGGTTGGTAGCCGAGACCTCCGAAGCCGAGATCACCCAGTCTGGTCGGCAGGCCGTGAAGCTGGGCTGCGACCCGCGCGACGCGGCAATGCTGTTGAAAGCCGCGGAGCTGGGTTGCGTACGCGAGATGGCGGTTGCCATTGCCGCACGCCAATCAACACGGCGGCTCCTCTACGTGCTAAGTGACGAAAGGCATGCGGCCACAGAAAGCCACAGGAGATTCCGTGTTGGCAATGACCTGTGCGATGCCTGGACCGTGGCCCAAGTTGTTCGCCAGGCCGAGGCGCGCGGCGAACAAGCCCTCGGCACATGGTGCCGCGAGCGCTATGTCTCCTATCGCGCGTTGGTTGAAATTATGACCACCGCTCGCGAACTTGAAAGGAGCGTGCGCTCCCTCGGCTACCATGGAAATGATTCGGGAACGGAGGAGGCGCTGGCCAAGGCAATCTCGGCCGGGCTTCCCGACCGAGTGTTTGAGTGGACTGGGTTCCGCTCGGACTACCGCCAGTCGGGAAGTTACGACTCTTTTGTTCTTGGACGGGAATCCGTGATTTCTCCAAGCGGCAAGTCAATTGTTGCCTGGGAGGTCATTGAGATTCCCACTCGTGGCGGCAGAACCATGAAGCTTATCGTTAATGCCGCTATCCACAGCACCTAAGCCCCTCCACTGGGGCAAACGAGAGGAAGTGGGTGGGAGTTGTATGGCTCATAAACTAACAACTTCACTTTCTCTCTCTGTTTCTCGGATGTGCATCCGAGCTGATGAGCCGAAAACGGCGAAAACAGAACAAGCACATTATACAATGTATTCCTTCCGAGCGTTTAGTGCTTAAACACATAAGCAGTTGAGCATTAAACGCTCGGAAGGAAGCCATCGGCTTCCAATCTGGTGCGAGAGGCACCATAAGCCGAGCAGAAGGAGGTAAGAAGAATGAAGAGGGGCATCATCGGCGTCTTTGTCGACGCCCCGGCCGGAGCTGGCTATATCTCGGTTGACCCCGAGAGTGGCCAGGAGGGACACTTCACCTTGTGCGAAGAGGTGGAGTACTTCCCCTCTCTCGAGGGAAGCCTCAAGAGGGCCAAGGCTCAGGCCAGCCGGCTGCTTGACGGTCACCTGACTGTCAATGCCGTGGCGGTTTTTGAAAACCGGCCGGCCGGCGAGGCCTACTTTGTAGATTCCCCTACGGGGAACTACAAGGGGTCCGGGCACCACCCTTTTTCCTTTGTTAGGGAGTATTCGTACTCACCTAACAATTTGGAGAGCCGCAAAGCGGCAATCCAAAGAGCAAAGGAGGATGTTCACATCCTCCAGAAGAAGGGATAGGCAGGACCAGCCCCCGGTTTCCGAAACCGGGTTACAGCAAAATCGGCGCGGGACTAATCCTTCCGCGGCTCGACACCTCTCACCGAGCGAATTAGGTGGCAAGGGCAAAACTCCCACCCTTGCCGGAAAATTAAGGGAGTTACAAAGAAGGAGGTGGCGCAAGATACAAGAACATTTGTGCTACTAGATAAAATGTAGATGCCACCTCCCTCCGATTGAGCTCATCAGATTATTCAGTTCTGGTGGGCTGTGAGAGGAGAGTTTCAAAAAGACGGAGGCCCGGCCGCCGACAGGCG
>JACQPG010000160.1 GCA_016207665.1 Elusimicrobiota bacterium | reverse complement strand
AATCGGGACCGATAAGACATGATAGAGCCAGCCTACTGGCGCTGCATGAGGGCTTTGGCTTTGGCCCTGTTTTTCACCCTGGCGGGCCCGGCCAGGGCGGCTAAATTCTCCGATTTCTTGCCTGGAGCCAAGCCCATGGGCATGGGCATGGCTTATTCGGCCGTGGCCGATGACCCGTACGCCCTGTTCTACAACCCCGCGGGCACGGCCAATACGCCCTACATACAAGCCGGCTCCGGGCTGGGCCGTTTTCACTCCCCGGTGGGGCCCATGACCGTGGGCACATTGACCTATCTCAGGCCCTTCGAGCCGGTGCCCACGGCCACCGTGGGCGCGGCCTACCTGTTCCAGCGCCAATATCACGGAGGCGATAGGGACGCATTCCTTTTCCACTACGCGCAGGAAAGGCGCGTGCCGGAGCTGCATCTGACCCGGCCCGTCAAGTTCGGGGCCAATTTCAAGTTCATCAACGTGGACAAGGGGCCGGACGTCAAAGGAAAATTCGGGCTCGGTTTCGACGCCGGGATTCTCTTGCGCTCGAACTCGGGGGTGAGCGGCTCCCTGGCCCTGCTCGACTTGATCACCGCGGTGGGGACTCCCCGGCCCATGCTCGTGATGGGCGGCGCATACACGTGGAGGAAATGGCTGACGGCGGCCGTGGACCTTCGTTCCCGTCCGGGCCTGACCGAGATCTATCCCGGCCTGGAGGCCGCCTTTCACCAGGGCTTGCTCAAGGCGCGTATCGGCAAGGGGCTGAGGCTCGACGGCGTGAGCCAGCTGGCCTTCGGCTTCGGCGTGAATTTCTCGCCCATGGTGCTGGACATGGCCATGACATTGCCGATCGGAGGCATCAACCGGGGCGCCGGGTCGTATCAGGTCGGACTCAATTATCGATTCGGAGCGCCCTCGTTCTCGGGCTCGTTCGTGGGCCAAGCCGCCAGCGAGTCCGAGTCGCTCAAGGCCGAGATCAACCGCCTCGAGGAGCAGCGCAAGAGCCTGGACGCCCAGACCAAGGCGTCCCAGACCAATCGGGACATCGCCGACGGGCAGTTGCGCGTGCTCGAGCGGCGGGTGCGCGAGCTCCAGGACGATTTCCGATCGCTCCAGAGGAAAAAGGAGGACTTGGAGTTCCAGGTCCGCGAGGCCCAGGCCGAAAAGGCGGCCTTCGAGCCGGCCAAGCCCGAGGAGCCCAAGAAGCCCGCGCCCCCGGCCTGGCCGCGCAAGCACGTGGTCCAGCCCGGGGACACGCTGCGCTCGCTGGCCAAGACCTATTACGGCGATCCCAATCTCTGGGAGACCATCTACGAGGCCAATCGGGACAAGGTGGAGCGGGGGCTTCCCCAGGAGGGAGCGACTCTCAGCATTCCGGAGCCGCGCCGCTGACGAGGGCATGAAATGGCGATCATAGGCCTGGTGGGCTCCAATGAGGAGGATCGCAGGGCCCTGTCCTTGGCCGCGGGGGAGGCCGGGCATATCGTCCACTCGGCGGCGCAGCTCGGCGAGGCGGTCGAGCTCTTGCGCAGCGCGCGGCCGCGGCTGATGGTGGTGGTGGACTCCAAGGAGCAGGACGGCGCCCTGTTGCTGCGCGAGATCTTGAGGGCGAGCCCGCTCATGCCCGTGGTGGTGGCGCTCAAGAAGCGGGACGCGGCCCGGGCGGTCTCTCTCATGCGCATCGGAGCCTCGGAGGTGGTGGCTCCGCCTTGGACTCGCGAGTCGCTTCGCTCCTGCCTTTCCAAGAGCCTGAGATTCGAAGGCACCTCGATCGGCTTGGCTCCGCCCGCCTCGCGCCGCGGCGCCTCTTTCTATTTCTTCGCGGTGCTGGCCTTCCTTGCTTGCGGTCTGGCGGTGGCGACGCTGCAGCGCCGGATACGGCTTCAGGAGCAAAGCGAGAGGGCGGCGCGGCGCTGGGACCTGCCCTATCAGCATCCCTCCACCCTGGCCTTCGACGGCGCCTCGTTCTGGGTGGTGGACTGGTTCACGCAATCGATCTACGAGCATTCCGCGCAGGACTGGTCGGTCAAGCGTCTCATCCATTTCCCGTCCGAGACTCCGGTGGCCGTGGCCTTCGGCGCGGACTCGGCTTGGACCGCCTCGGCCTCGGGCGCCATCAGCCGGCATATGCGCGACGACAAGCTCACCCGCGTGCAGAGCTATCGCGAGCCGGGGGCGACCCTGGGCCTGGCCTTTGACGGCCTTTATCTCTGGACCTGCGACGGGCGCTCCGGACGCATACACAAGAGGCTCAACGACGGCCAATTGAGCGTCGTGGCCTCCTTTCCTTATCCCGGGCTCAAGGCCGCGGCCTTGGCCTTCGACGGCAAGACTCTCTGGTCGCTCGATGCCGGCAATCGAGAGCTGGTCAGGCACAATTTGGAGAGGCCCGACGAGGCCTCGGGCCGGGTGGCCTTGGCCGAATATCGCGACGGCCGCTACAAGCCGGTGGGCATCGCCTGGGACGGCCAGGCCTTTTGGACCGTGGGAGAAAGCGCCAGCGGCGGACCGGCCCGAGTGTTCCGCCATGCGCTCCGATTCTAATGCCCGCTTCCATTCCGGCGCTTCTGTCCTTCCCATCCGAGGCCGCCCGCCAGGACGCCTGGGGCCGCTTGATCAATCTTTGGTCCTCGGGCGCGAAACTATTGACCCAGACCCGCCTCTCGCGAGGCGAGAAGCTGTTCCTGTCCCTTGAACTGGGCGGAGAACGGTTCGAGTCCGTGCCCGGCACGGTCTCCGCGGTGGAGATCGACGCCGACGGCTATTGCCTGGCCGAGCTCGCGTTCTCCGACGCGCTGGCGCGCGGCAGGCTCGCCAAGGCCCTGATCGGAGCGTTAGCCCGGTCATGACCGAACAACGTCTGGCTCGCGCCTCTGAGGTGGCCCGGCAATTCGACTTTCCCGGCCGCCTGGTGCATCTGGGCCCGATCGCGGCCGGCAACGTCAACGACACCTATCTGGCGGTTTTCCGCACACATTTTTCCGAGGCGAGGGGGATAGTCCAGCGCATCAATCAGCGGGTGTTCAAGAAGCCGGAATGGATCATCGAGAACATGAGCGTGGTGACCGAGCACGCGCATCGCCGTCTCGAGCGCGAATCGGAGGGCGCCGACCGCTTGTGGCAGTTGCCCAAGCTCATCGCGGCTCGCGACGGCCGCCCCTATCACGTTGACGGCGATGGGGAATGGTGGCGGGCCCTGACCGTGATCGCCTCGGCTACATCCTACGACAAGGCGCAAGGACCCGAGCACGCCCGCGAGGCCGGCACCGTGCTAGGCCAGTTCCACCGCCTGATGTCCGATCTCGACGCCTCGAGGCTGAGGGACACGCTTCCCGGGTTTCACGTCACGCCGGGCTATCTCAAGTCCTACGACGAGATAGCGCGGGGGCGGGAAACCTCCCAGAGGGCCAACGGGAACAAGGAAGTCGAAAGACTGAAGGATTTCGTCGACCGGCGCAGGAATTTCGTCGACGTGTTGGAGCAGGCGCTGGAGCGGGGGGCGCTCAAACGCCGGCTCATCCACGGGGACCCCAAGGTCAACAACATCATGATCGACGACCTGACCAAGAAGGGCACGAGCATCGTGGATCTCGACACGGTCAAGCCGGGGTTGATCCACTACGATTTCGGCGACGCCCTGCGTTCGATCTGCAACCCGGCCGGCGAGGAGGCGCTGGAGCTCGACGAGGTGCGCTTCGACGTGGGCCTGTGCGAGGCCTTCGTCTTGGGCTATCTATCGCGCGCCAGTGATTTCCTCACCGCGGAGGATCGCGGCCGCCTGTATGACTCCATACGCCTGATCGCCTTCGAGCTGGGCTTGCGTTTTTTCCAGGACCATCTGGCGGGCGACGTCTACTTCAAGACCCGCTATCCCGGCCACAATCTCAACCGGGCCCGGGTGCAATTCCGGCTTTGCGAGTCGATCGAGCAGTCCGAGCCCGACATCAGGCGCTGCCTCGAAAAGGCGCGGGTCTAGATCAGCTCCAGCGCCATCTCCCAGCGGAAGCGCCCCCCGGGTTCCAGCTCCACGACGCCTTGGCGCTCGTTGAGCGAATTGGGCCGGCCGTACCACGGCTCGGGGCAGAAAAAAGCCCCGCTGGCGTCGCCGTAGAATACGAAACAGAAATGCTCCGGCCGCGTCCTCGCGGGCCGCCCTGCATCCAAGAGCTCTCTTTGGCTGACGCGCACGCCGAAAGACCCCGGGTCGACCACCTCCACCCAGGCCTCGCCCGGCGGAAAGCCGCTCAGGACGCAATCGAGCCAGCGGCGATCGGCGGACAAAAGCACGGGCGAGCCCAGCGCCGCGGGACGGGTCTTGCCGGTCAATAAACCGGCCTCCGAGAGCAGCCATTCCTGCGAGGCCGGCGCGCGCAGCCAGCAGTCCTTGGGGGACGGGGCCTTGAGAGTCAGGTGATTGCCCAGGGAGAAGGGCATGGGCCGGGTGTTTCCCTGTCCCGCGCTCACTTCCACCGTCGCGCTCAGGCCCGCGGACGAAAGGCGATAGACGACTTCGAGCGTGTAGTCGAAGGGGTAATGAAGCCGGGTTGGCGGGCCGCTCTCGGTCCGGCAGCTGATCGATTCTCCGTCGGCCGAGCCGTCCCAGCGCTGGCTGCCGGCAAAGCCGTGTATGGGCATGGGAAATATTCGCTCATCCAAGCGCCAGAATCCCGGCTTGCCGTCCGCGCGGCTTCGCCCCACCGCCGGAAACATCCAGGGCGCGCCGCCGGTCCAGCCGGGGCCGTCGGACGTGTAGAGCAGCTGCGTCCTCTTCCCGCCGACGATTCGCTCCAGGCTCGCGATCGCTCCGCCCTTTTCGGGCTCGACGCCGAGGCTCAGCGCCTTATTTTCCAGGCGCAACATAGAGCCTTAGATCGGACTTGTATGGGCACATCGCCCTATTCTACAGAACTGTACCCGGGTACAGTTTGAAAAATCCTGGAACATGGAGTGAGCCTCTCTCGCGGGATGATAATTTTCCTCCTCGCGCGTTGGCAATTCCGACGGAATTTGCTACTTTTAATTCGTGGCCGCCACTACAGAACTCCGGCGCACCGCGCTTTTCGATGCCCATGTGAGTTTGGGCGCGAAAATGGTCGATTTCCACGGCTGGGAGCTCCCCATCCAGTATGAGAGCATACTTAAGGAACATGCGGCCGTGCGCTCCTTGTGCGGGCTTTTCGACGTGTCCCATATGGGGCAGGTTGTGGCGCAGGGTCGCGACGCGCTGAAGCTGCTCCAAAAGACCAACACCAACGATATCTCCAAGATTCGGCCGGGGAAGGCCATCTATTCGCATCTGCCCAACGAGCGAGGAGGCGTGGTCGACGACGTGATCATCTCCTGCCTGGGACCGGAGCGCTATTTCGTCGTGGTCAACGCGGCCACGCGCGAGAAGGACTTCCGCTGGCTGCGCAGACAGGCCGAGGGCCTGGATGTCGAGCTCAAGGACGAAAGCGACTATTACGGCATGATCGCGGTGCAGGGCCCCAAGGCGGAACAGATCGTGGCTACGGATTTCCCGCAGGCGGCCGCCCTGCCCCGCTTCGGCGCCATGGAATGCCGCATCTTCGATCAGCCCAGCATCATCACCCGCACCGGCTATACGGGAGAGGACGGCTTCGAGTTCATCGTGCCCAACGAGATGATCTTGCGCGTCTGGGACAATCTCCTGACCAAGGGGCGCTCGATCGGAGCCGCCCCCTGCGGCTTGGGCAGCCGCGATACCTTGAGGCTCGAAGCCGGCTATCTGCTCTACGGCCAGGATATCGACGATGAGCATACCAGCCTCGAGGCCAATTACGGGTGGGTCGTCAAGTTGGACAAGGGCCCGTTTATCGGCCGGGACATCCTGCTCAAGCAAAGAGAGGGCGGCCTCAAGAGGCGGCTGACCGGGGTCGCGCTCCAAGAACGGGGCGTGCCCAGGCCCGGCTGCCGGGTCTTTCATCAAGGCAGGGAGATAGGCTCCTTGGCCAGCGCCACCTTCTCTCCGACGCTTCAAAAGGGCATCGGCGTGGGGTATCTTTCCCAGGCGGACCTGGCTGCCGGGGCCGCCCTCGAGGTGGAGATACACGGGCGCAAGGTCCCCGCGCAAGTCTCCGCCGTTCCGTTTTACGTATCACCTTCACTGTCATCCCGGAAACATCATGCCTGAACCTGAGAACTGCCGGTATATGAAAAGTCACGAGTGGGTCTGGCTCGACAAGGAGACCGCCTGGGTCGGGATCTCGGAGCACGCGCAAAAAGAGATCACCGACGTGGTTTTCGTCGACCCGCCCAAGCCGGGGCGCAAGGTCGCCCATGGCCAGTCTTGCGGGGTGATAGAGTCAGTCAAGGCCGCTTTCGACATCTACGCTCCCATATCAGGCGAAGTCGTGGCCGCCAACCAGGCGCTTTCGGCCGATCCCGGACTGGTCAATCGTTCTCCCCAGGATCAAGGCTGGATCTTCCAAATCAAGCCCAGCCAGATTTCCGAGCTGGAGAAGCTGATGGATTGGGCCCAATACCAGGAGTATCTCAAGGCTCCGGCTCATGATGGGCACTGAGACCCGGCCGGCCGCCAAGGGCGCCATACCAGCCTCCGACTCCTTCGCCGCGCGCCATATCGGCCCGGATGCCGGGGAGATCGCCCAAATGCTCAAGGAGCTGGGCGCGGGCAGCCTCGAGGCGCTCATCGACGCGACCATGCCCCGAGCCATCCGGCTGCGCTCCCCGCTCAAGCTCCCCGCCGCCCTCCCGGAGAACGAAGCCCTGGCCCGGCTGCGCGAGCTTGCGCAGCTCAATCAGATCTACAGGTCCTATCTCGGGGCGGGCTATCACGACACCGTGACTCCGCCGGTGATTCAGCGCAACATACTCGAGAACCCGGGTTGGTACACGGCCTACACTCCCTATCAAGCCGAGATCGCCCAGGGACGGCTAGAGGCCCTGCTCAATTTCCAGACCATGATCATGGAGCTGACGGGCTTGGACGTGGCCAACGCCTCCCTGCTCGACGAGGCGACGGCTGCGGCCGAGGCCATGTTCTTGTCGCGCTCGGTCAGCGCCTCCGATTCCAATCTCTTCTTGGTCTCGTCCCTGTGCCATCCGCAGACCATAGAGGTGTTGGGCACGCGCGCCGAGGCCTTGGGCCTCCAGGTGGAGGTCTGCCGCCCCGAGCGCTTCGACCTCGGACGCAAGCCCTTCGGGCTGTTGATCCAATATCCCAACACGGACGGCTCGGTGATCGATTATTCCTCGCTGTGCGAGCGGGCCCACCAGGCGGGAGCGGTGGTGACTTGCGCGGCCGACCTGCTCGCGCTCACCTTGCTCAGGGCGCCGGGCGAGTTCGGGGCGGATATCGCGGTCGGCAGCGCCCAGCGTTTCGGCGTGCCCATGGGTTACGGCGGCCCTCATGCGGCCTATATGGCGGCCCGCGACGCGTACAAGAGGCAGCTTCCCGGCCGCATCGTGGGAGTGTCCAAGGATTCCAACGGGCGGCGCGCGCTGCGCCTGGCCCTGCAGACGCGCGAGCAGCACATACGCCGCGAGCGCGCCACCAGCAATATCTGCACCGCGCAGGTGCTCTTGGCCGTGATCGCCTCGATGTACGCGGTCTATCACGGGCCGGCCGGGCTTAAGCGCATAGCCGCGCGCATCCATGCCTTGGCCTGCGCCTTGGCCGAGGGGCTCAAGAGCCTCGGGTTCGAGCTCGGTTCGGAGCCGTTTTTCGACACAGTGCGGGTGTTCGTCGATGCCTCGTCCAGGGCCAAGATCATGGCCGAGGCCCGGCGCCGCCGCATCAATCTGAGGGAATGGCCGGACGGACTGACGATCTCGCTCGACGAGTGCGCGGCGGAGGCCGACGTGGCCGAGCTGCTCGAGATATTCGGAGGCTCCCATACCGCTCGGCCCGGAGAGTTGGCGGCCGCCTCGCCGGAGCTCTCTTTCCCGGCGTCCCTGGCCCGGCAAAGCGAGTTCCTCCGCCATCCGGTGTTCAACCAATATCACTCCGAGACCGAGATGATGCGTTATATCAAGCGGCTGGAGTCCAAGGACCTGTCCTTGAACACCTCGATGATCCCCTTGGGCTCCTGCACGATGAAACTCAACGCCGCCTCCGAGATGATGGCCGTCACCTGGCCGGGCTTCTCGCGCCTGCATCCCTTCGCCCCGGCCGAGCAAGCGCGAGGCTATCAGTCATTGTTCCGCGAGCTGGAGGGCCAATTGGCCGAGATCACCGGCCTTGCCGCGGTCTCGCTCCAGCCCAACGCGGGCTCGCAGGGCGAGTATGCCGGGCTTTTGGCCATCAAGGGCTATCACAAGAGCCGGGGGGAAGGGCATCGCAAGGTTTGCCTCATTCCCCAGTCGGCCCACGGCACCAACCCGGCCTCCGCGGCCATGGCCGGCTTCGCCATCGTCGCCGTGGCGACTTCCGCCGGAGGGGACATAGACCTGGCCGATCTCAAGGCCAAGGCCTCGGCCCATGCCAAGGATTTGGCCGCATTGATGGTGACCTACCCCTCCACCCATGGGGTTTTCGAGGAGGAGATCAAGGAGGTCTGCGACGTCGTGCACGTGCACGGGGGCCTGGTCTACATGGACGGCGCCAACATGAACGCCCAAGTGGGGCTTTGCCGGCCCGGCGATTTCGGCGCCGACGTCTGCCACCTCAACCTGCACAAGACATTCTGCATCCCGCATGGAGGAGGGGGTCCCGGCATGGGGCCGATCGCGGTGAGTGCGGCCCTGGCTCCTTTCCTTCCGCGTCACCCTCTGTCGCGCGACGGGAAGGCCGGCGCGGTTTCGGCCGCTCCTTGGGGTTCCGCGTCCATATTGCCCATCTCCTGGTCCTATATCGTCCAGATGGGCGGCGAGGGCTTGAAGCGCGCCAGCGAGATCGCCATCCTCAACGCCAACTATGTCGCCCACAGGCTTTCCGGGCATTATCCGGTGCTCTTCACCGGCCGGAAGGGCCGGGTGGCTCACGAGTGCATCTTGGACCTCCGACCGCTCAAGGCCGCCGCCGATATCCAGGTCGAGGACGTGGCCAAGCGCCTGATGGACTACGGTTTCCACGCTCCGACCATCTCCTTCCCGGTCGCCGGAACGGTGATGATCGAGCCGACCGAGAGCGAGTCCAAGGCCGAGCTCGACCGCTTTTGCGAGGCGATGATACTGATACGCGAGGAGATCCGGGATATCGAATCGGGAAGGGCCGATAAGGCCGACAACGTGCTCAAGAACGCTCCCCACACCGCGGACAGCCTCGCGCAAGAGACCTGGACCCATCCCTACTCCCGCCAAAAGGCCGTCTTCCCTGCGCCATGGCTCAAGGAGCACAAATACTGGCCCGCGGTCGGGCGCATCGACAACGCGTACGGAGATCGAAACTTTTTCTGCTCCTGCGGCGCTTGACGCTTACGCCCAGATGGCGTTGGACGAGGCGCTGCTCGACGGCGCCTCTCCCGACTCGCTGATACTGCGCTTTTACCAGTGGGCGGGCCCGGCCACCACCTTCGGCTATAGCCTTTCCTTCGCCTTCGCGAGAAAGGCCGCCGAGGAGAAGGGCCTGGCGGGAGCGCCTATCGTGCGCAGGGCCACGGGCGGCGGAGTGGTGTTCCATGACGGAGACCTGACCTTCTCCCTGATCTTCCCCTGGCCGAGATTGCACGCGCCTTCCCTGGTTTACAAGGACCTGCATCGCGGGATACATCTGGGCCTGAAGGCTTTTGGGGTGCGCAGCCGGCTATGGTCGCCGCCCAATGTCCCGGCGGGCCCCCCTCTCGAGAAACAATGCTTCTCGCGCGCCGAGCCCATGGACTTGGTCGACGAGCAAGGCCGCAAGCTATTGGGCGGGGCTCTTCGGCGCCGCCGCGGCATGGGGCTTTATCAGGGCTCGCTGCGGCCCGAGACGCTGGCGTGTCCAGCGGAGGATTTGAGGCGCGGAATCTCCCAAGGCCTGGAGATGGAATGGGGCAGGCCGCCCCGGACCGGCCTAGACGAGTCTTGGCTGGACGAGGCGAGACGGCTGGAGCCTAAATACCGATCGGATGAATGGAATAGGAGGAGATGATGAAAGCATTCGTGTTATGCAAGTTGGCGCCGGGCAAGGAGCAAAAGGCCCTGCAGAAGGTGAGATCGCTGCCGGGAGTCACCGACGTCTTCATGACCTTCGGCGGCTGGGACGCGATACTGAGCGCCGAGGCCGATACCATCGACAAGCTCAGCACTCTCGTGGTCGGACAGATTCGCGGCGTCGACGGCGTGGCCGGCACGGAGACCCTGGTCACGACCAACCTTTAGAGCCGCTATTTCTTAATAGCGGCACTATTTTGTTAAATGGCAGGTATGGCAGAGCCGTCCGATCGGCCCCAGGATAAGCTCGTCGTGGTCATCGACGACGACGAGGCGGTGCGCGAGCTCATCGAGTTCGTGGCCAAGCGCGAGGGGTTCAAGGTCCAAAGCGCGGGGGACGGCGAGGAAGGGATCGCCCTGATCCACAAGGTCATGCCGCAATGCGTCGTGCTCGACCTCATGCTGCCCCGCTACGGAGGCTTCGAGATATTGCGGCAGCTTCAGATCGGCGAGACGGGCAAGATTCCCATCATCGTGGTGACCGGGCGTTACACCGACAGGACCACGTCGGAGATGATAAGGCAAGAGTCCAACGTCATGGATTTCCTCGAAAAGCCCATCAAACCCCAGGTGCTCGGCACGGCCCTGCACAAGGTGCTCAAGACCAAGCCGCCGGAGCCCACGGTCTAGGAGCGAGCGAATGGAAGATACAGCGCCCCAGGGGCCCCCTTTGTGCGATCCCTCGCAGAAGATGGTCCTTTTGGTTGATGACGATGAGAGCCTTCTCGATTTGATTGATCACGTGGTCAAGAAAGAGGGGTTCAAGACCGACAGGGCGACCGACGGCCTGGAGGCCTTGCGCAAGACCCAGGCCTTGGACCCCGACCTGATCATACTCGACTTCATGCTTCCCGGCATGGGCGGCTATGAGGTGCTGCGCGAGCTTCAGGCCAAGGGCTGCGGCGCGGTACCGGTGATCGTCATCACCGGCCGGCAGATGGATCGCAAGAGCATCGAGATGTTGCGTCTGGAGCCTAATGTGCGCGAGTTCATGGAAAAACCCCTGCGACCCGTCATCATGGCCACCACCATTCACAACATCCTTCAGACCCGGCCCCCGAGCATCGACCGGACCGCCAAAGGTCCGATGAGCAGCGGTTTCTAGGCGCCATGCGGCGGCTATGGCGCAGCGCCCTAGCCGCGCTGAGCCTTGTCGCTTTCATTTGGAGTTGCGCCGCGGCCGACCTTTGGCTGCGCGCCAGGAGCGCCTATCGCCGGGCGGAGCTTTATCTGTCATGGCAGAGCGACCCGGGGGCCAAGAGGGCGTTCTTCGACGCGGAGCTGGCGCGCGTCGAGGGTGAGCTGGCTCGGGATTTTTCCCAGGGCCGGCTGACGGCTGAGACGATGGATCAACGCCTGGCCCTGGCCCGGCACAGACGGGATGAGCGGGTCTCCGAGAGCTCTCTAAAATACGCCTATGCCTGGCTGCGCGCGGCGTCCGAGCTCCATGCCCCTCCGGAAAGTCCCTGGAGCGCTGAGGCTCGTCGCCGTTTGCCCGAGATACGCCGCCTTTGGGAAAGCGAGCTGCGGGCCCAGGGAGTCCGCTTCGACTCTTATCAACTCGACTGAACCCATGCTGAGGCTCTTGGCCGGCTTGGCGCTGGGTCCCACGGCGGCTTTGACCCTGGGCGCCGCGGCGCTGGGTCTGGGCCAGGCCGTATTGAGCGCGCCTTCGGTGCTTCCCTTCACGCTCGGCCTGGCGCTTTCCAGCGCCGCCTGCCTGGCGGGGCGATGGCTGGGCCACGATAAGACCGGCTCGTGGAAGGCCCTGGACTCGGCGCTGTCTCGCGCCTACGTGTTCGGCCATGAGCTGACTCATGCCCTGGCCGCCTGGTGCTCCGGCGCCAAGGTCATGGGCTTCAAGGCCGGCGAGAAATCGGGGCATGTGGACGTTTCGGAGTCCAACGCCTTCATCGCCTTGTCGCCTTATTGTCTCCCCGTGTATTCGCTCGCGGCGCTGGCCGGCTATCGGCTGTGGCTTTGGTGGCGGCCCGAATCCCCGGCGTTCTGGCTTTTCCTTCTGCTGATGGGAGCGACTCTGTCTTTCCACCTCATCAAGACATTCGAGTGCCTCTGCGAGAGCACCCAGCCGGACTTGAACGCCGCGGGTGGAGCGGTTTTCTCTCTGGCTTGGATAGCGCTGGCCAACGGCTTGGTCATGCTTCTTCTGGTCAAGGCGCTATTCCCCTGCTCCGTCAGCCTGCTCGAGTCCGCGCGTTGGGTGGCCGTCCATTCCGCGTCCTTTTGGATCGCGGCATGGCGCTTTATCGAGCCCCTCCAGCGTTCCTTCTTGGTCCAGGTGCAACGGTGAGCCAGCGGCCATGACTCTGGCCAGCGAAGTCCGGCGCAAGGCCTTTCACATGCTCTCCCTGGCCTTTCTCGCCGCCTATCATTGGATCGGCTATCCTCGCGTCCTGGTCCCGGCGGCGGGGTGGATGCTCTTGGTCTGCATCGTGGAGGCGGCCAGGCTCAAGCGGCCCGACTTGAACCGCCGGCTGATGGCGCCCTTCGACGCCATCCCGCGCGCCGAGGAGGCCCGGCGGGTGAGCGGCATATTCCACACCAGCGCCGGCTGTTTGCTGGTGATGCTGTTTTTCGGCGATAGGCCGGCGCTGGTTTCCGCGGCGATACTGTGCCTGGCCTTGGGCGACGCCGCCGCGGCCTTGGCGGGCCGGCTTTGGGGGCGTCACAAGATCATGGCGGGGCGCAAATCCCTGGAAGGAAGCGCGGCATGCTGGACGGTATCCCTATTCTGCGCCCTTTGGACGGGCTTTCCGGCGGGGCCTTGCGCGGCGGCGGCGACGGCGGCCACCCTCATCGAGCTCTTGCCCAACAACGAATGGTCCAACGATAATCTTTGGATGCCGGTCGCCTTCGCCGCCGCGCTCTATCACCTTGCTTAAGAATAAGCGTATCGCCATCGTGTGCCGCATCGCCGACGGGTTGAGCGGGCTCTCCAAGATGCTGCTCGAGTACGCGGCCTTTTTTCGCGATGCGGGCGCCCGCCTGGAAGTGGTGGCCCAGCGCGTCGACTCCGAGGCCTTCGAGCGGCGCGGGGCCGTGGTCAGGCGGCTGCCCGGTTGGCCCTGGGGCGGCTATCTCAGGCGCCGGCTGTTCGCGGGCATGGCCGATTGGCTGTGCGGGGGAGAGCGCTACGACCTGGTGCATGGACACGGCGACTGCCTGAGCCAGGACGTGCTGAGCCTTCATAATTGCGTGCATGCCGCCCATGAGGCGATCCTGGGCCGGCCGCATCCCGGCTCCGGGGCGGCTCGATTGCATGAGCGGCTCCTCGCCGGGGGACGTTTCAAGCTGCTGATCGCCAACTCGGAGATGATGAAGCGCGAGCTGATCTCCCGCTTCGGCTTGCCGGAGGACAAGACCATGGTGATCTATCCGGGCTACGAGCGCGAGCGCTTCTCCCCGGAACGGCGCCTGGCCATGCGCGCTGCTTGCCGGCGCGAGCTCGGCCTTTCCGAGGACGAGCTTTTCATCACGCTGGTGACCTCAGGGGACTTCGAGAAGAGGGGCGTTCCCCTGTTTCTCCAGGCCCTGGGACGCGCCGCCTCGGCCTTGCCCAAGCCTTGGCGGGCGGCGGTCGTGGGCAAGGAATCCAAGATCGGCCCCTACCTTTCCAAGGCTCGAGCCGCGGGCATCTGCGATCGAGTCTCCTTTTATCCGCCCGTCCCGGAGGTCGAGCGATACTATTTCGCCGCGGACCTGCACGTGCATCCCGCGCATTACGAGGAGTTCGGCATCACGGTGCTGGAGGCCATGGCCTGCGGGCTCGCGGTGATCTCCCATGCCCGCGTCGGGGCTTGCGAGCTCATGAGCGGGGCCGCGCGCCAGGGCTTGCTCGAGACCCTGGACGCGGAGAGCCTGGCCGGGCGCATCATCGAGCTGGCTGGAGCTCCGCTCGCCCGGGAGCGGGCGGGCCAAGCCGCCGCCCAAGCCGCCAGGGTTCATGACTGGCGAAGGCATTGCGAGGGGATCGCGGCCGTGTACGAACGGGTTCTCGGAGCGAAAAATAGATAAAATCGACGACGTCCGGCGACCGATATGAAGGCCCATCATCGCAAGAAGAATATCCCATTCGCCCTGCGCGTGACCGCGTTGCTGGTGAAAGGCCTGGGTCTCATTTTTATCCTGGCGGCCTTGATGGCGGGGGGGCTTTTTTTCTTCGCCACCGAGTGGATCGACTCGGAGAAGGTCCGGGAGGCGCTTACGGTGAGGCTCGAGCAGGCGATCAACCGGCCGGTCGAGGTGCAGCATCTTATCATCACGCCCCGCGGCATCAAGTTGCGCGCTTTGACGATATTCGATCCGGCCGACCCCGAACAGCCTCTGTTGAGAAGCGATTTCGCCGTGGTCACGGTCAAGCTGCGCTCCCTGGCGCTCGGCCGGATCGACGTGTCCAATGTCCGGCTGGTCTCGCCGCAGATACGGTTGCGCCGCGACCCGGAGGGGCGCTGGAACTTCGAGGGGCTTTTCCAGTCCACCGGTTCGGCTTCGATCCCGATCGGCAGCCTTCTGATGCCGGTCTCCTTGGCGGCCGAGCAGATATCCATCGAGAGCGGCCGTCTCGACGTCGACGACCGCCAGGGACGATTGAGCGCGTCGATCGAAAAGCTCAATCTATCGCTCCATGGATTCAACACCGCCAGGCCCTTCGCCATGCGCCTGAGCCTCGACAACGCGAGCCGATTCCTTGACAAGCGCATACAAGCTTCGCTGTCGATGGAGGGCGCCGTGGACCTGGCCGCGCTTGATTGGGAGCAGGCCTCGGTCCAGGTGCGCAAATTCGATCTCTTGATAGACGACAAGAAGGTGCGCGGCTCGGGCCGGCTCGATGGATTCCTGAGCCCGCGTCTGGAGGCCGATCTGAACCTGCCCGCCCTCGGCGCGGAGCAGTGGTCGCATTATGGAGGCTTGAAGCTCGACCTGAGCCTGCCGGCCAGCCGCTGGAGGCTGGCCCTCGAGCTGGTCGAGGGAAAACGCTTGAGGGCGCCCCGGTTGAGGGTGAGCGCCGGAGCCCTCGCGCTCAACGGCTTCGGCAGCGTGGATTTTTCCGCGCAGCCGCCCAAGCTGGAAGCGAGCTTCTCGCTGGCTGATTTCCCGCTCGAGCAGTCCTCGGGCTTCCGTCCCGGCCTGGCGCAATATGGGCTCAAGGGACGATTGAGCGGCCAAGCCAGCGTGACCGGAGATATCAATAAGCCCGTGATCAGCAGGCTCCGCGTCAAGGTCAGAGGCCTGGAGGCGGTTCTGGCCCACGCCAAGATCGACGGAGCGGACCTGGAGGCCTCGGCGGCCCAGGATTTCAAGACGCTCTCCCTATCGCTCAATCGCGGGGCCTTGAGGGCTTTCTCCAACGCCGCGACGGATTTGAGCTTGGGGCTCACCCTGTCCGGCCGCGACCTCAAGATCGCCCCGCTGAGCTTCAAGTGGGGGCAGGGCCGGGTCGATCTCAGGGCGCGCCTGCTCAACATCGAGGATCCCAAGGAAATCTCGGTCTCGGGCCGGGTCACCCGGATGCGCTGGGAGGATGTCCAGGCCCTTTTCACGGGACTTGTGCCGTTGGTGTCCACCCATACCGCGGGCGTGTCTCCCGCCGCCTCCAAGCTATGGGTGCGCACCTTCAAGTACGCGATACCGAAGAAGGTGCCGGACTCGGTGGGGCACGTGCGTATAGGGAACATGACGCACAAGAATTTCTCCTTCCGCGATATCGACGTGTTATGGGATCTTCGCGGCATCACTCCGACCTTGCGCAAGGCCGACGGGGACGTCCGTCTGAGCCTCGGGCATGGCGTCGTCCACGACATACAGGCCCTCCAAGATTCGCATAAATTTCTTAAAATCATCTTTTTGCCGTACGTCTACATGCACCGGATGAACAAGCTGTCGGTTTTGAGCGCGGCCACCGCCTACCCGAAGACCTTGGACTTCCACAGCATCGAGGGCCGATACAGCGTCACCAAGGGCCTGGTTTCGACCAAGTTTTTCCATGTCGACAGTCCCCAGCTCGTGGCCTACGCGGACGGCACCGCGGATTTCGGCCGTGAGCGCGTGGACATGAATATCTTGACCCGGCTGACCAGCTATCGGGCGCCGCTTCCCGAATGGTGGGTCGACGAGCTGGGCCGACCGGCCATCGGCTTCCGGGTCAAGGGAAGCCTCAACCGACCGGAGCTCGAGCCCCGGCTCAAGAAGATGGCGGCCGACGAGATCGAAAAGGCCGCGGCCGAGGGAAGACGCCGGTCCAAGGCTCGCTTCCTAGCCATCGAAAAACTGCAGACACTGTGAGGGCATAGACATGACCGTGATGAAGAAGACCGATATCCTGGGCTTGCTCCAGGAGCATGGCGCCATCGTGGCGGGGCATTTCCAGCTGGCCTCGGGCCTGCATAGCCCCACCTATATCCAGACCGCCTTGGTGCTGCAGTATCCCCACGTGGCCCAGAGGATAGCCAAGGCGATCGCCGGCAAATTCCAGGGCAAGGCGGACGTCGTGGTCAGCCCCGGCATGTCCTCCGTGGTGCTCGGCCAGGAGACCGCCCGCATCTATAAGTGCCGGGCCATTTTCGCCGAGCGCAACAACAGCGTCATCGCGATCAGGCGCGATTTCAAGCTCGAGCGGGGGGAGCGGGTCTTGATCGTCGAGGATGTCTTGACCACGGGACGGCTGACCGGCGAGTTGGTGGCCTTGGTGCAGGCCTACGGCGCCCGGGTGATCGGGGTGGGCGCCATAGTCGACCGCTCCACTCAGGGGCTGCCGTTGGCGGTTCCCGTGCGCACTCTGATCTCCTATCCCCTCCAGGTCAGTCCTCCCAATTCCTGCCACCAGTGCGCGGCGGGAGTGCCGTTGAGCGACGCGAGCAAGAAGGTGACGGGGACTCAAGAGGGGGAATAGCGGGCTTGAAAAGCTCCCTTTGGCTCCTGCTGATCTGCCGGGGCGTGCTCTCCGCCGGCTTTTCCATCTCCTTTCCCTTCATGGCCATCTACCTGAACCGGGAGCGGGAAGTGTCCATGAGCCATGTCGGAGGCCTTCTGTCGCTCATGCTCTGCGTGACCGCCATAGGCCACACCCTGGGCGGGGAGCTCTCAGATCTCTTGGGCCGCAAGAAGGTGATAGAGATATCGCTGGTCGCCCGCGTGCTGTCGGCGGCGGCGCTCTCGTTGGCCGTGGCCTGGCGCTGGCCGGTGGCCGCCATCGCCGGCCTGATCGCCTTCAGCAGCCTGTTCGTCGGTTTTTTGGACCCGGGGATCAGGAGCTGGATCGCGGAGCGTGTGCCCGCGGCCGAAAGGATCCGAGCCTTCGGCCAATTGCGCGTCGCCGTCAACGCGGGCTGGGCCGTGGGTCCGATGGTGGGAGGATTCCTGGCCGAGGGCTCTTACCCGATCCTTTTCGCGGCGACCTCTCTGGTCTGCGCGCTTTGCCTGGCCGTGCTCCATTGCTCGCTCGAGGATCCGGGCCCGGCCCGAAGCTCCGAGAGGCTCTCGCTCAGGCTCATGCTTTCGGCGGTGGGGGACAGGCAGTTCCTCGAATTCTGCCTCTATAGCTGTCTCGCGGGCACCGTGCTCATCCAATTGATCGCGAGCCTCTCCGTTCACTCGATCCGCTTCGCCGGATTGAGAGAGGCCGAGGTCGGCCTGCTTTTCAGCCTTAACGGGTTGCTCGTGATCGCCTTCCAGAACCTGGTCTCATCGAGGCTGTCCCGCTTGAGGATCACGGTGGCCATGGCTCTGGGAAGCCTCTTCTACGCCGTCGGCTTCACGGCCGTGGGTTTTGCCGGAGGCTTCGCGGCCATGGTCGCGGCCGTGACCGTGATCACGATGGGGGAGCTCGCCGTGATGCCGGGTCTTCATACGCTCACGGCCAACCTGGCCCCGGAGCGTTTCCGCGGCCGCTATATGGGACTCCAGGGCTTGGCTTTCGAGGCGGGCGCGGCCATGGGACCGCTGTTGGGCGGTTTGGGTCTTCAGTATGTCAGTCCGCGCTGGAGCGCCGGACCCTGGGTGTGCGTGGGTATGCTGAGCACCCTGGTCGGCGTCGGGTTTTATCGCCTGGGGCGGCGGCTCGCGCCGCACGCCGACGGCGCCGCTTCACTCGCGATGACAGGAGGCTCCTCATGATCGAACGTTATACCCGGCCCGCCATGGCCAAGATCTGGTCGGATGAGCGCCGCTACCGTATCATCCTGGAGATCGAGGAGGCCCTGCTCGAGGAGATCTCAGGCGAGAAGGGCGTCCCTCCGGCGGAGATCCGCTCGCTTAAATCGGCCTTGGGCCCCGCCCTGCTCGAGCAGGTCAAGGCCCAGGAGGCTAAAAGCGGTCACGAGGTCATCGCCCTGCTCTCGGTCGTGGCCAGGGCCATCGAGGCCCAGGCGCCCAATTTGGTCCGTTATCTCCATTACGGCCTGACCTCCTCGGACGTGCTCGACACGGCTTTCGCCCTGCAACTGCGCGACGCCACGGACCTGATCATCGCGGGCTGGGAGGAGGCGGCTTCCGTCCTGCGGGCGCTCTCGCGCAAGCACGAGCTGTCGTGGATGCCGGGGCGCACCCACGGGGTGCATGCCGAGCCCATCACCTTGGGCGTCAAATTGGCCGGCTGGCACGCCGAGGCTCAGCGCAATATCGAGAGGCTCAAGCGCGCCAAGGAGCTGGTCTCCTACGGCAAATGTTCCGGCGCGGTGGGCGCCTTCACTCATTTGAGCCCCCAGCTCGAGGCGCGGGTCTGCGCGCGCCTGGGACTCAAGCCCGAGCCCGTGGCGACGCAAGTCATCCCCAGGGACCGGCACGCGGATTATTTCCATGCCCTGGTGCTTTCGGCCGCAGCCATCGAGCGCTTCGCCCTCGAGATCAGGCATCTCCAACGCACGGAGGTGCTCGAGCTCGAGGAGCCTTTCGGAAGCGGGCAAAAGGGCTCCTCCGCCATGCCCCATAAGCGCAATCCCGTGCTCTGCGAGAACCTCTGCGGTCTCTCCCGGCTCATCCGGTCCTATGAGAGCGCGGCGGTCGAGAATATCGGGCTCTGGCATGAGCGTGATATCAGCCATTCCTCGGTCGAGCGCGTGATATTCCCGGACGCCCTGATCGCCCTCGATTTCATGCTCGCGCGTTTCAAGACCGTGCTCGACGGCCTCAAGGTGAACCTCGAGCGGATGCGCGAGAACCTGGATAGCTCTCTGGGGCTGGTGTTCTCCCAGAAGGTGCTGTTGCGCCTCATCGACGCTGGCATGCCGCGGCTTAAGGCCTATGACGTGGTCCAGAAATGCGCCATGCGCACCTGGAAGAGCCGGGAGCCCTTCCACAAGGCCCTCGAGGCGGACGCCCAGGTGATCAAGAGGCTGTCCAAGAAGGATATCGCGGCTTGCTTCGATCTCGCCGCCTATAGGGGAGAAGTCCGGGAGATACTTCGCCGCGGCGGCGTGCGCTGATTGATGTTCCCGATAGCGCTTCTGACCGATTTCGGCTCTCGGGACTCTTTCGTGGCAACGATGAAAGGCGTGATCCTGAGCCTGGCGCCCAAGGCTCCGATCATCGACCTCTGCCACGAGATACCGCCCCAGGATTTGCGCGCCGCCGCCTTCCAGTTGAGGACCGCAGAGCCTTATTTTCCTCCGGCGTCGCTTTTCGTCTGCGTGGTCGATCCCGGCGTGGGCAGCCGGCGGAAGATAATCTGGGGCGAGAACGGGCGGCATCAATTCCTGGCTCCCGATAACGGTCTGCTGAGCTGGCTGCAGAGGCCCATCAGGCGCTGGCGTTCGGTGGAGAACAAGGGATTGTTCCTTCCCAAATTAAGCGCCACGTTCCATGGGAGGGATATCTTCGCGCCCGTGGCCGCCAGGCTATGGCTCGGCTTGCCTCCGGCCCGCCTGGGGCCCGCCATGGACCGGCCTATTGTGCTACCCTTCCCTAAGGTGGAAGCGACAGCCAAGGGCGTCCGGGGCGAGATCCTCTACATAGATCGATTCGGCAACGCCATCACCAATCTGAGTCACGCCGATATCGGGGATTGCCGCAGCGTGGCGTTTCGAGGCAAGTCCTTGGGGGCCCCGCGGAGCCAATACGCTCAAACGGAAAGGGGGCGCCCGCTGGCCCTGTTCGGGTCCTCGGGGTTTCTGGAGCTATCGGTGCGGGACTCCCATTTCGCCAAGCGCTTCCATGCCCGCCCAGGAAATCGCGTTGACTGCCGATAAGCCGCTGATGATCAGGCTCAAGCCTGGGCAGGAGCGGAGAATCCTGGGCGGCCATGCTTGGATATTCTCCAATGAGATCGCCCAGGTGGAGGGGAAGGCCGAGCCCGGGGACTTGGCCGACGTCCGCGCCGCCTCCGGTCAGTCATTGGGGACCGCCTTCTATCATCCCAACTCGCTGATCGCCTGCCGCATGTTGTCGAGCGAGCCCGTGCAGGCCGATCAGGCCTTCTTTCAGGATCGCCTGGCCCGGGCGCTCTCCTATCGCGGCAAGGTCAAGCCGGGAGAGTCGGCCTATCGCCTGTGCTTCGGCGAATCCGACGGGATCCCGGGCCTGGTGGTCGACCGTTATGGGGACATCCTCGTGCTGCAAGTCCTTTCCGCGGGCGTCGAGCGCAGGCTAGGGGAGGTGGAGGCGGCCCTCAAGGCCCTGCTTTCACCCAAGGGGATTTATCTCAAGAATGATCACCGGACTCGGGCCTTGGAGGGCCTCAAGGCGGAGTCCCGGACGCTCTGGGGCGAAGTCCCGCCGGAGCTGGAGATTTCCGAGGGTGGCCTGCGTTTCCTGGCGCCGATCGGAGAAGGGCAGAAGACCGGTTATTATTTCGATCAAAGCGAGAACCGCGCCTTCTTGAGGCCCTATTTCCGCGACCGGCTGGTGCTCGATCTCTATTGTTATACGGGTTCTTTTTCGATCAATGCGCTCAAGCATGGGGCGAAAGCCTCCTTGGGCATCGATAGCTCCGGGCCCTCCGTGGCGCTGGCCAAGCGCAACGCCCAGCTCAACGGCCTTGGCGCCCAGGCGGACTTCGAGGAGGGCGACGCGGAGGAGGCCCTGCTTTCCTTCGCCGAGGGAACCCAGCCCTTCAAGCCCGACATGATATTGCTCGACCCCCCGAGCCTGGCTCCCGCCAAGAAGGACCTTCCCCGCGCCTTGAGGCATTATGTGAAGCTCAACAGCCTGGCCTTGCGCGCCCTGCCGGAGGGCGGCTCGCTGGCCACCTCGACTTGCTCCCACCACGTCAGCCGGGAGTTGTTCGTCGAGATGCTGCGCGCGGCCGCGGCCAAGGCCCGGCGGCGAGTCCGTTTGAGCGCCTTGCGCGCGCAAGGCGCCGACCACCCCGTGCTCTTGGCCATGCCGGAGACGGAATATCTCCATTTCGCCTGGCTCGAGCTGGCTTGATGGCCGAGGATTCTAGCCGCCGCTTCTCTCCCTCGCGGCTGGACACGTACAAGGATTGCCCCAGGCGCTATCGCTACCGCTACGTAGACAAGATCGAGAGGGACGTGCAGTCGATCGAGGCGTTCCTGGGCTCCTGCGTCCATAAGGCCTTCGAGATCCTTTATGAAACCCTGCTCCAGGGCCGCCTTCTCAGCGAGCAGGAGGTTCTCGCCGGCTTCGAGTCGTGGTGGGATAAGGAATGGTCGCCGCAAGTGCTCATCCGGCATGGCGGCGCCGAGGGCTGGCGCGCGGTGGGGCGGGAATGCATCTCGCTCTATTATCGCGCCCATAAACCGTTCGACGCGGACAGGACGGTGGCGGTGGAGAAGAGGTTGGGCTTCCCTTTGACGGTGGACGGCCAGGAATACCGCGTCGAGGGCTTCATCGATCGTTTGGCCTTGGTCCCGGACGGGACTTTCGAGATACACGACTACAAGACGGCCAAGAATCTTCCCGCCCAGCAGGATGTGGACCGCGACTGGCAATTGGCCATCTATGACCTGGCCGTCAGGCATAACTGGCCGGACACGCGCCAGGTCAGGCTGGTATGGCATTATGTGCGGCACGGCAAGACGCTCAGCTCCCGGCGCAGCCTCGAGCAGCTCGAGGAGCTCAAGTCGCAGATGAGAGCTCTCATCGCCGCCATCAAGGCCGAGCGCGTCTTCGAGCCCCGCCAGAGCCCGCTCTGCGACTGGTGCGAGTACCGCGATCTTTGCCCTCTTTGGAGCCACGCGGAGCAGCTCAAGGGGCTCGACGCGGCGGCGCTGGCCGAGGACGAAGGCGCGCGCCTGGTCGAAAAATGGCTCTCCTTGGACCTGAAAAGGAGGGAATTGAGGGAAAAGATCAGGGAACTCGAGGGAGAACAGGAGGAGGTGGAAACCAGGCTCGTCGTTTTCGCCCAAGCCAAGGGCGTTTCCGCGGTGCACGGCTTGCGCGGCGTAGCCAACGTTTCTCTGAAAGAGGAGCTCAAGTTCCCGACCCGCAGCCATCAACCGGAGGCCTTCGAGGCGCTCGAGGCCGAGGTCAAGGCCACCCCGCTATGGAAGGCGCTGGCCCATCTGGATTGCCACCGGCTGGGGGAGGCTTATAAGAGGAAGGAGTGGCCGGAGTGGCTAGCCCAGCTCGAGGATTGGGTGAACCGTTACGCCAAGGCGGTCAAGGAAACGGTCGTGCGGGTGCGGCGGAAACGAGACTCCGACGAGGAATAGCCGGAGCTAGTCTCGATCGCGGGTGACGCCCAGCATCGCAGCGAGGCTAGCCCAGTCGTGCTTGATCCTGTCGTGTTGAGCTTCCAACTCGTGCCAATTCGGGTCGAGTTCCATGGGTCGACCCCGTTCCGCCTTGGTCTTTCGGCCGGCCTTGGCTTTTGAGTCGGTCCTTCTCGGCGCGCGTTTCATGGTTCTGCTGGGAGTATAACTCCACTAGGCTGAGGCGTCAAGGGCTCTCCGCCGCTCCCGCCCGCGGAACCCCCGCGTCCCCCTTTTGGTACACAAGACCTAAAAATAATATAGGCCTTTTGACCCATTAATATGCTAGCATCGGCATCCTTGGGCCTAGGACCTTTGGCCAAGACATAGGTCTTAAGACCTATTTAAAAATAGGTCCTTTGACCCATGGCATAAATAGGCCTTTTGTTACACTGCCGGCAGTGAAACAGCCCGAGCCATCGGGCCAGGGGGTGCACCATGGGGAGAGCATGGTCGTTGGCGCTGATGTGCCTCGCGTTCCTGGCAGCATCGTCGTCGGCTGCGGAACGGAGGGTGATCATCCGCTTCAAATCCGGAACGACGCTGGCCGCCCGCGAGAAAGTCCTGCAGGAGCTCAACGCCAAGCCGCTGGGAAGCATCATCAGCAACGGCAACAGCGATGAGGAATTCGTCGCGGTCGTCGCGCAATTGCCGGGCGAAACGGGAGCCGTCAGGAAGACTTCTCAAGGCCACGACTTGGGGCAAGAGGCGCGCATCCAGGCTTTGGCCGCCCAAGGGATTGCGGTCGAGGAGGATTTCCGCATCAAATGGATCGAGGGAGGAGCCGCGGGCTATGCCGGCGTGGCCTTTCCCAACCCGAGCCTCAAGGAGCTCGGGTTGCCGAAATTCGAGAGGCCGAGGCTCGGCCGCGAAGTGAGCCGGATGGCTTTTCGCGGAGAGCTGCCCTGGGGAGTGGCGCGACTCAAGGCCCAGGCCGCGTGGGACAAGACCGAGGGAGCCGGCGTGCGTGTGGCGATAGTCGATACCGGAGTCGATTGGTATCACTCGGATCTCCAGGGGCGCGTCGATGGAGGCTTCTCCGCCATCTCGGACTCGGAAAAGCCCGAGAGCTATCTGGACGATAATGGGCATGGCACGCATGTCGCGGGGACCATCGGGGCCGCTCGCGATGGCCGGGGCGTGGTGGGCGTCGCGCCCAAGGCCCGGCTCTACGCGGTGAAGGTGCTCGACGCGGAGGGCAGCGGGACGCTCAGCGACGTGATCAAGGGCGTCATCTGGTGCGCCAACAACGGAATGCACGTGGCCAATATGAGCTTGGGAGCCCCCTTTCCCAGCGACAGCATGGAGCAGGCGGTCAAATACGCCAAGGCTCGGGGGGTCGTGATCGTCGCGGCCGCCGGCAACTCGGGCAAGCCCGAGTCGGGCAGCTCGGTGGGTTATCCCGCGGCTTACCCCGAGACCATCGCGGTGGCGGCCAGCGACTGGGACAATCAGATCGCGGATTTTTCCAGCCGCGGGCTCGAGGTCAAGTTCATCGCTCCGGGCAAGTCCATACTGTCGACCATCATCGGCGATGATCTGGTGCCCATGTCAGGCACCTCCATGGCGGCGCCCCATGTGACCGGGCTGGCCGCTCTGGTCGTGTCCATGGGCTATCGCGGCCTCGACGGCCCGGACGGCGTTCTCGGGCAATTGCGCCGGGCGGCCAGGCCCTTGCCGGGCCTCCAGGCCACGGATCAGGGCTTCGGCATGGTAGACGCGGATCGTTTGATACGCTGAGAATCCGCTAAGATAAAGCTCCCGTCGACGGCAAGGGCGGGAGCTTTTTTTATCGGGTAGGCGAGCCAGCGGGCTTGACGTCGAAGGCCCCGTCAAGAGAGAGCAGCAACCAGGTTTCGCCCCAGCCCTTGCCCTTGAGGGCATGCTCGGTGCCGGCCGGTATCACGACATAGGACCCCGGCTGCAGGATCTCGCTCCTTCCCTTAAGCTCGAAAAGCAGACGGCCTTTGAGCACCACGATGATCTCCCTGTGGCTATGCGAATGAAAGCCGAGCTCGTAGCCCGAGGGAAAACGGGCTAGGGATTGTATGGCCCCCGTCTTCTTGTCCTCCACGATGGGGTGATATTCCGCTCCGGGCGGGAGGCTGCCCGAGGCGGTCCACGACAGTTCCTCGGCCTTTTGGATGCGGGCCGGGTCGGATTCGGAGCCCAGGGCCAGCCCGGCCAGCAGGGGCAGGAGAAGATGCTTCGCCATGCCAAGCCATTCTACCAGGAATGCTCCCCGGGGCGCCAGGCCTATTCGTTGGGGCGGAAAAGGCGGAAAAGCTTGTCTTTCTGCAGCTCGGGAGGCTTGGTGCGGAGATAATGGTGCAGGGCCGTGACCAGAACGGGTATCTGTATCGGCTTGCTGATGAACTCGATCACGTTGGCTTCCGATCGGATCATCTGGATGGTCGAGTCATTGACCCGGCTGGCCGTCACCACGATGATGGGTATGCGCCTGGTCTCCGGCGTCTGAAGCTGGCGCAACACCTCATAGCCGCCCTGGCCCGGCATCATCAAGTCCGTGATGATCAGATCAGGCTTATTCTGCTCGATCTTGGCCAAGGCATCGGGGCCGTCCTTGGCGGTCACGACTCGGAATCCCTCGTTCGAGACGATGGTGTTGAGGAATTCCCTGACCGGCTCATCATCATCCGCGATGAGAATGAGCTTATCCTTGGGCTGGGAGAGCTCCTTGGGCGGCTCCATGCAGTCCAGAGTGTATATCGCCCGCCTTGGGAATGCAAGGCCTTAGACCAGGCTTTCCGCGATCTCCTTGAAGCGATCCCAGACATTCTTGATCTCCTGGGTCTCAGGAGCGGCTCCCAGCATCCGGTGCAGGGCGATGCGGGTGGCGGAATAGAGCAGGGCCGTCTCCTTCTGGCCGAAAAGCCCCATCAGGGTCCGGCTATGCGGCGACAGGTTCTCCAAGGCTTGCGAGAGCCGTATCACGGATTTCATGAAATCATTCAACGCGATCAGCGCTTCCATCTGATCCTTCTCTAAGGTCATATCTCCTCCTGGCGACATGGCATTCTAACTCCAGGAGCCGGCCCGGGCGGGTCAACTGTTTGTCAGAGACAGTTGAAGTCTCGGGCCGGACTGAGTGCCAGCTTGGAAGGAATCAGGCGCAAAAAGATGGCTCAGTGCCTGCGTAATTCTCTGATCTTTTATCGAGATACTTGTCGGGATTTCAATGAAAGGACTACCGGTAGGCTTCTTTGCGATGCTTGATCCGGTATACGTAGACGGTCTTGGACGAATCATCGATCGCGTAAAGAATGCGGTAAGCGCCATGGCGCAACCGCCAATTATGAGCTGATCCTTCCAGTTTTTTGCAGCCCTGGGGTCGAGGATTGTCTTGGAGATGAAGAACTTTCCGGATGATGTCCTGACGGATTGATGGCTGCAGATTATTAAGATCCCGCTCAGCGTTGCGTTCGAGAAGGACGCGATACTTCAATGTTTGGAGCCGAGATAGGCTTCGAAGGAACGGAAGCGCAGCTTGCGGCGTTTAAGGGAGCGGAGTTCTCTGAGGTCTTCGCGATCTTCTAGCGTCTCAAGAAGCTTGCGGTAGTCTCGGATATCCAAGACAACTGCCGTAGGTTTGCCGTTACGGATGATAAATTGGGGAGAAAGATTGAATTTCGCCATCCTGAGTCAGTATACCATGAAGACTTATGCCCCGCAATCCGCCAACTAAAAAACTCATAAACCTCGAAGTTTCGGTTGAGTCGGCTGGAAAAAGATGGCGAGGAGTGGGATCGAACCACCGACACCCGGTTTTTCAGACCGGTGCTCTACCACTGAGCTACCTCGCCAAATCGCAATAGCGAACCTGACAATTATGCCACATTTTGACCTGGAAGGCCTTGCAAGCGCGCGACACGGCCAGAGCCAAGGCCGCGCCCCTGTCTCGAGCGCGGCGTCAACTTCCTGACCGTCCGCGGCATATCGTCCCCGCTTATGATTGCAGGGGAGCTCGGGGATGTGCAGTCCTTGCGCCTGCTGCTCGACCATGGCGCCGATGCCGGCCTCAAGAATCGCAGCGGCGCTACGGCCCTCGACAAGGCCAAGCGCAGTTGGCGAGAGGTCTGGTCGCCGATATGGTTGAACGCACCAAATACGCTTCGTTTTTTTTCCATTGTTATCCCAGTAGACGAGGTAGGGGTTCTCATCGGCGCCGTCGATGTCCAAGCCCATATCGATGCGGTGCTGATCGGCCTCGTTCTTGAAGAACAGCATCGTATTGCGGTTCCTGCCCTCGTTCTTAAGCATTATCTTGGGATTGACGGCGCGCTGGCGGTGCGCTAAGTTGATGAAGGCCGGCTCACCTCCTGGAAACAGCGCTAGCGCGAGCCGCTCCACGGAGGCGTTATCAATGAAAAATAGGTCCATCGCGTCGTTCCAAGAGATAAGCCGGACGCGGAGGTGGTTGTCGGGACTCAGAACGCTCATCGCGTGGCCCATCAGCTCGCCGATGGGCGGCGCTGCGACCAAAGGCAGGCAGAAGAGGTCTCCCACGAATCCCAAGATGCAGGCCGCCGCGAGGTCGCGCAGTCCTGCGACCACGCCAAGAGCCAGGCTGGCGGCCCGGAGTCCCATCCGGGAAATCATCATTGATAATCTCCGAAAACGGCGGTCTTCCGACCCTTCAAGTCGTATGTCACCAGGAAGGGGTCCTCGGTGCGCATGTAAGGGTCGAGACCCATCACCATGCGGTCCTTATTGCGGCTGTCGCGCCACACGATCATCCCTGATTGGTTCGTGCCTGCGATCTTTAGAAGAAGCTTGGGATCTGGGCTGCTGCGCTCCTGCCGTTGCCGGCGAACTGCGGTGGGAATTCCGGTTCGACGGTGTCGCGCAGAACTCCTATAATACCTCCTGTATCGACCCCGATAGCGGTAGGGCGATACGGGCCTTGACCCGTGTCGTCGTGCATGAGCCGGATCCGATCGAGAGCCTGGTGCCGGGCTGCGGGATCGGACTCGGGCTGGATCAGTATCACTGGCAGAATGGGGTCCTGCCCAGCTCCGAGGCCGCAAAGCCCGGGGATCCGAGTCCGCCCATTCAGGATGCCGAGGAGCGGGCCCGAGCGCCCCAACGAGTCCTGAGCCCCGGCTTGGCGGACGGGATCAACGACGCCGCCGAATTCGGTCCCGACGCCCTGGAGATCACTTTGTTCGACCTGCGCGGCGCGGAGGTTTATCGGGCGCGGTGGGAAGGCGGAGAGTCTCTGCTGTGGCGAGGGCGCGACTCAAAGAGGAATCTCGTCTCATCGGGTATCTATGCCGCGCGGATCAAGACTCGAAAGGGGCGGAAATTAATCCAGAGCTTCACGGTGGTCAAATGAAAAATCGTCTTCGTCGTACGATCGTGCTGGCGGCCTGCCTTGGCTGGGCCGGCTCGCTATCAGCCGAGCCGGCCGCGGTGTCGGAACCGGCCCTGCTCCGGAAAATGCCGCGCCGGGTGCTTGAGAAGCTGGCGTCGGGGGGACGACCGGATGCGGAGGGGCTTGTCGGCCATAATCGCGGCCGCTGGCTGCATGTCGGCGCGCAGCGGGGAGCGATGTTATACCTAAGCGCGGCCGCCGCGCTCAGCGAGCGAGAGCACGCGGAACGGGCTTGGGCGGCCGTCGACGCCGCCTTCGCGCGCCAAACGCCGGCGGGCAACTTCGAGCTGGGAAACTTTCAGGGGCGCACGCCAAGGCGTTCGGACGACCTCTCCGGCGTGTCTTTCTGGCTCGCGGAGCTGTGCCACGCCCTGGTCGTGCTCCGGCAGAGCGAACTGCGGCCGCAGTTCGAAGACCGTTTGAACGCACTCCGGCCGAAGATCGAGCGCGCGGCGTGGTGGCTGGTCGATGGACGCGCCGAACTTGAGCGCTATGACGCCGGTGCGCCGAACAGGCTGTTCTTCGATGCCAACGCGTTCCGTTTCTTAGGCATCCTGCTCGAAGACCAGCGGCTGAGCGCGATCGGGACGGAATTCTTGGCGCGCGGGCTGCGGGCGCAGCGCGCCGACGGTGTGTTCGTGGAGAAGGGGGGGCACGATTCGAGCTATCAGGCGGTCGCCCTGCTGAAGTTGCTCCAGCATAGGCTCCATTTCCCCGATGAGCGGCTCGACGCCGCTATTGAGCGCGGCATGCGATGGGAACTGGCCCGGATCGGCCCTGACGGGCAGGTGAGTGTCGCGGGGAATACGCGGACAGGCGCGGGCCAGGAGAAGTTCCTCGGGCGGCCCAAAGACGTCAATTACGCGGAGGTGCTTCTCGGGACGCTCTACTTCGCCGCTCTCCACGACGACCAGCCGGCGCGGGAGGCGGCGGAACGACTCGTGGCCTATGTATCGAAGCGTCCGGCTGAGCGCTGATGTATCCTGAAACACAGGATGCACTTCCTACCTTCTTGCGGGCGGCCACCACGACTAGCTAGAATAGCGGCATGATCGCGAAAATATCTCTGTTCATGATCCTGGGAGCTCCGGTCGTGGCATCGGACATGCAAGCTGACCAAGCCGGACATTTCTGCGGCTTTAGCTATCGTTTTGAGAGTTATGGGTTCGGCGTGGCCGAGGGTTATACCGGAGAAAAACTGCCTGCGCCCTTGCTCGATCCCGGCTGCTTCCAGATCGGCCGCAGGGACGGAGTGGAGCTCAAGAAGAGGTACGGCTCAAGCGAGGCTTGTGCCGAGGCATTTAAGGCCGGCCAATCGCAGGGCATAGCCGGCGAGGAGTTGCTCATCGGCTCGCCCTCGGACTGCTCTCACTTCGGCTATCGATTCGGCCGCTCTTTCCTGACCGCCTATGCCAGGCAAGGAGCGGAGGAAAAAGTGGGAGCCTCCTGTGTCGAAGCCTATCGCCTCGGCCGTGCCCATGGCCTGGCGGACCGCGCGATGACCCCACCCAGCGGCCGCAAAGAGAGCGTTTGTTACATGGCCGCGCACTCCGAAGCCAAACTCCTGCCTGATTAGCCGATAGGCTCCCTCGCGCACCTAGGCGCCCCTTCCTTTCCCAGTCACGAAAAGGTGACTCACTCGTTCCATAGCCATCATAGGAGGGGAGTCGATTAGATTATTAGGATTCGTTCCATTCTCTTTACACCTTCACCGACATGATAGTCCTACTGGCTTTGATTTGGGGGCTGCTTGTTCCTGCCTCCTCCCAGGAAGTCACCGCCGTCGTCTCCTCTCGTTTGGGGCCGTATGAAGAGGCGTTAAGGGGCTTGAAGGACGCTTGGTCGCGGCCGTTGAGCGTCCAGGGCATGGAGCAGAGTAGCCTATCGCGGGACACCCATTTCGGCGAGGCTGTTTACGGGAGCAAGAAAGGGACGTGGTCCTACAAGCTGGGTTCGGGTTGGAGATCGGGCAGGCGTTCGACGACGGCCATTCCGGCTTTGTCCGTTCCGAGCTCTCGTGGCGGCAATCGCGCATGAGGTTCTATTGGAACCAGGGCCGAAGCCGCTACCGCGAGCTCTCCGCCCTGGGAGAGCCGAATCTCGACTATGACACCTATGATTTGAACGTGGAAAGGACGCTGTCCCTCCCGTGGAGCCAGGGTCTGACCCTGGGCGCCAGCTATAGAAGAAACGAGTCGAGATCGAGCATCTACGGCCCCATAGGCCGCCAAGCCCAAGACCTATGGGCGCTCTTCTTCGAGCATGAGTGGAGGCCTGAGCATTCCCTGGCCACGGTGGCCAGCGCCCGTCTGGATCATCACCCATTGGCGGGGTATAGCCTTTCGCCGAGGGCAAGCCTCATCTACACCCTCGACCACGCTAACACCCTCCGTCTTTCCGCGGGAACGGCGTTCCGCAATCCCACCTTGGTGGAGGACTACATCGACGTCAGCGTCTTCAACTTGGGAGATAATGAGCATTTCGAGCTGCTCCAACAGAGGCAGAACGGAGAGATCATCCGGGGCCGCGTGCTCGGCCGCTTGTCCTACCGCTTTTGAGCGCGCCTAAGAACTAGCAGACTCTCCGCATGAAAGGCCAATACATGTTGGGCGCCTCCCCCTACGAGATCGAGAGGCTCACCTTCCAGGGCGAGGTCTGGCGGTCCATGACCGAGGCGTTGTTCGACCGCATCGGCGTGGGCCCGGGTTGGAGATGCCTGGACGTCGGCGCCGGCATCGGCGTGGTCAGCTTGCCCCTGGCGGGAAGGGTCTCGCCCGGCGGCGAGGTCGCCGCTCTCGAAATGGCGCCGCTTTACGCGGAGACCTTGCGGGAGCAGATCGCCCGCAAGGACATAGACAATCTCCGCGTCATCGAGGAAGACGTGCGATCCTTCCGGGCGCCGAAAGCGGCTTATGATCTCATCTATTCCCGATGGGTATTCAGTTTCTTGAGAGACGTGGAAGGGACGCTCAAGCGGCTTTTGCCGGGACTCAAGAAAGGAGGATTCCTGGCTGTCGAGGACTATCATCACCTGGGCTGCGCCTATTATCCCAACCGGCCCAGCTTTGACGCGGTGATCGAGGCGGCCCGCAAATGGTATCTCAAGACGGGCGGCAATTATCGGGTGGCGGGCGAGCTTCCGGCTATTTTCTACCGGCTGGGCCTGAAACGGGTGGAGGTCACGCCCCACATACGGGTAGGCGGGCCGGAGTCCGACCTATGGCGCTGGTCCGAGCTGTTCTTCATCGGCCATCTTCCGGCCATGATACGGGAGAAGTTGATATCCGTGGGCCTGGCCGCGCGCTTCAAGAAGGACCTCGAGGAAGTGAAAAAGATTCCCGGGGCGATCTTCGTCGTCCCGACGATCTTCGACGTGGTCGGCCGCCGTTAGCCGACCTTAGATGCGCTTGACGTTGGCTGCTTTGGGGCCCTTGTCGGTCTGCACGATATCATACTCGACCGCCTGATTCTCGCTCAGGCTCTTGAAGCCCTCTCCGATGATGGCGCTGAAGTGCACGAACAGGTCCTTCGACCCGTCATCCGGGGTGATGAACCCGTACCCCTTTTGGTCGTTGAACCACTTCACCTTTCCCTTTGGCATTTCCTTACAACCTTCCCTAGGAGCGGCTCGTTAAAAAGGCCGCCGCTTCTGTTGTTTAGTATAGCATGAGTTCCCAAAAGTTCAAGTTAACGCCCTAATTGCTTGAGCGCATGCCTGTAGGCTCGATAGGGCTCGGCGGCCTTCCTTTTAGAGGGAAGCATTTGCCCGAGGGTATGCCACCAAAATCCGCCGCCGATGGAGCCCCGGAGAGCGCAGGCGGCGGGGGTATTGAGCGAGATGAGGTCCGTGCGCGAAGCCTCTATGTCCGAGGGGTCGAGCCACCAATAGCCGCGCAACTCGTTGCCGTCGCCGTGGCTGAGGCTGCCCACCATGAGCTTTTGGGAGGGCAGAGTCTGCCGCAGGCTCTCGAACACCGGTTCCAAGGCCAGGCCCAGGGGATTGTCCTGGGTCTCGAGGCTCAAGCCCAGCACGTCCAGATCCTTGCCGAAACCCTGCGGGACAAAGCGCTTGAGCCAGCCGAAAAGGGAATGTTCATGATCCGGCGCCGTGTTTTCCCACCAGTAGAGCGTGGCCACGGTCTCGAGCGACGGATCCACGGACTTGACCGCCGAGACTCCGGCCGAGTATATGCGGAAGACTTTGTCGGAAGGCAGCGGCGAGGAAAGCCCCCCCAGCCAGTCGCCGTTGATCTCGCTGCCCACTTCCCAGGAGCTGATCGAGCCGCGATAATGCAAGACGAGGTTCTTGACGCGCTCGCCATAGAACTCGGGGGTGAGCTGCGAGGGCCATTGCGCGGTGTCGAGCGCGCAACCCATGATCTGCAGCCCGGAAGCCTTGAGCGCCGCCACAAGCCCGTCATACTCGTTGAACGATCTTTGCCGCGCGTAAGCGAAGTCCGATGGATTGCTTCGGAAAACCAATCGGACCCAGCCCGCTCCCGAGCGCTTCACCGATTGTATGATCCAAGGATAGTGGTCTAGCCGCTTCAACAGGCTCTCATCCAAGGTCAGGCCGAAGCGCAGCGACGAGCCTCGCCGGGGATGGCGGGCGATCTGCCGGCCGTGCTCGACCAGCATCTTTTCCCAGGTCCGGGACACGGCTTGAAGCGCCTTATCGAAGCCGGCCGCGCGCGAGGGGCCGGACTGCGCCGCGTGGGCCTCCTTCATCAGCGCGAGCGTCTCGTCGGCCAGCTTGCGGGTCTCGCGGCTCGGGGCATAGACCGGGTCCATCTCCGAGATATGCCTTTGCCAGGCCTCCTTGAACAGCCGGTACTGGGTCACGGCCAACTCCTCATTGAGCAGGATGTTCTCGCCGTCGGAGTATCCGCGCCCCTCCTTATCGGCCCAAAGAGTGGAGAACCCGCCTCCCGATATGGGCCAAGCCACGCTGATCGAGACCCGGTTGAGGCGCTCCCAAGACAAGGTGATGGTCCGGCTCGATCCGCTTAACGCGGGCCGCACCCACTGGGCGCCGTCGGGCTGGATGAGCACGAGCGCCATCCGCTCGGGCGAGGCGTTCTTGCGATCGGCCCGGCTGATATAGGAAAGGAACTCTGCGGCGCCGAGGGCCTGGCCCGCGCCGTCATAGGCGGAAATCTGCAGGGCGGCCGCGCGCGCGCAAGACGGCCAAGCCAGGGCCAGGGACGCGAACAGGAGGAGGCCGGTCGCGCGCATACAGCGCAATATACCTTATTGAGGCAGGCCCTTGCTCCCTAAAGGCCCAATCGGCGTTGGGCCTAAATATTTCTTTCCGCTGGGCCTTTCGCTTCATATACCGCGCTCGCGCCTTTCCTAGAATCCTTTCGCTCAATCAAGGAGAAGATTCATGAAAAAGATTTTTTCGATCACGTTGTCCGCTTTGCTCGTCTCTCTCTCGCCGGGCTGTTCCGCCTTCGCGGCCGTCACTGCGAAGGGGAATGCGGCTCCCGAGCGCATCGGGAGCCCTCGAGCCGGTTTTATCCGGCATTGGATGCGCCCCATTTCGGGCCATGGAGCGCCGTTACGCGTGATCGCGTCCCCGGCCGCTTCCGAAGTCCGCGGGCAGTGGCTCGAGCAAGGCGAGCGGCATATGAGCGCGATACAGGACCCGGCCGCCGCGGCCGACGGCGTCCACGGTTCCGGAGAGGCGCTGAGCGTCTGGATGCAAGGCGGTCTCGATGAGGAAGCCCGTCTTTCGTCCCCGGAAGTGGCCGTCGCTGGGATGCAAGCCCCGGCCCTCCCGGGCCTCGCTCCCGCGAGCCTGAATTCGAGGACTCTCTCTGCCTCGGCGATCGCGGGGAAGCTGACGACGCGCTGGAGACAGGCTTCGCCGACGGCGAAGGCCTGGTTGGGCGTGGGTTCCGTGGTCGCGAGCCTGGGCGCGGCTATCGTGGCGGGATTCAATCCGGCCGAGTGGTTGCCGGCCTTAGGACCGGCCTTGGCCGCGGTATTCCTTCCGGCCCGGGTCAATATGAGGAACCCCGACAATCGCGTTACGTTCTTCGACCAGTTCACGGGTCGGCATGTCACGGAAGTCGACAAGCTGAAAATGGCCAAGGACATGGCGGCCTCCAGCCGATTGGGCTCCGTCATCTTTAGAGCTTTATCCAACGCGCAAATCAATCCGCTTTTCCGCGTGGAGAACGCGCATGGGCCGGTTTATTACGCGCGCTCGCTGGGAGATGATCCGGAAATCAGCAATGAGACCGAGCGCCTCTACGTGTTCACTGACTGGGCTATCAGGTATCTTTCGCCCCAGGCCTTGGCCGCCGATCTGGCGGCGATGGCGGTGCGCCATTTCTACAGCGATAAGATTCCCGAGAGCGCGGAGAAGACCTATGTTGAGGGAAGCGTTCGCAACCGTGTTTTCGCCCAGTTGACCAATAGCGACGAAAGGCAATGGGCCGGCGAATTGGATACGCTCGTGGGCCGCGATGAGGACGGGGATCCCGTGTTCAGTATCTGGGAGCATTACTTCTTCTGGATACAGACCGCCGGGGCCTCGGTCGATGACGTGCGCCTCGGGCGTTATTTCAAGGACAAGATAGTGCTCGGGCAGAGCCGTCCCGACGTCTTCATCAGGGATCGCCGAGCCCAGACGACGCTCTTTCAGAGGAGTCAGGCCGGTCAGATAAGCGACGCCGCGGCTACCGCGGGCCAAGAGAAATTCGCCGGGTTCGTCCAGAACGAAAGATAGTCAGGAGGAAGCGATGCGAATAAGATTATTGATTGGTTGGGCCCTGGCCGCTCTCATGCCGTTGGCCGCCATGGCCGCGGATTACGCGCCCGGCGAGTTCCTGCTGGGCCTCAGGGAAGGAGCCCGTTTCGAGTCTCTCGACGAGCTCAACAGCCGTTTCAAAGCCAAGATCGCCGAGTCGATGGTCGAGGTGGGGGTTTATCGCGTCACCATAGGCGAGGGATCGGACGTGCTGGCCACGGTCGAGGCCTATCGCAAGTCGGACAAGGTCCGATTCGCCGAGCCTAACGCGATTCTTGGGGCCGGCGCGGCTTCGGTCGACCGGGCTCCCGGGATGCAGGCTCCTCATGTCCCCATCGAGGATTTCCAGGCGGCGACACTCTCTCCCGAGCGTTTCTTCGACGGTCTTTCCAGGAACGCCGGATCCGGGTTGTCCGTTCTTAGGGTCGCCAACTGCACTCCAGGTCTCGACTGTCCTGAGGCGCCCAAGAAGAAGAAGCCCTCTTGCGAGGAAGGCCTGGACTGCCCGGACCAGCCTCGGCACCGCCCGCAGCCCAAACCCGCTCCGAGGCAACCGGCCTGCACTCCGGGCCTGGATTGCGACGGCGACAGGCCGCAGCCTACTCCCGGACGGGGCGACGGCCGGGACAGAGCTCCCGCTCCTCCGAACTACAAGCCCAGGCCGACCCAACCGCCGACCCATTGGCCCGCGCCGCCATCGCGTGTGCCTTTCTTCGACAATCCCAACGACATCTCAATGTGGCATCGCTACAGCGGGTCGCTGGCCGAGACATGGGCCGGGGATTGGTATTATGGTGAATGGGCTTGGAATCCCGGCAGCGCCCGGATCAGCCGCGGCGGCTTGGAGACCGGGGTCTCCCAAGGGCAGCGTTATAACGCCACTCTTACGGCGGAGCAAAACAGGCTTAAGAGCCGGCGTCTCTGGCGCCGCTATTGGCGTTGGGTGCCCGTCGGCAACTGCTATACCGATGAGTGGAACAACGTTTCCTGCGATGATTGGGCTATCGAGTACGCCTGGATCTATATCGGGGAAACGGAGAGCCATACCGTCACCGGCCAGCGCCGGAGCGTCGACGTGGTGGTCGAGTTTTCCAACGACAAGCCCTTGCTTAAATGGGACACCGAGACGCTCTATGTCAAATACGACGGACAAGGCCAGGTCTGGGTCGAGTCCGGTTCCGATGCGGCCTTCAAGTATACCTATGCCGAGCGGCGCGTTGATGAGTGGGCCGGACGGGCCTATATCAACCTCGTTCCCGGCGATCGCATACTCAAGGCTCCCGAGGCCTCCAAGGTCAATGTGCAGCTTCTGACGGAGAACTGGCAGCTCAAGCTCCGCTTCCGCGACTATCGCGCCAGCGATTACCAGAACACCCGTCTCGAGCTCCGCGTGTCCGTATACAAACTCGACGAGAGGGACGTGGCGGAGTTCCGCAAGGATCACAAGAAGGTCTTCGAGCATACCTTCGCCTACGACATCCGCGGCAGCCGGCCGGAGGGACATGTGGAGAGCTATGCCTTCGATATCCCCGTGGGCGTCGTACCGCCGCGCAGCGGGAAATACTTCATCGGCGAATGGTCGTTCCGCCGGATCGCCAGCCCGATCAGCTCGCAGGATTGGGTATCGGGACCGGCCAACAAGGTGCCCGTGGCTCATTGATTCGATAGCGGTCCCTTCCTGATCACCAGCCCCCGCCATCCCGGCGGGGGCTTTTTTTCGCGCCTTGAAAGATTGTCATTCAAAGGCTACAATTCGTCCATGGCCATCATGCGCGTTCTAATATTGTGTTGTTTTTCCCTTATTTTGGCGCCTTCGGCTTGGGCTCAGGGCGATCCGTTTCAAGACGCATTGGGCAAGCTCAATCATTCCGACCCCATGGTCCGGCGGCAGGCTGCCCAGGCCCTCGGCGAGATGCGCAATCCCTCGGCCGCGTCCCCCTTGATCCCTCTTCTTTCGGACGCCAATCCCCTGGTGCGCGAAGTGACGGTCACCTCGCTGGGCATGCTGAGGGTGCAAGAGGCCTCGGGCCGCATCGCCGCGGCCTTGGTCCAGGACAAGAGCCCGGCCGTGCGCCAGGCCGCCGCGATCGCGCTGGCCTATATCGGCGATCCCAATACGGCCATGGCCCTGGGCACGGCGCTCAAGGACTCGGAGCCTGGAGTGCGTTATTCCGCCGCCCGCACCCTAGGCGCCATACGCGCGAGCTCGGCGGCCCCCGCCTTGATGGAGGCGCTCAAGGACAAGGATCCGGAGATGAGACGGGCGGCCGCGGCGGCCCTGGGGCTTATGCAGGCTCGCGAAGCGGCCCCGGCCCTCCAGGACATGGCGAAGAACGAGGCAGATCCTTCGATCCGGGCCGAGGCCGTGAGGGCCTTGGGCCAGATGCGCGATCAGTCCTCATCCTCCAATCTCATGGCCTTGTTGGGCGACCCGCAACTCTCGGTGCGCCTCCAAGCCGCCTTGGCCCTGGCCCAGGTCGGCGACTCCACCGGGGTGCCAGTGGCTTTGGCCGCGCTCAAGGAAAGAGAGCCGATGTACCGTCAACAGGCGGCCAACATACTCGCTCTAGTCGGCGACGAGAAAAGGGCCTGGCCCGCTCTCGATGCCGCTTGGGCGGCCGAGGCCGACGCGGCCACCAAGGCCAATATGGAGCATGCCCGGCGTCAATTGCGGCAGAAGCTGGGCATCAAGGAGCCCGCCAAGGCCCCCGCGACGGCCCCCAAGGGCGCGGCCAAGCCTGCCTCTAGCAACGCCAAACCCGCAAAAAAGACATCCCCGTGAAGCCTTCCCAAAAGGAGGGTCGGCGCCGTTTCCCGATCTACTTCGCGATCGGATTCTCCCTGTTCTTCGGCTTTCTCTATTGGCTCGACGTGTTCGTGGGTCCCGAAAGGGTTTGGATGGACCGCGTGTTCCTCTTGCGGGCCGCCTCGCTCAAGCCCGGCGACCCGCGCATCATCATCGCGGCCATCGACGACCAGACTATCAAGAAGCACGGTCTTCCGCCCCCCCGCAGCCTTCACGCGCGCTTTTTAGACAAGGCCAAGGCTTACGGGGTCAAGACCGTGGCCTTCGACATGATGTTCCTGGAGCCGCGCGAGCATGACGCCGAGCTCATAGAGGCGACCCGGCGTTTCGGCAAGGCCATTCACATATTCAAGACCGAGACCAAATACACTCCGGCCGGAGAGGTGGTGCAGATGGATCTGCCCATCGAGGGGCTGATCAAGGCCTCGGAATACGCGGGCTATCCCAACGTGGATCAGCTGCTCGACGGCGACGGGCATTTGAGAAGGGCCATGATGTTCGACCGTCGCGTCCAGGATCCCAAGGATAAAAACCGCATGGGACCTTCTCTCGACGCCGCCATATTGGCCAGCTTCCTGGGCAAGCCGCTCGAGCAGATCGCGGCCGATTTCGGCGGCGACAAGCAAAAGGTCTTGATCGTCAACTACCGGCCTCCGCGCAAATGGCTCAAGCGCGAGCGCCGCGACGCGGGGCTGGTCGGCAAGGTGGCGAATCTCGACGAGATAGACTCCGCTTATCGCACCATTTCCTATATGGACCTGCTCAGCGGCGAGTTGAGCGAGGCGCAGAAAAAGGCGATCAAGGGCTCCATCATGCTGGTGGGCTCGACCACGCTCGGCTATTACGATCATTACCCCACGCCTTTCCTCCAGGTCTCCCCCGGGGTGGATTATCACGCGAACGTGATCGACAACGCGTTGCATGGGGATTTTCTTCTCGCTTGGCCGCGCGGCCGGATGCTGTTGGTCATGCTCGCCATGATCTGGATACCGGTTTGGCTGGTCAGGTTGCCGCCCTTGATCGGAGCGGGCGGAGCCGCGGCTTTGTTCGTTTCGTGGACCGTGTTCGGTTTTTGGCAGGCCTCCGGACTCGTTCAAGTCGAGTTCATAGCGCCCTTGACCGCCTTGGGCCTGTCCTTCTTGGTCCAGACCGTCTATCGGGTGCTCACGGAGGGGCAGGAAAAGCGCGCCATTCAGCAGACCTTCGGCCGTTTCGTCTCGCCGGAGGTCGTGAAGGATCTGGCCAAGAACCCCGAGAAGGCGACGATCAGCTCGCAAGAGCGCGACATGACGGTGTTCTTCCTGGACATCGCGCATTTCACCAACATCTCGGAGAAGATCGGCAATAACATCTTCGATTTCTTGAACGTCTACCTTTCCGCGCTCACCGAAGTGATCGAGCAGGAGCATAAAGGCACGGTAGACAAGTATATCGGCGATTGCGTCATGGCTTTCTGGAACGCTCCCCTGGACCAGCCCGATCATCGCCTGCGCGCCTGCCTGGCCGCCATCAGATGCCAGGAGGTGATGAAGCGCATCAACGAGACCCACAAGTTCCCCTTCCCCTTGCCCGAGCTGCCGGAGGCCCGCATCGGCTTGAACTCGGGCCTGATGAAGGTCGGGTTCACGGGCTCCCAGCAGAAGCTGCAGTACACGGTGATCGGCGACGAGGTCAACCTTGCCTCCCGGCTGGAGGGCGCCAACAAGTTCTTCGGCTCGCGCATCATGGTCAGCGAATCGACTTTCGAGGGCGCCCGCTCGGCCGTGGATGCCCGTGAGCTGGGCCGCATACGCGTGATAGGCAAGGAGACCCCGATCAGGGTGTTCGAGCTCTTGGCCAAGAAAGACGAGCTTTCGGAGACTTGGAAAAAGGCCCTGCCGCATTACGAGAGGGGGCTCAAACACTTCCAGAAGCGCGAGTTCGCCGAGTCGGTGATGGAATTGCAGGAAGTCGCCAAGCTGATTCCGGACGACGGCCCCGCCAATTTCTACCTCACCGAGGCGCGCGGCTACGCCGCGATCGCTCCGGCCGAGGAGTGGGACGGCGTCGTCAAGATGACCGCCAAATGACCGCCGGCGCAATTCCTCCTGGCGGCCATGGCAGCCCTCCATATGGAGGGCTGCCATGATCATTTTCTGGCGGCTTCTCTTCGGGCATCTGCTCGCGGATTTCACCTTCCAGTTCAACGTGGTCAACCGCTGGAAGCGCAGCAGCCTCTGGGGGATGCTGTTGCATTGCGCCACGCATCCCGTGTTCTATCTCTGGTTCACCTGGCCCTATATCAACGAGGTCTGGGTGGAGCTGCCCGGGGTGGCGGGGCTCAGGGGCTGGGGCTGCATCCTGATCGTCTTTGCGCTCCATTTCATCGAGGATCAGTGGCGGGTCTTCACCATCTTCCGCTATCGCACCCCCGACAACACCCTCTATTTCCTCTGGGACCAGTTCATCCATTACGCGGTGATTTTCCTGGTCATTCCTCATGGGGGAGCGGCCGAGCTCATGCCCGAGACCTGGCCGGTGCTGGGCTGCTTGTTCGTTTTCGTCACTCATGCCAGTACGGTGCTGATCTATTTCATCGAGAAGGACCTGTATGATCGCGAATTCCCGGGCACCCAGGAAAAGTACTTCATGATGGCGGAGCGCTTGGTCTTGGCCGGCTGTATGCTGATCCCCGGCTTGGCCTGGCCTGCGCTTGGGGCCGCTTGGCTTGGCGTGATGTATTATGTGCGCAAACGCCGCTTGATGGATGTGAGCTGGTTCAGCCTCTGGTCGGGCGCCGCCGTCGCCGTCCTCTGCGGATTAGCCGCAAGAATGATATATTATTAGCGACCGGACCTCGCGTCCGCAGGAGTTTCCTATGCAAGATGTATTTATCTTGGCTGCTTCCCGCACCCCGATCGGAGCCCTCAATGGAGCCTTGGCCAGCTATTCAGCCCCGCAACTCGCTTCCAGGGCCATCAAGACCGTCCTATCGCAGGCCCAGGTCAACCCTGAGCAGATACAGGAGGTGGTCATGGGCAATGTGATCAGCGCGGGCATAGGCCAAGCCCCGGCGCGCCAGGCCGCCATCTACGCCGGCATACCGGCCTCGGCCGGGGCCACCACGGTCAACAAGGTCTGCGGCTCGGGGCTCAAGGCCGTGATGATGGCCAGCCAGTCCATCCGCCTGGGAGAGGAGGACTACGCGGTGGCCGGCGGCATGGAGTCCATGAGCCGGGCTCCCTTCCTTCTAGACAAGGCCCGGACCGGTTATCGCTACGGCAACGCCACCCTGGTCGATTCCATACTCAAGGACGGCTTGACCGATCCCTATACCGACGTGCATATGGGCGACTGCGGCGAGATGTGCGCGGAGAAGTACTCCATCTCGCGCGAGGCCCAGGACGATTACGCCAAGCGCAGCTATGAGAAGGCCATCGAGGCGCAGAAGTCCGGAGCCTTCAACGCCGAGATATGCTCGGTCGACGGCATCGCCGCCGACGAGGAGCCGGGGAGGGCCAAGCTCGACAAGATAGGCAAGTTGAAGCCCGCCTTCAAGGCGGGGGGCACGATTACCGCGGCCAATGCCTCCAAGATCAACGACGGCGCCGCGGCCGTGGTGCTGGCCAGCGCCCAGGGCGCGGCCGGAAAGAGGGCCCTGGCCAAGATAGCCGGCTGGGCCACTTTCAGCCAGGAACCGCAATGGTTCACGACCGCTCCCGCCGGGGCGGTGCAGAAGCTGCTCAAGAACCTGGGCTGGCCCTTGGAATCCGTCGATTATTTCGAGATCAACGAGGCGTTCAGCGTGGTGACCCTGGCGGTCTCCAAGATCACGGGCATCCCCTTGGACAAGGTCAACGTGCGCGGCGGAGCCGTGGCCCTGGGCCATCCCATCGGGGCCAGCGGTTGCCGCATACTGGTCACCCTGGCGCAGCTGCTCCACCATAACGGCGGCAAGAGAGGCATCGCCGCGATCTGCCTGGGCGGGGGCGAGGCCGTCGCCGTCGCGATAGAGAAGGTCTAGCCCATCGTGGCTCATGCCCGTCCGGCGCCCTTTGCCCTAGGCGGGCGTCCTTCGCTCGCCGATCTCTTCTCGGTCGCCCATGGGCGAGCCGTGTCTCTCGGGGCCTCGGCCCGCAAGAGGATCGAGGACTGCCGGCGCCGGCTTCTGGCGGCCACGGGCTCCGGCAGGCCGGTCTACGGCGTCAATACGGGATTCGGCGAGTTGGCCTCGCGCCGCATCGGTCCCGACCAGCTGACGGCCCTTCAGCGCAATCTCGTGCTGTCCCACGCCTGCGGGGTGGGCGAGCCCTTGGAGCCCCGCGAGAGCCGGGCCATGCTTTTCTTGCGGGCCAATGAGCTCGCTCGCGGCTATTCCGGCGTGCGCCGCGAGCTGGTCGAGACCATGCTCCGGCTGCTCAAGGCCGGAGCTGCTCCCGTGATTCCCAGTCGGGGCTCGGTGGGAGCCAGCGGGGACCTCGCGCCGCAGGCCCATATGGCTCTGTTGCTCATCGGGCGGGGCGAGGCTTTCCTGGACGGACGCCGGATCGGCGGAGCCGAGGCCCTTCGGCGCGCCGGCGCCAAGCCCTTGTCGCTTCAGGCCAAGGAAGGGCTGGCCCTGCTCAACGGCACTCAGGCCATGCAGGCGGTGGGCGGCCTGGCTCTGGCTCGCGCCTTCAACGTTTTCGAGGCGGCCCAGGCGGCCGGGACTCTCAGCCTGGAGGCGCTCACCGGCACCCCGGACCCTTTCGATCCCGTCCTGCACAAGCTCAAGCCCCATCCGGGCCAGCTCGCCGCGGCCCGGCAATTGCACGCCATGATGGCCGACAGCCAGATCAGGCAGTCCCATCGCGAGGACGATCCCCGGGTGCAGGATCCCTATAGCCTGCGCTGCCTGCCCCAGGTGCATGGGGCGGTTCTCGAGGCGCTTGAAAACGCTCGGGTCACCGTCGAGACCGAGATGAGCAGCGTGACCGACAACCCCGTGGTGATCGGCAGCCAGGTCCGCTCGGGCGGCCATTTCCACGGACAGGCCTTGGCCTTCGCCTTCGATTTCGCCGCGATCGCTCTCACCGCGCTGGGCAATATGTCCGAGCGGCGCATCGCCCATCTGGTCTCGGGCCGCGCGCCCAAGCTTTCTCCGTTCTTGGCCCAAGATCCCGGGCTCGAGTCGGGCTGGATGATCCCTCAGGTGGTCGCCGCCGCGCTGGCGTCCGAGAACAAGGTGCTCGCGCATCCGGCCTCCGCGGATTCGATCCCGACCTCCGGAGGGCAGGAGGATTTCGTCAGCATGGGCATGGCGGCCGCGCTGAAGTTCAAGACCATCGTGTCGCGCGCGGCCCAGATCGTGGCCATCGAGCTGCTGGCCGCCTCCCAGGCGGTCGAGGCTCATGCCCCGTTGCGCCCCGGACGCGGTCCGGCCAAGGCCTTGGCCCTTTTGCGCCAGCTCGCCCCGCGATCCTCGGGCGACGAGGAGCTCGGCTCGCGCATCGAGTCGGTCGCGCGGGCCGTCCTGGCCGGCTATTTCGGGGAAGCCTTGAAATGAGCCGGGCGATACGCGCGCCTCGGGGATCGAGGCTGTCTTGCAGGGGCTGGCAGCAAGAGGGCGCGCTGCGCATGCTCATGAACAATCTCGATCCCGAGGTCGCTGAAAGGCCCCAGGACCTGATCGTTTACGGCGGGCGGGGCCGGGCCGCGCGCGATTGGGACAGTTTCCGGGCCATCGTGCGCGCGCTTAAGAGGCTTGAGGACGACGAGACCCTGCTCGTCCAATCCGGCAAGCCTGTCGGCGTTTTCCGCACGCATTCCTGGGCCCCCCGAGTGCTCATCGCCAACTCCAATCTCGTCGGCCGTTGGGCCACCTGGGAGCATTTCAACGAGCTCGAGCGCCGGGGCCTCATGATGTACGGGCAGATGACCGCGGGCTCCTGGATCTATATAGGAACGCAGGGCATCGTGCAGGGCACCTATGAGACCTTCGCCGAGGCGGCCCGCCGCCATTTCGGCGGCACTCTTCAAGGACGGCTGGTGGTCACCGCGGGCCTGGGCGGCATGGGCGGGGCCCAGCCCTTGGCCGCCACCATGAACGGCGCGAGCTTTTTGGCCGTGGAGGTCGATCGCGCCCGCATCGAGATGCGGCTCAAGACCCGTTATCTCGACGCCATGGAAACCGATCTCGACTCGGCCTTGCGCCGGGTATCGGAGGCCAAGGAAAAGGGACAAGCCCTTTCCGTGGGGCTTCTGGGAAACGCGGCGGATATCATTCCCGAGCTCGCGCGAAGGCGCGTGCCCGTGGATCTTCTCACGGATCAGACCTCGGCTCATGATCCATTGATCGGGTATATCCCGCGGGGCTTGTCCCTCGAGGACGCGGCGCGGCTGCGCCGGGAGGACCCCAAGGAATACCTTCGCCGGGCCGGGGATTCCATCGCCGAGCATGTGCGGGCCATGCTCGAGCTCAAGCGCCAGGGAGCGGTGGCCTTCGATTACGGCAACAACATACGCACCATGGCCTTTCAAGCCGGGGTCAAGGACGCCTACGATATCCCCGGATTCGTGCCGGCCTTCATCCGGCCCTTGTTCTGCCGGGGCAAGGGCCCCTTCCGCTGGGTCGCGCTTTCGGGCAAGCCGCAGGATATCGCGGCCACCGACAGGGAAACCTTGAGCCTATTCCCCAAAGACAAGGCCCTGGAGCGTTGGATGCGGCTGGCGGGCGAGAAAATCGCCTTTCAAGGCCTGCCGGCCCGGATTTGCTGGTTGGGATTGGGGGAGAGGGCCGAGATGGGCCTTCGGCTGAACCATCTCGTCAAAAAAGGGAAGGTGGCCGCGCCCATCGTCATCGGCCGCGATCACCTCGATACCGGCTCGGTCGCCAGTCCCCATCGCGAGACCGAGGGCATGAAGGACGGAAGCGACGCGGTCGCGGATTGGCCGATACTCAACGCCTTGCTCAACACGGCCTCAGGCGCTTCCTGGGTGAGCTTCCATCATGGGGGCGGGGTCGGAATGGGCTATTCGCTCCACGCGGGGCAGGTCTGCGTGGCCGACGGCAGCCGGGATATGGACCAGCGGCTTTCGCGCGTGCTCACCAATGATCCGGGGCTCGGCGTCATCCGCCACGCGGACGCGGGCTACGAGGAAGCCGCCTCGACGGCCCGCAAGCACAAGCTGAAAATCCCCTGTTAGGAGGGCTCATGGCCTCTGATTTCTCTTTCGACGTGGTCAGCGAAGTGGACTTCAACATAGTGCAAGAAAGCGTCAACGTGGCGCTCAAGGAGATATCGAACCGCTTCGACTTCAAGGACGCCGCGGTCTCCATCGAGCTCAACGCCAAGGAAAAGAGCATTATCGTGCGCGCGATCGACGAGTATAAGATCAACGCGGCCCTGGACATCTTGAATACTCGGATGGCGAAAAGAGGCCTTCCCCTAAGGAATTTCACTAAAGGAAAAGTGGAGCAGGCCTTGGGACAGACCGCTCGGATGCCCGTCTCCATTCAGGCCGGCATCCCGACCGACAAGGCCAAGGAGATGGCCGCCGCGATCAAGCAGGCCAAGCTCAAGGTCAACGCCTCGATACAGGGGGATCAACTGCGCGTCTCGAGCAAGTCCAAGGACGAGCTGCAGTCCGCCATCGTCCTGCTCAAGGGCCAAAACTTCGGCGTCGATCTCCAGTTCAAGAATTTTCGCTAGGAGGGGCCGCCATGCAGGCCAAGGAACTTAATACAAGTCTCGCTCGTATATCCTTCGGAAGGCGTCCTAAAACAACCGGAGGGAAAATGGGCGAGATCATGGTAAAGGTGAGGCTGATCAACGAGTTCGACGAGGCGTTGTGGGAGCAAGGCAGGTTGCCGAAGAAAAGGATCCGTTCGGTGGAAGTGAATGCGCTCGTCGATACGGGAGCGGTGATGATGCTCCTACCCCGGGATTTGGTCAAACGGCTCGGTTTGCGCAAGATAGATACAGTGATTGTGGGTTTGGCCGACGACCGGAGGATCGAGATGGACAAGGCCGGCACCTTGTCCCTGACCATCGCGGGTCGCACCATGAAATGCGACTGCCTGGTGGGGCCGCCGGGGTGCGAGCCTCTGATCGGCCAGTTGGTCATAGAGGAGCTGGACTTGATCGCGGATCCGGCCAAGCGCACTCTCACCCCTCGGCCTGAATCGCCATTTTCCGCGACGCTCAAGCTGAAGGCGCTGGCCTCGAAACCCTTAGGGCTGGCGGGGCCAGTGTCCCGGGTTTAGGCGCCGGTCCTCGGTGTAGAGCCAGACCAGCTCGGGGAAGGTGATCTCTTCCGGCTCGGGGCGCCGGAACCCCTCGGGCCCGCGGTCTTGAAGCAGCCTTGCCAGGCGCCGGCTCAGCCCGCGTATGCGGCGCTGAGCCCGGGCGAAAAACGGATCGCGGAAGCCCTCGCGCAGGGCCTCGGTTGAATCCAGTTTTTCGGGATCAAGATAAGCCCTCTTCCAGCGGAGCAGAGCATCGGCGATGGACCCAAGCCTGGCCTGTTCCTCGGGCAGATAACGCTCGAGATCGGCGTGGATCCCGTCGAGCATGACCTGGAAAGAGGACCGGGGGATGCGGTGATCGCGGATGAAATGCTCGATGACGCTCTCCCAGCGGCGTCGCCGGGATTCCTTGCGCTTAAGGCTCTCCAAGGATTTGAGCATGCGCGCGCGACGGCGGCCCATTTCCTTGGCCGGATCGCGCGCTTGAGAAGGGGATAAAACGGGCGCGTATTCGAGCTCCATGCTCTGAAGCTCGCGGAGATAGCGCCGGGAATCTCGCCTGAATTGCCACATGGTCTCGTCCTGGGGCGTCTGCCCGAGCTCGAGAGAGACCACCCATCCCACCAAATCCGCGTTGGTCTCGTTGCCCGAATAGAGTTGATAGGTATGCGGCACCCCGCTTTGCTCGGCCTTCGCGGTTTCGAGCATATGGCCCAGGAGCTCATGGGCCAGCACGCTGGTCATCTCCCGGCGGCGATGTTCGGGGCTTGCTTTCATGAGCGCCCGGTTGAGACCCACCCGCCTGAGCTCTCCCTGGGTGACCGAGTAGCCCGTGCGTCCATCCACCGTGGTCTCTCCATTGCGCTCGATGAGGCTCCAGCCGGATTTAAAATGATCCATGTAAACGAGGGCTTGCGAGTTGGAAGCGATGAACTCTCGCATCAGCCGCCGCGCCGTGGGGCTGCGCGCCATGAAGGCCAGCGACTCCCTGATCTCAGCGCTCTCCTCCGGGCGTCCGGGATCGATGATCTCGAGCCTATTGACGAAATCGGCCAACAACTTGTCCGGCCGCGGCGCGGGGCGCTCCGAGCGAAGCGGCTTGGCCGCGACCGTGACGGTTCTCAAGGCCGCCGCCTTCGCGGAAGGCCGAGCCAGGGAGCGGGGAACCGGCTTGATCGCGTTAGGCGCGCCAGACAGGCCTGCGGGAGCAAAAACCAGCAATAGGGCCATCGCGAGGAGCCGTGGGGATCCCATGGATGCAAGCATAACCGCGTAGGGCCCGATTCCCAGGGCCTTTTGGTCCTGGTCCCTGGGTCCAAAGGCGAGCACGGAACTGTACCCGGGTACAGTCTCGCGATGCGCAATCCGGAGTTTTTGCTAGAATTGACGCGTCTTCGGTCCTGGCCCCATGCGCGTCCTGATAATCAACGCCTCCCAATTGCTGACCCTCACCGGTCCCGATCGTCCGCGCGCGGGGCGAGAGATGTCCTCTCTGGGGCTGATCCGCGACGGCGCCGTGCTCATCGACGAAGAGGGCCTTATCATCGCCTCCGGGCCGCGGGATCGCGTCCAGAAGCAGGCCGGCGAGCGCATATCCTATCAGCTCATCGACGCGGGCGGACGCGTGGTCTTGCCGGGCTTCGTCGACAGCCACGCCCATCCCGTCTTTTCCGGCCCGAGGCTCGACGATTTCGAGCGGCGCATACAGGGCCGAAGCTACGCGGATATCGCGGCCATGGGAGGGGGGATACTCTGGACCGTCAACGGCGTGCGCGGCGCCTCCGAGCAAAGCCTGGCCGACGGCCTGCGCGCCTGGGCCCGGCTCTTCCTCCAAGCGGGGACCAGCACGCTCGAGGCCAAGTCCGGCTACGGCCTTTCGCTCGAGGACGAGCTCAAGATCTTGCGCGTGATACGCGCGGTTGGGCGGGAGGGGCCCCTGGAGCTCATCGCGACCTTCCTGGGCGCGCATGCGGTGCCGCCGGAGCTCAAGGGCCGCAAGGACGAGTATATGCGCCGGGTCTGCGAGGAGATGCTGCCCGTGGTCTCGCGGGAGGGATTGGCGCGCTTCGTCGATGTTTTCTGCGACGAGGGCTATTTCACCCCTGAGCACGCCGAGAGGCTGTTCAAGGCCGCCTCCCAAGCCGGCCTGGGAGCGAAGATACACGCCGAGCAACTGTCCTTGACCGGCGGCAGCCGCCTGGCGGTGCGGGCCGCCGCTTGTTCCGCGGATCATCTCGACCATATCGACGACGCCGGGGTGCAGGCCTTGGTGGGTAGCCGCACCGTGGCCGGCCTCGTGCCGGGCTCGAACTATTTCTTCAATAAGCCTTATCCGCCGGCGCGCAGGCTCATCGATTCCGGCGCCGCGGTCGCCCTGGCCACGGATTTCAACCCCGGCACCTGTCCTTGTTGGGACATGCGCATGATCTTGTCCATCGCCTGCACCCAGATGAGGATGAGCCCGGCCGAGGCCCTGGTCGCGGCCACCATCAACGGGGCTTGGGCCCTGGGCCTCGGCAAGACCCACGGCAGTCTCGAGCCCGGCCGGCAGGCCGACATACTGTGCTACGAGGCCGAGGATTATCGCGAGATCCCCTATTATTTCGGGCGCGGCTCGGTCGCCTGGCTCATGAAAAGGGGCCAGTTGGTTTATGAGAATGCTACAATGGCGTCACAGAGCGTTCGCGATGGCGTCTAATGGCAAGATGAAGGCGTTGGTTCTCTCGGGAGGCAAGGGCAGCCGCCTGCGTCCCATCACGCACACCTCGGCCAAGCAGCTCATTCCCATCGCCAACAAGCCCATACTCTTCTACGGGCTCGAGGCCATCGCCCGCGCCGGCATCAAGGAAGTGGGCATCGTGGTGGGGGATACGGCCCAGGAGATTCGCGCCGCCGTGGGCGACGGCTCCGCTTTCGGCTTCAAGGCCACCTATATCCCGCAGACCGAGGGTCCCCTAGGCCTGGCTCACGCCGTCAAGATCTCTCATTCATTCATCGGGGACTCTCCCTTCCTCATGTTCCTGGGCGACAACCTCCTGAAGGAGAGCCTCAATCCGCTGGTCAAGGATTTCATGGGCAAGAAGCCCAGCGCCCAGATATTGGTGGCCAAGGTGCCCAATCCCTCGGCCTTCGGCGTGGTGGAATTGAACGGCGACGGCCATGTCAAGCGCCTGGTGGAAAAGCCCGCCCACCCCAAGAGCGATCTGGCCCTCGTGGGCGTCTATCTCTTCGACAAGAGCATTTTCGAGGCCATCAGGCATATCAAGCCCTCGGCCCGGGGCGAGCTCGAGATCACGGACGCCATACAATGGCTGGTCGATCACAAGAAAAAGGTGATCACGCGGCCGACCGACGGCTGGTGGAAGGATACGGGCAAGATCGGCGATCTTCTGGAGGCCAACCGCCTCATTCATGAGACCATGGAGCATTCCGTGCACAAGGACGCCCAGGTCGACTCCGCCTCTCGCCTGGAGGGACGGGTGGTGCTCGAGGCGGGCGTGCGGGTGGTCGAGTCCGTGATACGCGGCCCGGCCATCATCGGCGCCAATTCTCATATCATCCGGTCCTATGTGGGCCCTTACAGCTCGATTTATTACAATACGACGGTGGAGAACAGCGAGATCGAACATTCCATAGTGCTCGAGCAGGCCAAGATCAGCAATATCCGGCGCATCCAGGATTCCCTTATCGGCCAGAGGGTCGAGGTGATCAAGTCGCCGGTCAAGCCCGAGGCTTATCGCATCATGGTGGGAGATTCGAGCCGCATCGAGATTCCTTAGCTTCGGGAGATCCCTTATGTCGAACAAACTTTGGCTGGTGACCGGCGGCTCCGGCTTCATCGGCTCCCATATCGCGCAAGCCCTGGTCAAGCAGGGCCAAAAGGTGCGCATACTGGACAATCTTTCCACGGGCAAGCTCGAGCACATGGCCGGCTTCCGCGACCAGGTCGAGTTCATCCGCGGCGACGTGCGCGCCTTCGAGGACTGCCAGAAGGCCGCGGCCGGGGTCGACGTGGTGATCCATCAGGCGGCCATCCGCTCCGTGCCCAAGTCCGTGGACAGGCCGGTCGAGTCGCACGAGGCCAACGCCACCGGCACCCTGCACATGCTGATCGCGGCCAAGGAGGCGGGCGTCAAGCGCTTCGTCTACGCCTCCTCGAGCTCGGTCTACGGCGACGCCAAGAAATTCCCGCAAAAGGAGGAGCATCGGCCTCAACCGGTCTCTCCCTACGCCTGCTCCAAGCTCGCGGGCGAGCATTACGCCATGCTCTTCACCAAGACCTTCGGCCTCGAGACCGTGAGCCTGCGTTATTTCAACGTGTTCGGGCCGCGCCAGGACCCCGAGTCCCTGTACTCGGCCGTGATCCCCAAGTTCATGGAGCAGGCCTATCTGGGCAAGCCCCTCGAGGTGCATTGGGACGGCAAGCAAAGCCGGGATTTCACCCACATCGACAACGTGGTCTCGGCCAATCTCCTGGCCGCCAAGACCGGCAAGGGCCTGGGCGAGACCTTCAACGTCGCCAACGGCAAGACCTATTCCCTGCTCGACGTCATCCGCGTCATCGAGAAGATCATGGGCAAGAAGCTCGAGAAGAACTTCCATCCCAAGAGGGCCGGCGACGTGCGCAAGACTTACGCGGACATCAGCCGCGCCAAGCGCCTGCTCGGCTACCGTCCGGTCATGAATTTCGAGAACGGCCTTCGCGATACCTGGGATTATTTCGTCCATACCTATTTCCAGAGAAAGGCCGGCAATCACTTCGAGACCGCCGCCGCGCAGAGCTAGGAGGCGCTCGTTGAAGATACTGGTCACGGGCGGCCTGGGCTTTATCGGCTCGAACTTCATCCGCCATCTGCTGTCCCGCCGCAAGCAAGCCAGCGTGGTCAATCTCGACGCGCTGACCTACGCCGGCAACCCGGCGAATCTGGCCGATCTCCAGGATGACCCGCGCTATCGCTGGGTCAAGGGCGATATCGCCGATCCCAAGGCCGTCGAGGCCGCCATGGCCGGCGCCGAGGCGGTGGTGCATTTCGCGGCCGAGACCCATGTCGACCGCTCCATCTTGGACGCCTCGCGCTTCCTGAGAACCAACATCGTCGGCTCCCAGGTGCTTTTCGACGCGGCCCTGCGCCACGAGATCGGGCGATTCATCCACGTGAGCACCGACGAGGTCTACGGCAGCGTGCCCAAGGGCTTCTCCAAGGAGGGGGATCGCCTGGAGCCCAACAGCCCCTACGCCGCCTCCAAGGCCGCCTCCGACCTGCTCGCGCGCTCCTATTTCGTCACGCACAAGCTGCCGGTGATCGTCACCCGCGCCTCCAACAACTTTGGGCCCTATCAATACCCGGAAAAGGCCCTGCCTCTCATGATCACCAACTGGATGGACGGCGAGCCCTTCCCGCTCTACGGCGACGGGCTGCAGGTGCGCGACTGGCTCTACGTGGTCGATCACGCCCGCGCCATCGACCTTCTCATCGACAAGGGCCAGCCCGGCGAGATCTACAACATCGGCGGGACCTTCCACTGCAATAACCGGCGGATCATCGAGGAAACGCGCAGGCTGATGGGGGTCTCGGAAGGCTTGGTCAAGCCCGTGGCCGACAGGCCGGGCCATGATCGCCGTTATGCCCTGGATTGCCGCAAGCTCAAGGCGCTGGGCTTCAAGCACGAGTACGCCTTCCGCCAGGCCCTGGCCGCCACAGTCGATTGGTATCGCGCCCACCAGTCCTGGTGGAGGCCTCTCAAGAAGCGCGGCGGCTATAAGTCCTATTACTCGCGCCAGTACGGCGGGCGCCTGGCGGCCAAGCCATGAAGAAACAGAAGGGGCCGGCTCCCCTGCGCTCGGGCTACGGCGGAGGCTGGATCGAGGCCGTGGTGGGCAGCATGTTCTCGGGAAAGACCCAGGAATTGATACGCCGTTTGCGCCTGGCCACCATCGCCCGGCAGAAGGTGCAGGTGTTCAACTCGGCCCTGGATACGCGCTACGCCAAGAATCACATCGTCTCCCATGACCTGGCCAAGGTCCCTTCCGAGGCGGTGGCCAAGTCTCGCGACATGTTGGGCCTGGTCGATCCGGACACCCAGGTGGTGGGCATCGACGAGGTGCAGTTCTTCGACGACGGAGTGGTGGACGTCTGCGAGGAGCTGGCCGAGCGCGGCCGGCGCGTGATCGTGGCGGGCTTGGACCAGGACTATCGCGGCGTGCCTTTCATGGTGACCAGCCGCCTCATGGCCGTGGCGGAGTATGTCACCAAGAATCTCGCGGTGTGCTCGGTCTGCGGCAATCCCGCCAACCGCTCGCAAAGGCTTTCGGTCTCCAAGAAGCTCATCGAGGTCGGCACCACCGACAAATACGAGGCCCGCTGCCGCCGCTGTTTTATCCGCGGCCAGTCCTAAGCCCGAGCTCGCTCCTGTCCTGCTCCAGCCCTTCGAGCAGCCGGCGGGCTTCGCCGACCACCCGGGGATCCTCGGAATAGCGTCCCGGGCCGAATAGGTCCTTGCGCAGGCGGGAGAGCGTCCTGTCGTAGAGGTCGGCGGCCTTGGCTCGCCCGCCTTGCTCGAGATAAATCCTGGCCAGCGTGCGCACGGAATTGCGGTGGAGGTAATGCAGCTCGAGCACCTTCTCGTAAAAACGGGCCGCGACCTTGGGCCGTTTCTTCTTGAGGAATAGACGCGCGAGCGACTCGTAGGCGGGAAGGCGATATTCCGAATGCCTGGCCGCGACGAGCAGTTGCTCTTTGGAGCGGTCGAGCGCTCCGTTCTCGAGCTGCAACACGCCCAGGTTGAGCCGATAGAGCGGCTGATCCGGCGCCATGTCCACGGCCTGGCGCAGGCTCTTTTCCGCCTCCAGTCTTTGTCCGGCCTGGGCCTGCATCAGTCCCAAATTGTTCAAAGCCTCGTGAGTGCGCATGTTGGGGTCCAATTCCATGCCCTCGCGGGTGATCCGGATGGCCTTGTCGACCTGCCCCGATTCGCTATAGGCGATGGCCAGGGCAAGGCGCGCCTCGGGCATGGCAGGCGCGATCTTGATGGAATTTTCCAGGGTCACGATGGCCTCCTGCGTCCGGCCGGCCCCGAGTTGATAATGGCCGAGATTCGAGTAGGCTCGCGGATTCCTGGGAGCGCAGCGTTGCGCGCGAGACCAAAGCTCCAGCGGATCGGCGAAGAGAATCATGTATCTTAAGTCCAAAACGCCATAGGCCAGCGTGAGGCCGCCCAAAGCCAGGAGGATCGGAGCTCGACGTTTTGGGAGGGCTTGGCGCGCCAGGGCGAGCTGGAGCAGTCGGCCGAAAAACAACATGAATCCCATCGAGGCCAGATACAGGTAGCGATTGGCCACGATGCTGAGATTGAGATAGGGAAGCAGGTTCAGGAACGGAGCCAAGGCCAGCAGGGACCAGCCCAGCCCCAGGGCCAGCGTCCTATCCTTGCGCAGGGCCGTCCAAAACCCGGCCGCGATCGCCGCCAGGGCCAAGGCGATGCCCAGGCCTTCCAGGCTCAAGGCCGAACGCACCGACGAGAGGGATTGCTCGATGCAGAGCTGCCACGGCAGCAGCGACTGTCCCAGATACCAGATCAGGCATTTGCCGGAGGTGAGCAGACGCTCGGGCCAGGCGCGGTGGAAGGGGGGATACCAGCGCGGGATGATGGTGATTCGCGCCAGCACGTAGAGCGCCGCTATGGCGAACAATCCCAGCCACAGAGTCTTGTCCCGGCTGCGTCCGCGCGCCTCGGGAGGCGCCCAGCCCATTCCCACGGCAAAAAATGGTATGAGCAGCGCGCTTTCCTTGGCGAAAAGCCCCACGGGCAGCAAGGCCCAGCAGCCGGCGCGGCGCAGCCAGTCCGAGCGTATGGCGGCCTGCCAATTGAGTATGGATAGGGCCGCCAATCCCACCAGCAGATGCTTCTTGAAAGTCGAGATGGCCAGGGTCTCGGAATGGGCGGGATAGATCGCGAAGAGCAATGCCAGGCCCAGGGCCAGGCGATCCTTGAAGAAGCGGCGCAGCAGCAAGAACAAGAGCAGCGAGTTGGCGCAATGCAGCAGCAGGCTGCTCAGGCGATAGAGCAGCGGCCAGGGACCCGAAAGGCAATAGAGTAGCCGGTGGATCAGGAATACCAGAGGCTCGTATTCCTTCGTGAGGGTGAATGTCTCCAGGAAAAAGGCGCCGAGTCCGGGCCAAGGGCCCGTGACCCGGGGGTCCTCCAGGACAAAGGCCTGATCATCGAAGATCAGGGGGGTCCAAAGGGAGAGGCCGAATAGGGCGAAGACGGCGGCCGACAGCAAGGCCGTCGCCAGACCAAGGGTTATGGTGCGTTTCACATGCGGCCCAAAATGCGGCCGGCGCGCCCCGCTGGGACGCGCCGGCGTTCGTTTAGGTTTAGGGCAAGAGGTCTTGTTGGCACACAGAGGAGGAGCAACTCAGCGGGGATGAGTTTGCCGAATTGTATGAAATAGCGTAGTTGCTATAGACGGCGGGATAGGGCGTGGCCCGGGTCAGCGATATGGTCCAACCGGGGCCGGCGACGGTGCCCACCGTGCCGAGGGTGAAGTATTTCAGGCTAGCCGGGATGTTCACGGTCTCAAACGAGGTGGACGTGAGTGCGCCCTCCCGATAGTTGCCGTACTTGGCCAGATAGGCTTCCTGGGCTCCCTTGAGCGCCGAGATGAAGTTGGTCGCCTCGACCGCCTTGCCTCTCTCGACCACCTTGAAGTATTGCGGCAGCGCCACCGCGGCCAATATGCCGATGATGAGCACCACCACCAGCAACTCGATCAGGGTGAAACCCCGGGAACTGCGAAGAGCTCTTTTGACGGCCATAATCAGTCCTCCCTCTTTACCGATCCTTAACCATAGTTTGAGGGTTTGGGCTGAATAATGTGTGGCAAAATTGTGAATATTTTGTGAATTAGTATACTAGCATCATGCCCAAGATACTGGTGGTGGAGGACGATCCCAAGATCCTGGAGGCCATCGAGAAAAGCGTGGCCTTGGGGAAGGGCTACACCGTGGATTGGGTGTCGCGCCCGGACCAGGTCATGCCTTCGGTGCTGCGCAAGAAGCCGGACCTGATACTTCTCGACATACGGCTGCCCGGGGGGGATGGGCGCATGATTCTCAAGGGGCTCAAGGAGAACGTGGCCACGCGGGGCATCCCCGTGATATTCCTGACCGGGATGTCGAGCGAGGGCGACAAGGTGGTGGGATTGGACCTCGGCGCCGACGATTACGTGGTAAAGCCCTTCGGCGCCATGGAGCTACTGGCCCGCATCAAGGCGGTGTGCCGCCGCTACCGGCTCGGCCCGGCGCCCGGCCGCAAGTCGCTCAAGGGGCTCAAGCTCGATCCCGACAACCGGGCCGCGAGCCTGGACGGCAAGGCCCTCAAGCTCCAGCCCAAGGAGTTCGAGATACTCTTCCTGCTCGCCTCCCAGCCCGGGCGCACGCTTTCGAGGTCCTATCTCATCGAGAACTCATCCTCCTACGGCCTGCCCATCTCCAGCCGCAGCTTGGACACCCACATCAAGAACATACGCAAGAAGCTGGGCGCCAAGTCCCGTTGGATCGAGACCGTGTCCAAATTGGGCTATCGCTTCACCCTCCCCGCATGAGCCGCCGGCCTCCTCCCGGCCGGCGCGCGATCTATTTCGCCTTCCAGGGCTTGTTCATGGCCGTGCTCCTTCTCTTGGTGATCTTCCAGGCCCGCTCCTGGGAGGATTGGGCGCCCCGCTTCGCGGGCTTGGCGCTATGCACCGCCGCGATACTCGGCGCCGTGACGCTGGTCCCCGATCAGCTTTTGGCCCGCTGGTATTTCCACGCGGGGCTTTTCCTGGCCGACGCGGCCCTGGCCTCGACCACGCTGTTTTGGACCGGCATCAAGTCCGAATTCTTCCTGCTCTATCTGCTCATCATCTTCGGCACGGCGCTCACGCGCAACGTCAAGCAAAGCGTGTTCGTGGGGGGGCTCACCCTGCTGCTCTATTTCGGCATAGCGCTGACCGGCGCCCATGGGCTTCCTCATGACACCGGGTTCTGGCTGCGCTCGCTCTTTCTCGTCATCTCCACCTCGCTTTTGGCCGTGCTGGCCCTCGACGCCCAGCGCGCCCTCTCCGAGCAGGAGAACCGCTATCGTCAGCGCAGCATGCAGGTCGAGCGCCTGGCCGGCATGGGCCGCCTGGCCGGCGAGGTCGCCCATCGCATCAAGGGCCCGCTGACCACCATCATGGTCAACGCCGAGGTGCTCGCCGAGAAGGAGCGTTCGAAGGAGGCGCGCCGCGAGCTCGCCGAGATCCGCCGGGAGGCCGGCCGCTGCAAGGAGATACTCAAGAACCTGCTCGACCTCGGCCGCATCGAGGAGCTGGACTTCTCGCCCATCGACCTGCGCGAGCCGGTCGAGCGCGCCGTCAGGCTGATCGAGCCCCAAGCCCGCCACCGGGACATTCGCGTGGAGATGCACGGCTTCGATTCCCCGATGAAGGCGCTCGGCGATCCCTCGCTCATCCAGGAGGCGGTCTCGGCCCTGCTGCAAAACGCCGTCGAGTCCCTGGGCCGCTCCGGGCTCATCCAGGTCCGATTGCGCTCCTTCACGCCCGGCTGGCGCTGGCTGAGCTCGCGGCGCCAGTCGCGGCGCTACCACGAGATCGCGGTCGAGGACGACGGCCGGGGCATCGCGGCCAAGGACCTCGACCAGATATTCCAGCCCTTCTTCACCACCAAGGAGCAGGGCAGCGGGCTCGGGCTCTCCGCCGCCCTGCGCATACTCGAAAAGCACGGCGGCACGATCGACGCCGAAAGCCCCGGCCGCGGCCGCGGCGCCCGTTTCATCGTCCGCGTTCCAGTCGCCGGGTAATTTACGCCAATCCCCTCGCGCTATCGCGAGGCTGTCCGCCGTCGAATAACCCTCTACTCATAATGAGTCCACAGACGAATGACTTTTACCAGCCGGATGTTCTTAAGCACTTGATAGACAAGCCGGTGTTGGATGTTGATCCTTTGAGAATAGGCTCCCGCAAGGTCCCCCAACAGCTTTTCGTAGGGAGGGGGCTGTTGGAGGGGGTCGGTTCTTAAGATTTCCAGCAGAACCTGCGCTTTGGCACGCAGACCAGCGGCCGCCAGTTTTTTAGCGTCTTTCTGGGCTTGTTTAGTGAAGACTACGCGCCACCCTACCACCCCAGGTCCTTGGCGCATTTGACAGCCGGAGTCTTAAGGCCCTTCCGGATCGATTCACGCATGCCGGGGATGGAAAGCAGATAGAGGGTTTCCTGGATAGCCCGCCAATCCTCCTCGGCGATCAGGATAGCGTTGGATCTCTTCCCCATGATCTGGATAGGCTCGTGGGTCGAGGCGGCGGTGTCCAGCAGCCTATAGAGCTGTGCCCTGGCCCGGCTGGCGGTCATCGTGGTCATGCCCAAAGCGTACCAGAAGTGGTACGTTGCGTCAGGGGTCCTCATAGAACAAATACGAATGAGGGGCCTTTTTGTTCCGGGATTACTAGCGCGGCAGGGCTTGTTTCCGCTCGATCCCGCGCCGACAGGCCACGACCGTTTTCTCGGCCAGCTCGGAGAAGCGCCGCTTGAAGAGGTCCCGGTGGAAGCGCTGGGCGCCGGCGGCAAGCTCGCGCGGCTCGAAACTCATGTTGTTGACGGCGGCCATGGCCATGGCCAAAGAGTCCGGTTCCTGGCGGTCGAAGAAAAGCCCGGTCTTTCCGTGCTCGACGGTCTCGAGCGCGCCCCCGGCCTTGTAGGCGATCACCGGCCTGCCGCAGGCCAAGGCCTCCACCGCCGCGATGCCGAAATCCTCCTCCTGGGGGAAGAGCAGGGCCACGCAGCCGCGATATAAGTCGCGCAGAGACTCGGCGCCCTGCCAGCCCAGGAACTCGACCGGCGCGCCGCGAGCCAGCCGCCGCAGTGGATGCTCCTCGGTGCCCACGCCCACCACCTTGAGCCGCACATTGAGCCTGCGCGCGGCCTCCACGGCCAGGTCCACGCGCTTATAAGGCACCAGCGCCCCGGCGATCAGGAAATAAGGGTCCTCGCTCGGCGCCTTCCCCGGGGTGTAGAAATCCACGTCCACCGGCGGATAGATCACCTCCGCGTCCCGGTCATAATGCTTCTGGATGCGCCGCCTGACGTTCTGCGAGTTGGCGACAAAAAGGTCCACGCTCTGGTTGGAGCGCCGGTCCCAGGAGGCCAGATAAGCACGCATCGACTGCGCGCCCAATTTGGTCAACCGTCCCAGGCTCGAGTTCTTCTGGGTGAAATAATTGTCGAACTGGTCATAGACATAGCGCATCGGCGAGTTGCAATAACAGATGTGCACGGCCTTGCGGCCCCCGGGCCGGCTAAGGCTCACGCCCTTGGCCACGCAATGCGAGCAGGAGACCACCAGGTCGCGGTCCGACAGATCGATGCGTCCGATGGCCTGCGGCATGAGGGGGAGGAGATAGCGATAATAGCGGTCGACTCGGGGCAGATCCTGCATCCAGGAGGCGCGGACTTGCCGCGCGCGGATCTTGTCGGAGACCTTCTCCGGGTTGTAGAGCAAGGTGTGGATATCGGCCTGGGGAAAGAGATCGCAAAAGGCTTCGAGCACCTTCTCGCCCCCGCGCATGCCCAGCAGCCAATCATGCACGAGCGAGACCCTCATAGGGACTCCACCTTATGCAAGCCCGAGAGCACCCAGTTCTCCCAAGAGGGCCTATGCTTCTCGAAATAGCGCCTCCGGGACTGCCGTATCACCCGGCCCAAGCTCGCGTCCCGTCCCTTGCGCAGCGCGTGGGGCTGATGATGATAGGCTTCCGCCACGGGAAGATAATAAGAGCGATAGCCCAAGCGGGCGGCCCTCAGGCACAGGTCCACGTCCTCATAATAGAGGAAGAATCCCTCGTCGAGCCCGCCCAGCCGCTCCCAGACGTCCCGGCGCAGCGCCATGAAGGCGCCGGTCACCCAATCGACGGGCGCGGTCCTCTCGGGCATCAGCAAGTGATAACGGCGCAGCGTCGGCGACAGGGTAAGCCGCCAAAGCAGGTTGCCCAGATGAGGGAAGGGGCCGCAAGAGGGCTGAATCCCGCCGTCGGAAAAAAGAAGCTTCCCACCCACCGGCCCGAGCGGCGAGCGATGATTCTGAAAGAAGCGCCAGAGCGCGACCAGGCTGCCGGGCCTCAGCTCCGCGTCCGGATTGAGGAAAACGATGATCTCGGCGGTGGAGGCGCGGGCCCCCTGATTGTTGGCCCTGGCCCAGCCCGCGTTCTCGGCGTTGCGCATCCACCGCGCCCAGCCGAATCGCTTCGGCATATCGTCCAGATCCGAGGACGCGTTGTCGACCACGATGGTCTCGCAATCCAGCCATTCCGCGGCCAGGGCCACGGAAGAAAGGCAGCGGCCGAGCATCTCGCCCGAGTTGTGATTGACCACGATCACCGAAAGATCAGCCACCCACTCTCTCCAGCACCGGCGCGGGACGGGGAGCCCCGCGCAAGAGCATCAAGCCCGCGAACAAGAGCGCCGCTTGCCCCAATACCGAGGCGCCGGCGGCTCCCAGCATGCCCCATTGGGGAATCACCACCAGATTCGAGCCTATATTGACCACGCAGGCCGCGATCACCGAAAGGGCCCCGTCCCAGGAGCGTCCCGAGGCCACCAGGAGATTCAGCAATATGGCGTTGGGGAAGCTGAAGGCCAATCCCATGGCCAGCACCGCCAAGGGCACGGCCGCCCCCGCGTAGGCCGGCCCATAGGCGAGCAAGGTCAAAGGCTTGCTGATCAGCATGAGCAACACCCCGAAGGCCGCGCCCGCCACGAAAAAGGTCTTGAGGAATCTGGCCCGAGCGGACAGAAAATTCGAGTGATCATTGGCGTGCAGATCCGACAGCACCGGATAGGCCGCCGCGCTGCCGATGGCCGAGAGCATGCCCAAGGCCCCGACCACCCGCTCGGAGGCCGAATACCAGCCCACCTCGGCCGCGGGCGTGCCGAAATAGCCGAGCAGCAGCATGTCCCAACGCGTGAGCACGGACAGGCCCGCGGGCATCAATATCAAAGGCAGCGACTCCGCGTAGAGCTGGGAGATCTCCTTGGCCCGGAAGTTGAGCGGCCACAGGCCCAGGCTGCGATGGCACCAGAACGCGCCCAGCAAGACCCCGCAGAGATAGCCCGCGAGCATGGCCGCCCCGGCCGCGTAGATGCCCGCGTGCAAGAGCACGGCCACCCCGCCGAAGGCGAGCATCAGCACATGGGCTAGGAACTTCAGCGCGGACTCGTAATGGATCAGCTCCAGGCCCGTGAAAATCGCCCCGAAGAACTCGAGCAGGTTGCGTCCCGCGAAGGCCAGTGACAATAGCACCAGCAGGACGAAGAAATGCCCATGATCCGGCTTGCCCATGATCCAGGCCGCCGCCGGCACCACCAGCCATAACGGCACGGTCAGCAATTTGAGCGCCAAAAAGCCTCGCGCCGTCTCGGCCGCCCGCTCCTTGCCCGCCGCGATCTGCCGCGTCACGAGCTGGTTCAAGCCCAGATCCGCCACGATGGTGGCGAACAAGGTGATCGAATAAAGGATGGTCAGTCGGCCGAAATCCTCGGGCCCGTAATGCCTGGCCACGAGTATGAAAAACAGCGCCAAAAGCCCGCGGCTTCCATCGCCGATGAGCTTCCAAAAAGAATTGCGTTGTAATCGTTGGACCAGGGTCAGCATTTCGACGAGGATCGACCCTTCACTTATATCATAATGTGATATAATTCCGCCATTATCCTATCACCGAGGCGACCCATAGCTATGCAAACGACACAGCAAGTCCCGCAGACTTTTAATATTTTTGATTCGTTAAAGACTAAAATCGAGACGGGACAAGCGAGAATTGGCGTTGTCGGTCTCGGCTATGTGGGCCTTCCTTTGGCTTGCGCTTATGCCAATGAGGGTTTTTCTGTTACCGGTTTCGAGCTCGACCTAAGAAAGATTAATAGCCTGGAAAAGGGCATCTCTTACATCGGGGATGTTCCAGGAGAAACTGTAAGAGAGCTCTCCTCCTTGGGACGCCTGAAGGCGACAATGGATTTTGATCTCCTGATTGACCAGGATGCCATAATAATCTGCGTCCCTACGCCCTTACGCAAGACCAAGGATCCTGATATTTCTTATATCGTTTCTGCGACTCAACAAATTAGAAAACGAGTCAGGCCTGGTCAGTTGATTATTTTAGAAAGCACTACCTACCCTGGCACCACAAAAGAAATTCTATTGAGTACTCTT
>JACQPG010000159.1 GCA_016207665.1 Elusimicrobiota bacterium | reverse complement strand
GTGCCTGATTGACTGACGTCTCCACCAGTTCCTCCATCAGCCGGGGGATCAATGCCGTTCCAGTTTGAAGCCCTGCCTGAACCAGACCGGACAGAGCAGCAGGCCGACGGCGATATTGCCCCCGACCCACAGCGCCGGCGAGGGGCAAAGCGCCGGAGGCGGGCTGCCGACCAGGACGGAGCCCGCTCCTACCAGCAGGCAGAACACGGAAGCGCCGGCTGCCAGCATTGCTCCGACCGAGATCATCAGCCGCCGGGCGCCCTCATGCCCGTGGTCGCCGCATTCCACGGCTACCGGGTGCCAGAAGCCTTTGGGCCGGACTAGGTTATAGAAACGCGCCAGATGGTCTTTGGGTTCCGGACCGAAGAAAAATATCGCCGCGAAGGAAGCGGCGGCGGAGAGTCCGCCCATGATCAGCAGGCGCAGGGCCTGGTCCGGTACCCAGAGCAGTAGCGGCACGGCCGCCAAGCCTGAGATGGCAATAGCCGCGATCTCGGACCAGGCGTTGACGCGCCACCAGAGCCAGCGCATGACCAGGATCGGCCCCATGCCCGCGCCCAAGAGCAGGCTGGCCTGCCAAGCCTGGTTTATGGAGGAGAGCTTGGTCATTATGATCAGCGCGATGCCGATGAGCATAACGTTGGAACCGCGCGCCACCCAGACCAGGGCCCTGCCGCTGGGCTCTCGCTTGAGCCAGGCCTGACAGAGGATGCGCTTGAACAGATCGTTGGCCCAGTAGGAGGAGCCCCAGTTGATGTGCGTATCCACGGTGGAGGCCAGCGCGGCCAGCATGCCGGTGATCATTAGGCCCTTCACGCCTACCGGCAGCAATTCGGCCATCCCCCTTACGTAGGCGCCTTCGCGGTCAGCCTGCAGCAACTCCCCGGTCAAGTCGGCGACGGGCGGAAAAAGCACCAGAAGCCCCAGGCCCAACGGCAGCCACAGCAGGCTGCGAAGCAGCACTTGCGTGCCGGTGAAGACGAGCGCCGCCATTTTGGCTTGCTTCTCGTCCTTGCAGGCCATCGAGCGTTGGGCTAGGTAGCCGGTGCCGTCGGAGTTGAGCTGGATGATCCACTGCAAGGCGAAGAGCGCAAGCAGCGGGAAGGTCGCATTGTAGGCCCGGTCCGGGGTGAAGGCCAAAATCTGCGCTGGCTGGATACCGCCCAGGGCCCCGGCCGCGAAGAGGGCCCGCAACTTCTCATGGATGCCGTGGACTCCTCCCGCCTTCATGGTGACGATGGCGGAGAAGAGCAGCGTGGCGCCAAGCATGATCCCCACCTGCATCACGTCCGTGTCCACCACGCTGCGCAAGCCGCCGGTGGCGGAATAGAAGGTGGTCACCAGCAGTATCGACAGCACCGAGATGAGGTTGTTGGCGGAAAGCACCCAGACGTTCACCGCGTCGGGCGATGCGGTGGTCAGTTTCAGCCCGGCCATCTGCGCCAAGGCGAGGAAAGGGTGGAACATCCAGGCGGGCAACCATTCGTTCCATGGCAGGAAAGGCTCGGCGATACGCGAGGCGGCGAAGAACACCCAGGCCAGCACGACGCAGTTGAAGAATGTGCCGAAATAGAGGGCCTTGAAGCCGCGCAGCAGCAGCGCCTTGCCGCCGCTGTAGCGCAGTTCGGTCAACTCCGCGTCGGTAATAACGCCGGCGCGCCGCCAGTGCGAGGCCAGCACGAAGCCCATCATTAGGAAAGACAGGGCGTATATCCACATTTGCCACAGCGCGAAGATGCCGGAGACGGCAATGATGCCCGTGACCAGGAGCGGGGTGTCCGCCGCGAATTGCGTCGCCGCCATGCTGAGCCCGGCCTTCCAGCCGGGAAGCGAGCGCCCGGCGAGGAAATATTCTTCCAGGTCCTTGGAGGCCTTATCCTTGTTGCGGAAGCCGGAGTAGATGGAATAGATGATGAAGGCGAGGATGATCGCGATGTCGAGGCCTGCCATGGCCGTTCCTGTCGAATGCTCGACTGAGATCATGCGCATGGCGTATTGTACTAATCTACGTGACGAGCAGGGCGCCTATAACGGAGCATTCTCTCTCTTTCCTCGCCCCCGGCACCGGCGCTTTCGAGCTTTTCGTATAATATCCAGACTCAGATGCCGATAATCAAAAGTTTCTTTCGCCGCTGGAGAAGCGTCTTACGCAGGACGCTTCTTTATGGGGCGGCCGTTTTGTCCATTGGAGCCGGCCTGCGGGTCCATTCCTACCTATCCCGTCAGGCGGTAGAGTCAGATGGACCCTACGAAAGCATCGTCGTGCATGCCAGCACGTTGGGACAAACGCGCCTTTATGACATTCTGCTTGAGACCGGCTCCTCTCCAGAGGAGGCTTCGCTGATATCCCGCGCACTGAGCAAGGTGGCAAAGGTGCGCAGGTTGCTTCCCAACGACAGATACCATATTGCACGCTCTACCTCCGGCCGCTTCCATCACTTGACTCTCTCCAGCGGGCTTACACGATATGTGGTGGCCGGGCGGGATGGGAAGTTCCGAGCTTCCTCTCGGCAAATCCCGCTTTCGACCTATCGCCATCGCGGGGCTGGAACTCTCAAGGACAATCTATGGCTCTCCATGGAGGCTGAGGGCGTCCCTCCCGAAGTCATAGCAGGGTTCAGCGACGTTTTCCGTTGGACCGTGGATTTTCTGACCGAGCCGCGACAAGGCGACCACTTCGCGGTGCTCTGGACGGAGCGCAGGACGCCCGGAGGCCGCGTGATGAGCCGAACGATCCTGTCGGCCCTCTACGACGGCCCGGAAACCGGAAGGCGCACCGCGGTCTTGTTCGGCGGGGAATACTACGACGCTGATGGGGAATCCTTGAAGCGCATGTTCCTCCGGGCGCCGTTGCAATTCAGGATCATCTCGTCCCATTTCTCCAGGCAACGCTTCCACCCTATCTTGAAGCGCTCCCGCCACCACGACGGAACGGACTATGCCGCGCCCAGGGGCACGCCGGTGGTGAGCGTAGCGAATGGCACGGTGGTCTTCGCGGGGCGGGACGGGGGATACGGGAATGTCGTTCGGGTGCGCCACGACGGCGTCTACTCGACCCGCTATGCTCATTTAAGCCGTTTCGCAAAACCGGTCCGCAAGGGAAGCTCTGTCAAGCAGGGGCAAGCGATCGGTTTCGTAGGCTCGACCGGCTTAGCCACTGGTCCGCATCTGCACTTCGAGATCGAGAAAAATGGCCGGCCGGAGAATTTCCTAAAACTCGATCTCCCCTTTGCACGCTCGCTGGCCGGAAATCGCCTCAGGGAGTTCCGGCGGCTTCGGGACCGCCGCCAGGCTGAAATTGACCCGCTCCTGGCTTCGGTGGGTTCGGGACCCTCCCGCTAACCCCCGTCATGCTCCAGTCTTTGAGTCTCCGAAGGGAATTACTTAGGGCAGTGCTTGCCCTCCTTTTCTTAATACCCGCCGCGCTCCAAGCCGAGCCCTACCGCCTGCCTCGGGATCTGGATACTCCGGCCCTCAAAGGGCTCGAGGCCATGTATCGCCTCGAGTTCGAGCAGGCGGAAGAAGCCTTCCGCAAAATGGACAGCCTACAATCCGCTCACCCGAGCGGGCCCTTGTTCCTCGCGGGACTCTACTGGTGGCGGCGATCTCAGAACTTCGACATCCTTGAAAGAGATCGTTCCCTGGAAGACGCTTTCTGGAGCGCGGCGCGGGAGGCTGTTGAGAGAGCCAAGCAGCCGGACAAATGGGGAGGCTCGTCCGCGGAGAGGCACTTTTATGAGGGGATGGCCTACGGTCTCATGGGCCGATGGCATATGGTGCACTACCGTTGGATGCGGGCCTATTACTGGGGAAGCAAGGGGCGTCGGCGGTTGAAAAAAGCGGTGAAGGGCGATCCCGAAATATACGACGCCTACCTCGGGCTGGGCATCTTCGACTACTATGCCGGCACGCTTCCAAGCATCCTCAAGATTCCGGCTCTCTTGTTTGTGCGCGGCGACAAGGAAAAGGGGCTTCGCGAGGCCGAAACGACCCTTCAGAAAGGGCGATACAACCCCGTGGAGGCCCGACTCTTTTTAATCAACGTCCACAATGAGAATGAACGCAAGCCTCAAGAGGCGATGAAGTTGGTGGACGCCCTGATGGAAAGCGACCGGGGCAACCTCTTCTTTCGCCTGTTCAAGATTATCACGCTTTCTTACCTGAAAAACTGGGAAGGCCTTTTGAAGGAAGGCGCGGATTTTCTAAAGATCGCGGGAATGCAGCCGCAAGGCGCTATCCGGGACCAGCTGCCGCTGGTCCATCTCTACATGGGCAATTCCGCAATCGCGCTGCGCCAGCCGGAGCGGGCCGTCCAAATCTTGACGGAAGGAATCGAGAAGGCTGCCGACCCCAGGAAGGGCTGGGTGGGTTACTGTCTTTTGAGACGCGGCCAAGCCTATGACATCCTCGGCGAGCGCGAAAAAGCTCTTGAGGACTACGGCAGGGTGCTCCAGCGCAAGCCTTTCTGGTACGAGGACCGCGACGCGAAAAAAGGTTTGAAGAAGCCTTACGCGCACGATGAGGTCCTAAGGCTGATCGAGGCCTCCGCCACTCAGTAGTCCGACCGCCCCAACGAGGTTCCCGGATAGTAGTGACCCAGGATGCGCCGGTAATCTTGCCCCTTCATGGCCCTTCCCGCGGCTCCGTACTGGCATAATCCTACTCCGTGGCCCCAGCCGCCGCCGTAAAAAACGAACTCCACGGGACGTCCGGAAAGATCGCGCTCGGTTTCAACGGTAAACAGTGTGCTGCGCAGAGAGGCCAAGCCAAGCAAGTTCCTGATCTTGTGCTCGCGCCGGACCTTAAGCCTGCCCCGGCTTCCATCAATCCACACCTCGTTGGCGTTGCCCGAGAGGCTGCGCAGGACGACCAGCACCCGCTTGATGGGTCCTATAGGCCGGATGCGATTGGCGCGACGCTCCAGCTCCTTGGCGGGGACGGCCCTCGTCCACCGAAACTGCGTGGGGCCGATTTTCTCCGCCACGCTGCAATAGACGGAAGGGATTCCCTTAACCCATCGTTCCAATTCCCAGGGCGTCCGAGGCGCCGAGACGTCCGCGTCGCCGTCCAACCTGCCCTTTAAATAAGGCAGTCTCGTCCAACCCTGGAGTTCGCCTGAATCCTGGGTATGCCCGCCGCAATTGGAGGTGAAGATCGTATGGGCAAGTCGTCCCTTATAACGAAGCACCAAGCCGCGGGTCGCATCCGCGGCCGATCTGGCTTGCGGGTTCTCGCCGGCCATCCCGGCATAGACCTGGCAATTCTGGCCATCGCACACGTCGTAGCCGTCCCGGCGGTGACGGCCGACATGCCGGGTGAGGTACAACGCGTGGGTCCTTGCGATGACGGCTTGAACCTTATGAGCTTCCGCAGGGAAGTTCTTGGGCATCTCCTCGGTAACCACTCCGTAAAGATAATCCTCCAAGGCGAGCGTGTTGATCGCGTATAGTTTCCCGCCGCGAGCCCGAACCTCGATTCTTCCTTTGAATTGGCGGTCTCGGACGGCCGACCAGCTATAGCCGCTGGCCACGCGGACCTCCCGCAAGACCAGGGTATGCCGGTCTTGATCGACGGGCTCAACGGCGACGGCCCGCTTGAATCTGAGAAGCCTTTCATGTGAAGAATCGGACACCTGAAACCACCCGCCTCCAACGGCATGGATGAGGAAATCTTCTTCGGCGAGTCCTTCCTTGAGCCGCCGGCCGGTCTCCGGATCGATCACTCGGAAAGGTCCGGTGCATCGTAACGCAAGAGCTTTCCTAAAAACAGGCCGTCCTAAAGCCGAGGTGCCAATGCCTACGCGGATAAGAGGCATCTTCCTGCGATCGGCTGAGGGATGTGGAACCTTCAGTTCGGCCAGGGTCAGCTTGGGAACGACGTCCTCGGCGGAGCGGCCCACGCGCCGGCCTAGCGCTTCTTCATTGCGCCCGGCTTGTTGATGGCGGGGATCAAGGAGCAACACCTTGGCGTACTGTCGCCAGGCCTGGTAGAACCGCCCCATTCGCTTGTAGAGGTTTGCCAAGGGCAGCCTCGCTTCGAAGAAGGTCCAATCGGTTTTGTACGTCTTTCGGTAAGCCTCCTCCGCTTTCTGAGACTCGCCCGTCGCCTCGTAGGCCCGCGCTAAATAGAGCCAGCCCAGAGAGAGGGCCGGCCTCAGCGTTGTTAGCTTTTCCAGGAGTTGGACCGCTTCGTCCGGTTTTTTCTTTTGAAGCTCAAGTTTCCCCAAGCCTAAAAGAGCCCATGGATGAGCCCGGTCAATGCTTAAGGCGGCCTGGAAAGCGGCCTGCGCCCGTTCGGGCATGCGCGCCCTAAGAGCGGCGCTACCGTAGGAGGCCTGCGCGTCGGGATCTTTTGGGGCGAGCGTCGCAGCCTTTTCAAAAAGCGCGAAGGCCTCGCGATCCTTTCCCAAATCCCGATATACGATACCGGCATTCAGGTAGGCGGACACGCCTGCGGAGGAAAGGCAGTCTTTTGACGAAAATACTTCAGCGGCCTGCGTCAGCCGTCCCGAGCGGAAAAGATTGGAGCCGCTCTCCAGGCATGTGGGCTCCTTTGCACCCACGAACCCGGAAAGCAAAAACGTTCCCAGCAGCCCCGCAATCGGGACTGAAATTGTTTTCTTGGCTGAGTGTCTCAACAAACATCTTCCATTTTATCGGAGACTGGGCAGCATACGTTTACTGGGGCATCGAACCTTTCAGGGCAGTCCAGGTCTCGGGATTTAGTCTGCCGGTTTCCCCCAATCCCTTTGCCTGTTGGAATCCCGAGATAGCTTTCATTGTCATCCAGCCAGCGTGTCCATCGATAGATCCCGGGTCGAAACCGGCGTTCTTAAGTCCCAATTGAAGGCGCTTCACTGCAAACGGTCCCTCCTTCTGCTCCACCTTCATCAACTCGGCCCAAGTGGTATTGCCGATATAACCGGTGGACGAAAATCCCCGGCTCTTTTGGAATTCCCTGAGGGCATCCCGGGTGTCGGGCCCCACCACTCCGTCAACATCGCCCACCCTGAATCCCGAGTACATTAGGATCAGTTGGGCCTTGCTCACCTTGGAGTAGTCCTGGTTGTAGGAGCCGATCAAGGCTTCCTCCTGCTGTTGGTCGACCGACGCTCCACAGCCGCAAGTCAATAGAACGAAAAGAAAAATGAAAGGCGTCAAGGAAACTTCGCGCAATCGCCCCATGATGGATACCCGGTCCGAATAGCGATCCATGCGTTCCTACGGTTTTGAGTCGCTTGTTTTTCCGGCGACTCCGGTCTTGATCTTGTTCTCGGCCCGGCGGTTTTTGGCCCAGCAGTCCTCCGTGGACTCCGGGCAGGCGGGTTTCTCCTCGCCATAGGAAATCGTCGCAGCCCTGTTGCCTGGAACCCCGAGCAGAAGATAATAGTCCCTGACCGCTTTGGCGCGCTTTTGTCCGAGCGCCAAGTTGTACGCGGTGGTGCCCCGGTCGTCGCAGTGGCCCTCGATCAGCACCTCCCATCCGGGGTTCTTCTTGATGGCTTCGGCGTTTTGCTTGAGGATTTCACGGGCCTCCTTCCCCAGGTAGTGGCGGTCAAACTCGAAGTAGATCGTCCTAAGTTCCGGGGCGCTGGCATACTGGGACCCGTGTATGCTC
>JACQPG010000151.1 GCA_016207665.1 Elusimicrobiota bacterium | reverse complement strand
GTAGGGCAGGCTCTTTTCTCCGTCGAACGTCTCGCCTGCGGCCTTCATGAACCCGCCATCGGCGTATTGAGTTTTCTGGCGGGCGGTGCATATCACGTTCATGTCCAGGGCTATGAGTTTTCGGATGAACTCCTTGAACTCGGCCTTCAGCGTCATCCAGTCACGCGGCTGGAGGTCGTAGAACTCGAACTTGTGCCCCTTGCTGCCCTTGTTGCGGTTGAGGAAGATGTCCGACCACTTCTTCTGCAAGGCGTCCCAGTAAACGGTGATGGGATCGATCACGAGGGTGCGGAAGTCGTGCTTGTGGGTGTGGAGCCAATCCACGGCCGCCATGACCTCGTCAGCGGTCGTGGCCTTCAGGACGTGGAAATCGAAGGCGTCGCCGTAGAGGTCGCAGCCGCCTTCCAAGTCGGCAGCGGCGACCTTTGGGAACTGCAAACTGATCGTGGTCTTCCCGCTGCCCGACTCGCCCCAGAGAAACAGCTTGAGCCGCTTCTGGACGGTCTTGCTCTTCTGGAAAGGGGCTTCTTCCTTCGCCCCCTTCTTGAAGTCCAGGCGGATCGGCTTGGTCGGGGCCGCCTTGGGAGCGGCCGTTTTAGGCTCTTCCGGCAATGTCACGTTCGTTTTCACGGTTACCTCCTTGAATGCGCGTCGACGCCGCCCGCCTGGAGCGCCTGGGCCAGCCGCTCGCAGACCCCGAGCAGCCGGCGGCAGTCGTCGTTCGTTCGCGTCGTTGAGAGCTGCAGGGGCCTGGGTTGGCTGCCTTTGACGATTACGTCGAGGCGAAGCCCCTTCTCGAGCTTGCCCATGCGCAGGCGGTAGGCCAGCGCGTAGATGCCGAGCTGGACGTTCTCGTCGGCCTCCTCCTGGCTCGGGGCGCGAGAGAAGGCCTTGTGGTCGATGACCATGTCGTCCTGGTCGACCAGATCCCATACTCCGATCAGGTCATGGCTAAAATCCTCGCCGAGGCTGACGCGGAAGCGCTCCTCCACGAGAAGCGGCCGCACCTTGGGCGCGATGGCCTGATGGTAGGCGGCCGCGATGGCCAGGCCTTGGTCCTTGAGCTTGGCGGGGGTCTCACCGGGCCGGAAGGCGATCTCTTCGGCCTGGAAGGCTTGGTCGAACGTCGCGGCGAAGAACTCCAGGATATGGGCCAGCGGCAGGTCGGTCCCAGAGGCGATTTTCTGCCGGTAGTTGTGCTCGACCGTCGCGTGCCAGACCTTGCTCTGGACCATCGCGCCGTTGGCCGGGTCCTTGATCCCCTGGATGTAGCGGCGCTCGAACTGGCGCGGGTAGTGTAGAAACGCCGTGATCATCGTCGCGCTGATGCCCCGCTTGGTGCCCTCAGCTCCCATGTGCCTCTCCTTCCTTTGGGGGCACCCGCTCGACCTTGAATGCCTCCTCGCCGAACTCCCGCGTGATCAGCGAGGTGAAGAGCTGGGCGATGTGGCGGCCGACCTCGGTGCTCTTGTCGATAACGCAGACCCTCTTGTCGCGGTCGAAAAGGAAGGAAGCGTCGAGCCGGACGCGGGGCTTGCCGAACACCGCCTCGGCGTTGAACACGGCCCAGAACAGGTTCTCTTCCACGTCCTTGGTCGGGACGTCGTCCTTGAAGCGGAACCGATAGACTCCTTCCATGGTGTCTCCCCAAGGCATATACCCGCCTCCCTTCAGGAATGACCCGGCGGACTCAGGTCTGTCCGCGCAGCCCTTCCTGCTCAAAGACCCTTCGAATCCGCGCGATCTCCTTGTTGAGCGTGGTCCGTGGCCGGTTCAACGTGCGAGCGGCGTCGCTGACGCTGAAGCCTTGGGCAAGTAGGTCGAGCAGTTCCTGTTGCGCCTGGCTGAGCGCCTCGATGGCCTTGGCGATGGCTAACGCCGTGTCGGGCTCAGGCCTTGGGGCCGCCTCAAGGGCGTCCTCCTCGCGCAGGAGATCCTCGACGGGTACCCGCGCGCCGTCCTTCAGCTCGATGGGACACTCGAGACTTTGCGTCCGCAGATGGATCGCCCTCCTGGCCGATTGCCGGTCGCGGAGAATGTTTCTGATCCGATTCTCGACCACTCTCTTGAGGAAGGTTTCCACCGTGGCCTTGGACGAGTGCTCCGGGTTGAAGGCCTTGCGTCTCACCCATATGTGGAGCAGGAGCTCCGACTCGATGTCCTCCGCCTCGCTTGCGGTGATCCCGTGCCTGCCGACCAACCCGTACGCCTTGCAGCGCGCCAGGTCCCTTTCCCACTGCTCGAACGCCTCGTAACCGACGACATTCCGTCTCTGCATGGCCGCCTCCGTGCGCGGACTCATCCCGCACGGAGGCGTCGGCCAGGCAGAAAAAAAGAGCCGGGTCGCTAATGCGGGAACGAATCCCGATTAACGACCCGGCTCGAGTAGGCTTATGAAGCCCTGGGGCTTCGCCCTACCGAATTGGCACTTATGGTCGCCGGGTTATGCGGCCTGGGCCGCTAACCCGTCTTGCCAGCACCTGGGCTCCTGGGAGCCTTCGGCTGCGTGGCGCTGTATGACACGTCTGCTTCGTTTACCCGTGCCGCCAGATGGCCGGCCGGGTAAGACGAAAATCGATTGTCGCCGCTGCCCTTCGGTTGCCCGTTCCAACCGCCCATCTGCTGATCCATCCAGGCGGGAACGCTCTTCACGAGGAAGTCGTTGCCGCAGGACTTGCAGCGCACCCAGGTCGCTCCAAAATCGACGTACACCGGGTTTGGGGTTCTGCAACCCGGTTCCGGACACACGGCCTGGGTGAGTTTCTTGACCTCGGATGGCGGTAACTGCATCGGCGTTTGTTCTCTTCCTTAACTTACGGCCCAAAATCTTGCTAGAATGCAAAGGGGCTGACAGGGCAATGCCCTGCCGGTTCCGTCTGCGGAAATACCGCCGTCCTAGCCCCTTAAACTAGCGGCGGTATTTCTATTTCCGGCGCTGGTTTCTAAAGTTCCTTCCTCCGAATCCGCTGAAGATGCCGTCGAACCCCTTGAAGGCCTGGCCGAACGGATCGCCAAGGCCCGCGAACGGGTCGCCGAAGCCGGCGAAGGCGTCGCCGATCCCGTCAAACGGGCTCCCCTGCTTGAGTTTCCGGCCGATGTCGGCGAAGGCCTTGGCTGCCTTTAGCCGCTCCTGGCGCTCCCGCTCTTGCTCCCGGCCGCGGAGCTTCTTCTGCACCTCACCCCGCCGATCCTCCTCCTGCTTGGTATAGTCCGCCCACTTGTAGACCGGGTTGATGAGCTTATAGCCCAGGTAGATGAGGCGAAGCTCCATCATGGCCTGCGAGGCGTCGAAGTACTCGCGGAAGCGCTTCTTGAGCCCGTCGTCGATGTTGATGACGGCCGGCGGCTGCTGACCGTCCAAGATCCAGATCACCTTGTCCCTAGGCATGAGGAACTCGCCGGCCGCGTAGTCCGCCTGCCACTCCAACGGCGGCTTCCGGGTCGCCTGCGGGTTCCGGCAGTAGGTCGGCCTCCGAAAGTGCTCCCCGCCCACGCCCTTCCTGAAGTGCAGGGCGTAGTGGCCGATGATCTCGTGGGCGATGGTGTGGTTCTTGTTGTAGGGCCTGGGATCGAAGGTGTCCTCCTTACAGACGTGCATGAGAATTCCTTCCCGCTCGCCCGCCTCGCGCCGCCTGCGCTTCTCGGCCTCGATCCGCGGCTCGGCCTCACGGCAGCACCTGGGGGGCGTGACGTTGACCACCACGAGCTTGTCCCGGCCCCAAGGAGAGGCATGCCCCTCCGGGAACAGGCAGCCGATGATCCGGTGGTCGTCGCCGAAACGCGAGTCCAGCATCCCCTGGTCGTCGAACACCACGTCCAGCCCGAACAGGGTCGCGGCGACATCCATCATGACGTCGGTATTCCTAGGGAACTCCTCTTTGCCTGCGCGGCGGATGTACTCCTTCGATAATTCCTCGGCGATGTTCATCGCCTGCGACTTGAGCAGCAGTCTTTGTCTCCAGGTCATGGCTTGGCTCTCACTTGTCGTCTTTCAATGCCTTGCGGAAAAAGGGCATTGACACGTTGGGGAACTTCTCCTTGATCTCGCGGATCTGGTCGGCGACGTTGCGGGCGCTGAAGGTGAGCTTCTCGACGTCCTGGTTGAAGAGCTTGGCGATCTTGGCGACCAGTTCCTCGGATGGCTTGGCCACGTCCGCTTCGATCTGCGACAGGTAGGGGAAGGAGACGCCGAGCTTGCCGGCGAGATCGCGCAGACTCATGTCGCCGTTTTCCTTGCGCAGCCGGCGCAGCAGCTGGCCGAACGTCTCCGGTTTTTCTGCCATGGGCGTTTTCCTTTATGTCATGTTAGCTAACTAACTATACAATGTCAAGAGCTACCTCACGACACCGAACCGCTTGACCGCCTTGCCCACGATGCGGAACTCCGCGTCTCCGTGCGGCACCCGGATCGGATCGAAGGCTTCGTTGGCCGGCTTGAGATAGATCGCATCCTTCTCGGGGCAGTACCGCTTGAGCGTCGCCCCGCCCCCCACGACCGCCACGACCACGTCCCCCGGATCGGCATGAGACTGCCGCTTAATGAGAACCGTGTCGCCATCCCGGATGCCGGCGTCCTTCATGCTGTCGCCCTTGATCCTGAGGGCGAAGGCGTCCCTCAAGCGCAGCCAGCGGCGGTCGAACCATAGGTAGGACTCGGGGAATGCCTCGCACTCCTCGTTGATGAACTTGGGGCACCCTCCCGGCACCGTGGGCACGGCCATTGGGACACCGACCCAGTCGGGTACATCCATCCCCACGGGGGCCAGGCTCCTGGCCCGCCGCTTGTCCTTCCTTAGGTATCCCTTCTCCACCAGAATATCGATGTGCCGGGCGACGACACCAACCGATTTGATGCCGACCTTCCTGCCGATCTCACGGAAGGTCGGAATCGCGCCGTCGGCCCGAAGCGTCTCGCGGATACAGTAGAGGACCTGGGTCTGCCGATCGGTCAAAGTCTCTTGGGTCTCCATGGTTCAGCTCGCCGTCAACGCCGACGGGACAAGTCTCGTCGGCATCTCGTCCCAGGTCTTTCCGTCTAAAGTCCGCCCCGCAGCGCCTTTCCCCACACGCTCGCCGGCCGGGTTGTAGGCGCCCCACTGCTTAAAGAAGAAGTCCACACGTTGCTTGCGGCAGTCGATCTTGATGCGGCGCACCCATGCGGGGTCCATCGGACGGGCCTTGGCTCCGCTCTCGCCGCCCACGATGACCCAATGGATTCCGCGCAGCAGCGACGGCCCCAGCTCGATAGGTCCAAGAAGCGGCTCAAGAGACAAGAACCGGACCCTGGCGGGTGCCTGCTGTAGGTGCCGGATTCTCCAGACGTAGTCCTGGTTCTCGACGGAAACCCCGAGCCAGATATGCGGCGGCAATGTCGAGCGGCCGTTTATCCCAAACTGGCTCCGGCACCAATCCATCAGCCTCTCGGACCGCTTCGTGAGGACCTGGAAGATGTGTTGTGGAGCGGCGCACATCGTGTCGAAGACGCGCCGGATGAAGTCGTCGGGAACGTCCTTGTGGAATAGGTCGGACATGGAGTTGACGAAAATCTTCCGTGGCTCCTTCCAGGCGAGCGGAAGCTTGAGCCGGTCTGGCCAGAGCCTCAGGTCAAAGCCCTGCTCGTAGGGATGGCCGCGAACGCCCCGGAATCGTTCGGCGATGGTTTCCGCGTAGCAGTGCTTGCACCCGGGGCTGATCTTGGTGCAGCCCGTCACCGGGTTCCAGGTAGCGTCCGTCCACTCTATTGAGGACTTGTAGCTCATGTTCGCGCCGGCGGGAACGTTATCGTCACCCCGTCCGGATAGCCCCTGGGTCCTTTCCCGCGCCCCGAGACGGATATCCGCTCATGCGCGGCGACTCCGTCGGCTTCATGCCTCTTGAGGGCTTCGGTCTTGTGCTTATTGAGGTAGAGAGTTCCAAGTTCAACGAACTTCCTCACCTTTTCACCGGAAACCATCTGACCAGCAAACTGCTCCATGAGACGCTGCCATAGATGCGACTCCGCCGTATCGAACTGAAGCGGCTGCTGATCCGGATGCTCCGCCTCGCTGAACGAGAAGTCGGTGCCGGCGGACTGCCACATGGCCTCCTTCATCTTCAAGAACCCGAGTTCGTTGTTGGTCAAGAAAACCATGTCGTGTAGCGGCTGCTTGCCGGGACCATACATCCGAAAGGGCAGGATGCCCTTGGCGATCCTCTTCTGCCGAAGGCTCCCATAGTACTTTACCCGGAAAGCCCCGATTCTGTCCTTCTGGCTCCCGATCCACAGCAAGTCCTCCTCGCTGAGGCCGGAGGCATCCAAGAGGATCTTCTTGTTCTCGTCCGACCACGCCGCGATCATGCGGACGATCCCGTCCACGTCAAGCAGGAAGAATACTTCCGCGCCATATAGGCGCAGGATGCGCTGAATGGTCCCGGCGGAGTAGCCTTTGACGCCGAATGGATCGATGAAGACCAGGAACGGCGTCGTGCCTGACCGGCCTTCCACGTCCTTCAGGATCGGCTGAATCCTCTCCTCAAAGCCGCCGACTGAGGGAGCCGCCAACTGGATGCGTCCGTCCAGGCTCCCTAAGGCGGCGAGGCGCTGGTTGAGGTGCTCGATGCGCTTAGGGTCCAAGTCGGAGAAGTAGAGCTCGATCCGCAAGTCCTTGCGGATCACAGGTCGTGTGGCCAGGGCCTTCTTCGCCTCCTCGATCACGACCACCGGCGAGCCGGGCTCCCCGCCCACGTACTGGCCCGGGCCGCAGAAGCCATCCACGAAGACGACCCGCGGAAACTTCTGGCCCACGATGGACAGCCACGCCCCAAAGTAGGCGCGCAGGATGTTGTGCTTGGCCTCGGTGTGCGGCGTGATCGGCCAGATCGTGTCGGGTTGCGAGCTCATCAATCCTCCGTGACTGAATCAGGAATTGTATGAGAACAGTTGTTCTCATGTCAAATTTTACGACGGAGGCCCGCCGCCGGGTCAAAAACAAGGTCGCCAGGGTATAGGCCTACGGGACGCCGCAAGGGCGTCCGAAAGGAAACCTCACAACGGAGGAGCGCCTATGCCAAAAGTGGACTTCAGCAAGATAGACGACGTTCAGGACTTCAGCCCCCTGCCGCCCGGCAAGTACCCGTGCCGGCTGGTGGAGGTCGAGGAGGCCAAGACCCAGTACGACGACGAGATGTGGAAGTTGCGCTTCCAGGTCGCGTCGGGCCCGCACGCCGGCCGCTTCATCTTCGACAACCTGGTGTTCTCGGAAGCCGCGATGAAGCGCGCCAAGCTCATCTGCAGCCGCCTGGGCCTCGACGTCTCGGGTTCGCTCGACCTCACCACCGAGCTGCTCAAGGGCCGCACCTGCCTGGTGACGGTCGACGTCGAGGACTACGAGGATCAGCAAGGCAAGGCCAAGAAGCGCAATGTCGTCGCCTTCGCCGGCTACGAGCGCCTGGAGCAGACCGATGAAGCCGCCGAGCCCCAGTCCGAAGAAGCGGACGCGTTTTAAGCGCGATGCCGCCCCGGGAGCGCCACTTGGAAAACGTGCCGACGGAGACCGTCGCCGGCGTCCTCAGGGACATCCGCTACCACGCGGACGGCTTCCTGATCGCCCGGCTCGACACCGGCGACGTGGTCAAGGGCAACATGCTCTGGCCCGAGGTCGGCATGCACTACGTCTTCCACGGCCGCTGGGAGCGGCACCCCCGCTTCGGGGTGGGCTTCAAGTTCGAGGACTACCAGGCCAAGCAGCCGACCAACGCGGCGGCGATCCAAGAGTACCTGGCCGAGAACGCCGACGGCATAGGCCCCAGGATCGCCGAGAAGCTCACCGAAGCCTTCGGCGAGCGGACCTTGGAGGTCCTCAAGACGGAGCCGGCCAAGGCGGCCGAGGCGGTCGCGGGCCTGGGCCAGGATCGCGCCGAGGCGATCTCCCGGCAGCTCAAGGAGATCGAGGCGAGGGAGGCTCTATGCATCACGCTCAAGGAGTTGGTCGCCGGGACCCGCATCCCCAAATCCGCGGTCCATGACATCATCAAGCGCTGGGGCTCGGACGCCCCCGAGGCGATCCGCAGGGACCCCTACCAGCTCATCGATGAGATCGAGCGCGTCGGCTTCACCATCGCCGACCTCATCGCCAAGAAGGTGGGCTTCCACCCGGAGGGCTACCCGCGCATCCGCGCCGGCGCGATCTACGCCCTCAAGCAGGCCGCCCGCGAGTCGGGCCACGTTTTCCTGCCCAAGGCCCTGTTCGTCCAGGCGACCGCCGAGCTGCTGGCCATCAAGCCCGAGAAGGTCGTCGCCGCCCTCCCGGCCCTGATCGAGGAAGGTCCGATCATTCTGCGCGAGGACCGGACCTATCTGGCCGCGCTCTTCCACGACGAGTCCTCGGTCGCGGCCAAGATCAAAGCCCTGTTGGAGAAGTCATGAATCTATTTCCCGATCAAGAGGCCGCCTGCCAGCTCGTCAAACGCGAGCGGTTCTCCATTGTCACGGGCGGGGCGGGGACCGGCAAATCGACGGTGGTCAACGCCATCGTCGCCGACCACGCCCGCCCGGGCCTGCGCATCTCCCTGGCCGCGCCCTCGGGCAAGGCGGCCAAGAGGCTCTCCGAAGTAACGGGCCGGCAGGCCGGGACCATCCATAAGCTTCTAGAGCCCACCAAGGTTAAAGATGGATTCGCTTTCGCCAGAAACGCACAGCGCATGCTTGAAGCAGACGTTATCGTGATCGACGAGACGTCCATGGTCGACATCTCGCTGAT
>JACQPG010000152.1 GCA_016207665.1 Elusimicrobiota bacterium | reverse complement strand
CTTATTGAATTAACCGACAAAGTACGCTTTTTTTACACCCGCCAGGCTCAACCCCTTGGCCAAGGCGCATGAGCGCCTGCTGATCGAGCATCGGTATCAGATCCAATCCGACGGGAAGGTGGTCGGGCCCGAGGGCATCGCGGTGCTCAAGGCCGAGTTTCCCTATCTCCTGAGCCGCCTCCAAGGAGCCCAGAGGCTCAAGGCCCTTCTGCAGCTTGACATACTCTTGAGCAAGAGCGCCGGCGGCGAGCGTTATCTCTCCCCCAAGGAGCGCGAGGAATTCCGGAAAATCCTAAGGGACAATTGGCCCTACTTCACATGGCGCATGCGAAAAAAATTCTCCAACTATTTCAGCCTCAAGGAGCTGGAGGGGCTCAATCAATCCCCTCCCGCGGAGCCCGGAGAATCGGCGCTCGCGATGAAGGACCCCGAACCCATCGATGATCGTCCGCCCGTTTCCGAGAGCCTCCCGGAGGGCCCGGCCGCCGCCGCGCCCGTCGCGGCGGTTCTGGCCACCCAGCCGCCGCCTCCCGCTCAAGCGGCCTTGGCCGGCGTTTCGGCCGCCGCGCCAATAGGAGGACCGGCGGCGGGATTGACCCTCGGCCTGCCCGCGACCGATGTCGCCAAGCCTCCCGACTCCGCCCTCGAGCCGGCTTCGCCCGCCGCAGCCGCCCCATTGGCTCCGTCCTCGGCAACCGCCGCCGTTGCTCCCCCGCCCGCGGCCGCTTCGGCGCCGCTGCGCGACATAGTGCGCGAGGAGTTCCATAAGTTCCTCGAGGAGGCGCCCTATAGTCGGGAAGCGAAAAATCTGCTACGCCTGATCTCGGACAAGGCCCCGGATTTCGCCAGGTCCCGCGCCCTCAACGCCGTGATCACCTCATTGCCCTTGATACTCCTGGACCCCCAAAGACTCGGCCTGGCGGCCAGGACGGCGATGACGGCGGAACAAAGCCCCTCGGGCCAAAAGAGCTATACCCTGGCCGTTTCCCCGGGCCCGGTGCTGCATTCCCGAAAAAAGATGTTCCGCGCCAGGCAAACCCTGCTGCTGCCCGAATCTTCCCAGGCCTACGAATCGCTCGGCCTGGCGGGGCCTAAGGTGGATGCCTTGCGCGCGGACGCGGTCGCCTTGGGCCAGGAACCGGGCCCCTGGGGCGCGACTCGCAGCTATCCTGATGGCAGCCAGCGCGGCGGGTTCAGCGCGGTGCAGCAGGCCGGCAGCTTGCTGCGGCAACTGCTCTTGTTGGACGCCGCGCGACAGGGCTGGGACGGCTGGCCGTATGGCGCCGAGCTTTTCGCGGCATCGGCCCAGAACCTTTTCTACGCAAGGATTCATCTGGAGAACAAGGATGACGCCTTCCTCGATCCCGAGATGCGCCTGGCATTCCGGCAATGGCTGGAAAGACCCGACGAATACAGGGACTTCCTGTTCCATTCCCTCTCCTCGAGCCGGGGGGCTCTCTTGGATCCCGCGGCGGCCGAGCCGGGACGCTTGGCGCAAGCCGCGGAAGCCGCCTCCGGGGCTTGCCCTCAATCCCTGTCCGAGGAGCTCGACCGGGAAAGGGCGCGTGAGCGCGAAAGCCTGGAGCGAGCCGCCCAGGGACTGGCGCGATTCGAGCTGATATCGGAAAAGGAGCTAGAGGCGGCCCGCAAGACGCGGGAATCCCGATTCTCTTCGCGCGCCCAGGAGATATCCCCGGAGTCTTGTCAACGGCATTGGCAGGCGAAAGCCGCGGGCGCCCGTCAGACCGCAACCCTGCTCGAGCAGGCCCACGAAACCGAGTACCGTTTCCGCGAGTACTATTGGGAGACCGTCCATGCGCGTTGAGAGCCGACTCGCCTTCTCCTTGCTGGCCCTGCTGTCTTGCCCGGCGCAAGCCGGGGATGGCCCGGGCGCCTACCTCTCCCCCTCCGGCGCCTTCTCCTGCGATATCCCCGCCGGATGGAACGCTTTCGCGGAACCGGATTTCGCGGGGCAGACGGTGCGCATCGTGGGTCCCGACGGACCGAGCGGGCTTTATCGAGCCGGAATAGACGTCCGTTGGCATGAAAAGGGGCAACCGGGTTTTATTCCCGCGGCCAAGGCTCTGGAACGCTGGAGGGCGCCGGATCCCCGGACCGGGCGCTCCGCCAGCGCCGCGCGACCTCTGAGGATCTCCGGGATATTGGCCCGCGCCTTCGAGCTGGTCGAGACCCGGCGTTTGCCTCTGGAAAGTCTTCCCGCTCTCGAGGAAGAGCTGCACCATTACGTGGCCGTACTGCCCCGCGGCGAAGGCTATTACGTGATCCGCCTTTCCTCTAGCCGCGAGTCCTACCTGGACTATCGCAAGCTATTCTTCGATTTCCTCAGATCCTTCAAGCTTTCCGGGACCCGCTAACGGCCCAAGTGCGGGCTCAACCTCCGACTCTTTTCACCTGATAGCCCTGCGCGCGCAGCTCCGACTCCAGGAAGTCGCGGTGATCGCCCTGGAACTCGAGGGCTCCCTCCTTAATAACCCCTCCGCAACCGAGTCTCTTCTTGAGCCGGCTGAGCCATTGCTCCTTGAGCGTCGGATGCATGACAAGCCTTTCGACCCGCGTGACGCCGCTTCCCTTTTGGCCGCGGACAAAGCTCAAGCGCAGCGGCTCGGGCTGGCGCTTCTTGAGTTGCGACGGCTCGCCGCAGACGCAGGGCGAGCGCCGGCAGGTCGGACAGAAATCGGGATCGGTCGAATACACGGGCCTCTCTTCCATAAGGGCTTTCCATTTAATCAAATTCGCCTGGCGCCCTAGAAAGCCTCCTGATATACTGTGGTCATGAAGGCTCTTCTCATCGCGGGATTGGCGATCGCCGCGCTCTGGCTGGGCCTGTCGCTGTTGCGCGAGCAGCCTCAAGTCAAGCACGCCCAAGAGTCGCCGGTCCGCTACGTGCAAAACCTCCAAGGCAACGTTCAGAAGGCCGACGCGGCGCGCGACAAGGCCAATGCCGCCACCGCGGCTCGCGCCTCGGACGTCGAGGACGCCGCCCGCTAGACCCCTGAGGGGCCCATCTTTGCTATAGGTCTTTAGGCCCAATTTTAACATAGGACCTTCGATTCCCCGTTCTCTCTGAAAAATTTCATTTGATTAATTATCTTTTTGTGTTTATTATCATCTTTTATTTGTTATTATACAAAATCGAGTCAAGCCGCCGTCTGAAAACAGGCCTCCGTCGAGAAATTTGACAAAGTTTTGGGGTCCTGTTACACTTTTGTGATCCGACGCATTCATTTGATTTATACATCTTAAAACACGTCCAGGAG
>JACQPG010000155.1 GCA_016207665.1 Elusimicrobiota bacterium | reverse complement strand
GTTGATACCCCCGCCTGAGGGCCTCGGCCTTGAGCCAATCCTCCATGGTCACGCGCATGAGGGCGCCTTTGGGATGCCAAAAAATCAATCCCGGCCCGGCCAGATCCTGCACGCTGAAGAGCTCGAGAGCCGGACCCAGCTTGCGATGATCTCGGGCCTTGGCCTCCTCCAGCATCTTGAGATGGCTCTCCAACTGCTGCTGGGAGGGCCACGCCGTGCCATAGATGCGCTGAAGCATGGGATTGCGCTCGTCGCCGCGCCAATAGGCGCCGGCCACGGAGAGCAGCTTGAAATGCCTGATCGCGCTGGTGTTGTCGCAATGGCCGCCGCGGCAGAGATCGGTGAATGTGTCATGCGTGTAATGAGTGATTTTCTGGCCCTTGAGGCCTTCGAGTATCTCGATCTTGTACGGCTCCTGGCGCTGCTGCCAATACGCCTGAGACTCGCCGTAGCTGACTTCCTTGCCGACAAAGGCGTGATTGCCCTCGGCGATCTGCCGCATGCGCTTCTCGATCTTGGGCAGGTCCTCCAAGGTGAATTGATGCGGCCCGTCGAAATCGTAATAGAAGCCGTTCTCGATGGCCGGACCGATGCTGATCTTGGTGCCGGGGAATAATTCCTGCACGGCCTGCGCCATCACATGCGCGCAGGAATGACGCAACGCATCCAGGTATTCCTGGCTGTCGCGGTCTTCGGTCTTGTTGTTAGAAGAAGCGCTCACGGTGGCGCTCATAAGCCCATTAAGTCTACCCTCCTACCTTAACAAAGTCAAGTGACAGAAATATTACGCGTTTTTGGAGAAAAAATAAGTGTTTTCAATGTTTTTCAGACACCAACGGCAAGGAAAAAGCACAGCCTCCGAAGAAGGCGCTCCTTTTAATATATGAGGAGAGACGAGAAGATTAGTGGGTCTGGGGATAGCGGCCCATGGCCGAGGACAAGGCTCGCCCGGCCTCAGGCTCGAGAAAGGGCTCGCCGTCGATCACCGGACTGCCGGATGGGTAGACCACCTGAAGCCCGAGCGCCTCGGGGATCAGGCCCTTTAAGTAGAAAAAATCCAACCGTTCCGGCTCCTGGGAATCGAGGAGCTTGGCCAAATCCGCCATGCGACGGTTGAAATCCGCCCGGACGAGCCGGAACTGCCGCTCCGCCTCCTCCGGATCGGGAACCGCATGCCTGACCAACTCGTTGGAGTCGAATCTGGCCTGTAGCAAGAACGGGAAACGCTGCTGAAGCTCCCGCCACAGCTCGGCATGGGTCTCATCCCAGCTTGCGCCGCGGGAATAGAAGCGGAAGATGCGGGCCCTCAACTCGAACGGCGAGCGATTGAAAAGCGACGTCCCCTTGGACGTGCGTTGCGACAGATAGCCGAGGGCCAAGCTGTACGAATTATAGGCTCGCTCATACGCCGCCTGAAAACAGGCCTGCAGGGAGCTTGGAGCGGGGTGTACCAGGAGGGCTTTGTCGCCGCCGGCCGCCTCCGGGCATAGCGGAGCCGCGGCCGCGCCGCCGACTCCCGTCAGCGCCAACACTCCCACGATCAACATTTTTCTCATGGTCATGCAAAACTTGCCCAGTATAGGATTTGAACCTATGACCTTTCCCATGTCAAGGGAACGCGCTACCGCTGCGCCAACTGGGCGTGGAGTCTATTTTACCTATTAGGGGCCCGGCACCGCAATCGGCCATTGGCGACGTAGGGCTGGTGCGTCCGGACGCAGCCTACGTCTCCGCAGGTCTCTGGCGCTAGGCCTATTGGGCTAGCCGGCTCATGGGCCGAAAATCCCTTGTCGACCGTCGGTGGCGGACTCATCATTGGATCATGAGAAACGCTCTGATCACCCTCGCCGGCCTCCTGGGACTCGTCTCCCTGGTTTCAGCCCAACCCTTGCGGAACATATCCTCGGAACAATGGCGCGAGATGGTGATCAGCGTGATCAGGCACGGGAAAACCGGCGACATGGAGGATTCCAATCCCTAACGACGCCCGTGCCGACATTCCCCTCCGAATTCGAGTCCAAACGCGACGAGCTCATCCGCTTTTGGCTCTCCCAGCCGCCTGAAAAGCCCGCCTAAGGCGGGCGGATAGCGGCCACTTCGGCCTTTTTGCTATCTTTAGATTGATGGCTGAAAAAACCAGCGTCGCCGCTGATCCCTACGAACTGCTCGGACGCGATACCCTGTTCCGGGTCCATGAGCTGATGGTCAAGGCTCGCGTGCTCGAGGAGAGGCTCATCAAGATGAGCAAGAGCGGCGACGGCTTTTTCTGGATCGGCGGACCCGGGGAGGAGGCCTTCAACGTCGCGCTCGGGCTGCAGGTCAAGAAGGGCCGGGGCGTGGAGAATGATTTCCTCCACCTCCATTACCGCTCGAGCGCCATCCTGCTGGCCATGGGCGCCAAGCCCATAGATACCCTGAGGCAGATGCGCACCGTGGCAGGCGATCCTTATTCGAAGGGGCGCAACTTCGTCAATCATTACGCGGTGCCCGAGTGGAACGTGGTGCCGGTTTCCCCCACCATCGAGACCCAGTACTCCACCGCCATAGGGACGGGTATCGCGCAAGCGCGGGCCAAGACCGACGCCATCACCATCGTCAACGGCGGAGACGGAGGCACTGCGGAGGGTGATTTCCACTCCTGCCTGGTCTGGTCCAACCGCCCGGCCCTGCCCTTGCCCGTCTTGATGATCGTGATCAACAACGGCTACGCCATCTCCACCCCCTCGAGGGACCAGCATGGGGAGCGCCGCATCTCGGACTGGACCAAAGCCTTCGACGGTATGCCCGGCCGCACCGTCAATGGCAATGACCCGGTCGAGTCCTATTTCGCGATCAAGGAGGCCATGGCTTATTGCCGAAAGAGCCGGCGCCCCTACCTGCTGGAGGCTCTCGCCAGCCGCCTCTACGGCCACTCATCCTCCTCCGGAGCCAATCGCATCCCGGAGGCCGACTGCATCAAGGAATTCGAGTCCCAGCTCATGCGCCGCGGGTGGATGGACCAGCAGTCCCTGGAGCAGATCTGGCAAAGAAACATGGAAGAGATAGACGCGGCTCATCAACAGGTCAAACAGGAGCCTTTCCCGGCCCCCGAATCGGCTTGGGAGGACGTCTTTTCCAGCGGCCTGCCCGACTCCTACCCCACCAAGGGAGGCAGCTAGAATGGCTAATATGGCGCAGGCCATACGCCTGGCCCTCCATTACGGAGAAGAGCATCTCGGGGTCAAGGAAATATTCGGCGAGGATGTGGGTCCGCCCTTGGGCGGAGTCTTCACCGCCACCCAAGGCCTGAAGACCGCCTGGAACTCCCCGCTCGATGAGCGGGGCATCATGGGCGCGGCGCTGGGCCTGGCTTGGGCGGGAAGCCGGCCCGTGGCCGAGATTCAATTCGTCGACTACATCTTCAACACCCTCGATCTTCTCAAGCTTTGCGCCAACTCGACCTGGTGCTCGGGAGGGAAGTTCAAGACCCCCCTGGTGGTGATGACTCCGACCGGCTCGGGAATACACGGCTCGATCTACCATTCCCATTCATTCGACTCTGTGGCCACCAAGCTGCACGGCATGAAGGTGGTTTGCCCCTCCACCCCCATAGACGCCTATGGGCTCATGATCGCCGCCATCAAGGACGACGACCCCGTGCTCTATCTCAAGCCCAAGGCCTTGCTGCGCTCGCGCGGCGAGGAGCTCATCCCGGGGGAGCTGGCCGACGAAAAGGAACTCCGCGGCATGATCGACGCGCCCATCGGCGACCGCTCCAAGTGGAAGCCGCGTTGGCCTGAAGTCAAGGAGCATCTAGTCCCGATCGGGAAGGCGAGGATATCCAAGGCCGGGGCCGACGCGACCGTGGTCACGCACGGCCGCATGGCGCCGATCGCGCTCGAGGTCGCCAAGGAACTGGCCGCTGCGGGCGAAGGCGACGTCGAGGTGATAGACATGCGCTCCTTGATCCCCTACGACTGGCAGGCCATCAAGGAATCCATACGCAAGACCGGCCGGGTGCTCTTCCTAAACGAGGAGACCGAGATCAGCAACTTCGGCGAGCATCTCTTCCGCCGCACCGTGGACGAACTTTTTTACGAGCTCAAGGTGCGGCCCCGCTTGTTGGCGGGCAAAGCCACGCCGGGAGTGGGCCTTTCCCCCGGCCTCGAGTACTTCTCCGTGCCTCAGAAGACGGACGTCGAGCGCTCGCTGCGCGACCTGCTCAGCGAGCCGGCCTAACCCCAAGGCGCCTGTCAACAAAGCGTTCCCCATTGTTTACCGTCGCTTTCCCCTCGCGGCGAATATACTGGTGTTGATCCCCCTGTCCCAGGAGGCGATGATGGGCAAAATCATGGCGACCTTGGCCGTCCTGGCGTTGACGGCCGGGCTTGCGGCAGCGCAGGGCGAGACCGGGACGGTTGACCAGCCCGCGGGCCAAAAGAACATGCAGGCGACCCCCAGCACGGGAGCCGCCACCGAAGGCCACACCGCGGCGCGCGATCAGGAAGCCGCCGGCGAGGGCGCTGGAGCGACCACGGCGGGTGTGGTGATCGCGAGAGTGGGCGTGGCGGCCTTGATCGGATTGTTCGCGCGCAGGCGCGCTCGGGTCGATCGACGGCCACCGCCCGGTCCCGGACCCCGGGTGTGAGCGACGGGCCTCCTCCCGTCCGGAAGGTCCTACATCCTTTCCGGACGGGAGCGAGGATATCTTGCGGTGATGACCGAGCGCATGCCTCCGCGGGTGTTGAAAGCCCCTTCCAGCTCGGCCCAGACCGGCTCGACGGCCGCGACGACGTCGTCGAGTATCTGATTGACGACGTTCTCGTAGAATATGCCGCGGTTGCGATAGGCGAGAAGATAATATTTATAGGACTTCAACTCGACGCACTTCTTGCGCGGAAGATATCGGAGCACCAACGTGCCGAAGTCCGGCAAACCGGTCTTCGGGCAGATCGACGTGAACTCGGGCGACTCGATCCTGATCTCGTAGCCCTGATATTGGTTGGGCCAGGTCTCGATGGGCGGCAACCCTCCGCGACCCGAGAGCGCCAATTCGGGTCCATAGCCGTACACGGTATTCGTGCCCTTGCCGCTATTCCTCTTTCCCATCGTATCTCCTCAGCCGGAATGAATTGAGAGCGACCGAAATCGAGCTCAGCGCCATCGCGGCGCCGGCATACATCGGCTTGAGCCATATGCCGAAATGCGGATAAAGGGCGCCGGCGGCCACCGGGATGAGCACGACGTTGTAGGCGAATGCCCAGAACAAGTTTTGCCAGATGACCCGCCGGATGCGCTGGCTGAGCTGTATGCCGGTGGCCAGCATGGTCAGATCGGGATTCATCACCGTCATGTCCGCCGCCTCGATGGCGATATCCGTGCCCGTCGCCAGGGCGATCCCCACGTCCGCGTGGCTGAGCGCCGGCGCGTCGTTGAAGCCCTCGCCCACCATGGCGACGGTCTTGCCTTCGCTTTGAAGCCTCTCGACTATGCGCGCCTTTTCCTCCGGCAGCACCCCGGCGAAGACCCGGTCTATCCCCGCCTGTTCGGCCAGGCGATAGGCGATCTCGTGCCGGTCGCCCGAGACGAGTATCACCTCCAGCCCCATGCGCGTCAGCCTCCGCACCGCTTCCTTGGCCGTAGGCCGGATCGTGTCCTCCAGGACGAAAGCGCCCAAAAAATCCGAATCAACCGCCACTCCCAAAAAGGAGCCCGGACGACGCGGGTGGTCGGTTTCCGGCGGGATATCCACTCCCTCCCCTTTGAGCCAGGCCAGGCTGCCGGTACGCACCAAGCGGCCGCCGCTGCGGATGAGCACGCCGCGGCCCGGAAAGGCCTCGAAGAATTCGACGGGAGCCGGCTTGGCTCCCGCGGCCCTGGCAAAGGCGAGCACCGCGGCGGCGAAGGGATGCTCGGACCTTTCCTCGGCCGCCATCGCGTAGGAGAGAAGCTGGGCCAGGGAGCCCTTGGCGGGAAGGGCCTCGACCACCTGGGGCTTTCCGAAAGTCAGCGTGCCGGTCTTGTCGAACACCACCACGTCCACGTCGCCTATATCCTCGAGCATCTCGGCGTTGCGGATGAAGACACCCATCTCCGCCGCCCTCCCCATGCCGGCGATGATGGCCAATGGAGTCGCCAAGCCCAAGGCGCAAGGGCAGGCCACCGCGAACACCGACACCAGGGCTGACAGGGCGAGCATGACCTTGGGCTCGGGACCGTAGAGGGCCCAGAGCAGAGCGGTGGCCGTCCCTATCAATATCACCGCCGGCACGAAGGCGGCGGCCACGCGATCGGCGAATTTCTGGATACGCGGCTTCGAGGCCTGCGCCGCGCGCACGGCCTCCACGATCCTGGCCAAGGCGGACTCCGAGCCGGGCCGCATGACCTTGACGTCGATCGAGCCCGTCTTGTTGATGGTGCCGCCCCAGACATGGCTGCCCGGCGACTTCTCCACGGGCAGGCTTTCTCCCGTCAACAACGATTCATCGATGGTGGTCGACCCGGACTCAACCAGGCCATCCAGGCCCACTTGCTCGCCCGGATGAACGCGGATGATCTCCCCGACGGAGACTTCGGAGAGAGCCAGAGTCCGCTCCTCCCCGCCCCGCAAGGCCCGCACGGTCTTGGGCGCGATCCTCATGAGCCTCATCACCGCCTCGTGCGTCTTACCGCGGGTCTTGGACTCGAGCCAGCGGCCGAAGGTGATCAGCGTGATCAGGCCCGCTACGGCGTCCCATTGCGTCTGCCGGGCCGCGGCCGGGACGGTCTCGGGCAGGAAAGTGACATAGGCGCTATAAAGGAAAGAGGCCCAGGTGCTCAGAGAGACCAAGGTGTTCATGTCGGCCGAGCGGCGCAGCAGGCTATGGTAAAGGCCCTTGTGGAAATGCCACCCGCCCCAGATCTGGAGAGGGATGGCCAGCAGGAAGACGGTGTAGGGCGAGAGCTTCATCCAGCCGCCCGCCAGCAGGAAGATCGAGAGGAACGCCGATACCTGGAGCCGGAGCGTCAGGCGGCCCTGCTCGCGCTCCAGGGCCTCGTCCGAGAGCTGTTGCACCTGAGCCATGCTCTCGCCCTGGCCCAGCACCTGATAACCCAGCCTTTCTACGGCCTGGCGCAGTTGTCGCGCCCCAAGATCGCGCCGCGGCTCGTATTCGACCACGACCAGGCGGCCCGCGAGATCCACCGACACGGAGCGCACTCCCCGCAATTCCGAGACGGTCCGTTCCACCTTGGCCACGCAAGAAGCGCAATGCAACCCCGAGACCGGCATGACGAGCCGGGCCGTCGCCGGCGGCTTTACTGCAAGCTTCTCTGCCATGATAATTCGAAATCGTCCAAGCCGCGCCAGACCGTCGGATAGGCCCGCCCTATAGCCTCGTTGGCCGAACGGCCATCCTTGAGGGCCGCCAAGAATTGCGAAAACCCGATGCGCCCTCCGCGCTCGATCATGAACCGGACCATGCTTTCCGCCTGGGCGTACCAGGTGTTGACCATGTATTCCCGCTCGTTGGACGGCACCAGATTGATCATCTGCGCCATGGGCAAGGGCGCGCGCCGGACCTGGCCGCGCACCGCCGCGAAGATATCCGAGCGGCCCGCCAATATCCCGACCGCCTTATTCTCCTGATAGACCGCCAACCCCTCGTTGATCCAACGATGCGAAAGGTTGACCCCTCCCATGAACTCGTAAAAGATCAAATGCGTCATCTCGTGGGCGATGGTCGGGATCAGGCTCGGCCCATAATAGCTGTAAATCGAGTTGCCGATGGAAAGGCCGCCGGACCAGTTGGGCTGTCCCGTCTTCTTGCGGAACTCGTCCGGGCTGCCATAGACGTAGATATGGTAGAGCTCCCGCGGCCTGAAAGAGAACAAGTCGGTATCGACCATGATCCGACTGTAGGCGGCCTCGGCTTCATCGGCGACCTGCCGCGCCACGTCCGGGCCATAGGCATAGACGCGGAAATGCAGGCTGTCGGCCTGGGAAGCGCCGGGGTCCAGGCCTTGGAAGGGGCCTCCCGTGATAGGCGGCAGGCGGGGCGCCGGCTCGACCGAGGGCGGATTGGGATGCGGCACGCAAGCGGCCAAGGCCAGCGCCGCCGCCACGACGACGATCGCGCCACTCTCCATGAGCCAATTGTACTAAATGCTAACATGAGGCCGTGGAAACCGGCGAAAAACTGACGGTCAAGGCGGAGCGCCTGGCGCCCGAGGGCGAGGGAATTTGCCGGGCCGAGGGCTCGGCGCGGGTGGTATTCGTGCCCTATACGGTGCCCCATGACAAGATCGTGGTCGAGATCAGGGAAAGGCAGAAGAATTTCGCCAGGGGCCGCATACTGGAGATAATCGAGAAAGGCCCCGAGCGTATCGTTCCGCAATGCCCCCTGCACTTCGACCCGAGCCGGCCGGACCCCGCCTGCGGCGGCTGCGATTGGCAACAGCTTCCCTATGCGGCCCAGCTCAAATACAAGCGGGAGCTGGTCGCCGATTGCCTCAGGCGACTGGGCAAGATCGAGGCCCCCGTCGAGGCGACCTTGGCCTCCCCCCGGGAGTGGGCCTATCGCAACAAGGTGCAGGTCCCCATGGGCCGGGACGAGCGCGGCGGCGTGATCGGCGGCTTTTATGCCCCCGCCTCGCATCGCATCGTCGATTTCCAGGCTTGCCCGGTGCAGCCCGACCTTTCGGTCAAGATAGCGCTGCGCGTCAAGGACCTGGCCGCGCGCCTGGATCTGCCGGTCTACGATGAAAAGACGAGAAAGGGCTGGCTCAAGCATCTTTTCATACGCACCAATTCGCAGGGCAAGGCCTTGGCGGCGCTGGTGACCCGATCCACGGAGTTCCCGCAGCGCCAAGCCTTCATAGACGAAATGCGGGCGGCCTTCCCGGAGATGCTCGGACTGCATCAGAACATACAGCCTCTACCCAGCTCGGTGATACTCGGGCCGGAATGGAGGAAGCTCTGGGGAGCTCCCGCCCTGGAGGAACAGATAGGACGATGGCGCTTTATCGCCTCCCCAGGCGCTTTCTTGCAGGTCAATACGCCGGCCGCCGAGCTTCTCTATGACGCCGCGCTGGCCGCGCTGACCCACGGCGGGCACCGTTTCAAGCTGGCCCTCGACCTCTATTGCGGGGTGGGAACTCTCTCTCTCTGGATCTCCCAGGCCGTCGACCGGGTGATCGGCGTCGAGGAGAGCCGCCTGGCCGTGCAGGACGCCTGGGCCAACGCCAAGCGCAACGCGGCGGGCAATGTCCGCTTCATCGCGGGCAAGGCCGAGTCCGCCTTACCGCGGCTGCGTTCCGAGCTGCCCGGCGAATGCGCCGCGGTCGTGGATCCGCCCCGCGCGGGCCTGGCCCAGCCCGTGCTGCGATTCCTGACCAGCCCCAGCGTCAGGCGGCTGGTCTATGTCTCCTGCAACCCGGCCACCTTCGCCCGCGACGCCGCGTATCTGCGCCAATCCGGCTTCAAACTCGAGCGGGTCCGACCCGTGGATCTCTTTCCCCAGACCTCGCATGTCGAGTTGGTCGGGCTTTTCGACCGTCTAAAATAGGCCCTCGGCTCCATTCGACCCTAGGCCCTTTGGACCTTGCGCGGGCCAGGGTTTGGCTCTATCCTATCCACGATGAAGTTGCTAATCCCGGCTTTAATCGTTCTCGCCTTTGCCGGCCGGGCTCTGGCCGGCCCCGCGGCCTCGCCGACGCGGCTCTCGGATGAGGAGATAGTGTCGCTCTCCCCCACTGACAAGAAGGCCTTTGAGACCGAGCTGGAACAGGCCAATGACGATGAGAACCGCGTCAAGCAGATCATCGCCAAATACAGGGTCAAGGCGCAGGAAAACAAGAACAAGATCCAGTTTCAACCCAGCGGCGCGGCCGCCCAAGCTAAATGCGCTACGGGCAGCGAGACGGAAAGGGCCCACTGCATGGAAAACGCGAAATTAGGGATCGATGAGACGGCGCCCACCCTGGCCGAGGATTCCGAGGAAAAACGCCGGCGCATCCGGGAAGAGGCGGCCAAGGGCCGCAAGCCCCAAAACACGTTCAAGGCCGAGACCAAGCTGCAGCTCGAGGCCGCCTCGCCCAAAGGGGCCAATGTGGACAGCAAGACCGTGATCGGCGGCCTGAAATTCGGAGTGGTGGCGGGCTTGGCCGGGATGATTCTGACCGGCGGCGGCTTGCTGCCCTTCCTTTTGCTCGGCCTTTTGGGCTTCGCCGCGGGCATGTTGATCACTCACATGCTCAACAAATAGCCGCTTTCTTTTCCTCCAGCCTCAGTCCCCACGCCAGACAGCAGGCCCCCACGGTCACGCAGGAGTCGGCCACGTTGAACACGGGCCAGATTCGAAAATCCAGGAAATCGACCACGAAGCCGTAGAACAGGCGGTCATAGAGATTGCCCAGCGCCCCGGCGCCGACCAGCGCCAGTCCCGCCAATATCCAGGATCCCTTGTCGCGCCAGGCCCAATGGAGATAGGCGAGAACCCCGAGCATCAAGACCGTGACGATCGTGAAGAAGACGTTGAGATCGCGGCCGAGGCCGAAAGCGGCTCCCGTGTTCTCGAGATAGGTCAGGTGGAAGAAAGGAAGCACCGGGATCGAGCCCCGGGGCCGAAGCCAGATCACGGCCCAAAGCTTGCTGGCCCTGTCGATGGCCAACAGGACCGCGATCGCTCCCAGCCGCAAGGGGAGAGACCGCAGCGAGCTCACGCGGACAATGTCTCGAGCTGGCGGGCGCAACGGCCGCAGAGCTCGGGATTCTTGGGCGAGGAGCCGATATCGCTTTGATAGCGCCAGCAGCGAGGGCATTTGCGCCCCGCCGAAAGGCTCACTTCCGCCGTCGGCTCGCCCGCGCCGGGATGGGATTCGAACTCCGAGACCAAGAGTATCTCGGGCCAGTTGATCTGCGGCCAATCCCCTTCCACGCCGCGCAGCGCCACCTTGGCCTGCAGCGAGCTGCCGATCTTCTTGGCGGCGCGGGCCTCCTCCAACGCCTTTTGCACGAGATCGCGCAGCTTGAGCGCCCTTTCCCAGAGACTCGACAGCTCGGCGTCGCGCCATCGGGGGTCAGGCTTGCCCAAGTCGCTGAGAAAGACGCTTTGGCCCAGGCCCCAGCTCGCGGGCCCGTGTCCCCAGGCCTCCTCCGCCGTGAAGGAGAGTATAGGGCTCGATAGCTGCAAGAGCCGCACCAAGGTCTCGGCCATCACGGTCTGGGCCGCGCGCCTGGCCGGCTCGTCCCTGGGCGAGGTATAGAGCCGATCCTTAAGCACGTCCAGGTAGAAGGCGGAAAGGTCGAAGGAGCAGAAATCAATGAGCCTCCGGGCGACCGATCTGAAGCGAAATCCTTCGTAGTCCTCGAGCACGCGTTCCTGGAGCTCGGAAAGCCGATGCAGCATGAAACGCTCGAGCGAGGGGAGCTTCTCGTAAGCCACCGCCTGGGCGCGGGGGTCGAAATCGGAGGTGTTGCCCAAGAGATAGCGGAAGGTGTTGCGCACCCTCCGATAGCCGTCGGTGGGCCCCTCCAGGAGCTTATCGGAGATGCGCACGTCGTCGCTGTAGTCCGACAGGGCGACCCAAAGCCTGAGCACGTCGGCGCCGAACTTGCCGATCACCTCTTGAGGGGCCACCACGTTGCCCAGGGATTTGTGCATGGCTCGTCCCTGCTCATCGAGGACGAATCCATGGGTCAAAACGCTCCGATACGGCGCGCGGCCGGTAAGCGCGACCGCGAGCACCAGCGAGCTCTGGAACCAGCCGCGATGCTGGTCCGAGCCCTCCAGGTAGAGCTCGCAGGGGGTCTGGCCGAGAGGATCGAGCACTCCCAGCCAGGAGGCTCCCGAATCCATCCAGACGTCCAAGATATCGGTCTCGCGGCGGTACTCCGCGGCGCCGCAGCCGGGGCATTTCTCTGGCAAGAAAGGCCATTCCCGCCGGGATAGCCGCTCGCCCCAGCTCTCGAACCAGAACGAGTCCCCCTCCTGTTCCACCCGGCGCTCGATGGACTCGAGCACGGCTTGATCCTCCACGGCCTTTCCGCAGCCCGCGCAATACAACATGGGTATGGGCGTGCCCCAGAGCCTTTGCCGAGACAGGCACCAGTCCGGCCGCCCGGAGACCATGGCCGAGATGCGGTTCTGCCCCTCGGCCGGCACCCACTTCACCCTCGAGATCGAGTCCAGGAGCTTCTGGCGCAACCCGGCGTGGCCGACGTTCAAGAACCACTGCTCGGTGGCCCGGAATATCACCGGATTCTTGCAGCGCCAGCAGTGCGGATAGCTGTGCTGTATCTGGCTTTGCGCGAGCATCCAACCCCTGCCGGCGAGGGACTCGATCACCGCGGGATTGCCTTCCTTGAACACTTGCTTTCCGGCCAATGCTCCGGCCTGGCCGGTGAAACGGCCGGCTCCGTCCACGGGGCAATAGGCCTCCACGCCCAAGCGCTGGCCCAGATAGAAATCATCCTCGCCGTGCCCGGGAGCGGTATGGACTATCCCCGTGCCGTCCTCGGCGCTGACGTGCTCGGCCCATGCCGAGCGCCCCTCCCCGCCGAAAGGCCGCTCATAGGTGAATTCGAGCTCCTTTCCGGGCCAGGCTCCATGGATCTGGTATTTCTGGGCGCCCAGGGCCTCCATCACCGGCTTGAGCCGGGACTCGCCCAGGAGAAGCCGCCGCGGACCCGACGGGGTCTGCGCCTCGACCAGCACGTATTTCAGCTCGGGGTGGAGAGCGACGAGACGGTTGGCGGGCAGCGTCCAAGGAGTCGTGGTCCAGACCATGACCTGGGCGCCGGCCAGCTCGCTCGGGCCCCTCTTGATCGGGAAGGAAACATGGATCGACGGCGAGGACTTGTCCTTGTATTCGACCTCGGCTTCGGCCAGGGCGGTCTCGCAGGAGATGCACCAATAGACGGGCTTGAGGCCGCGATAGATATAGCCGTCGCGCAGCAAGAGCCGGAAGGCCTTGAGCACGGCGGCCTCGTATTGCCTGGACAAGGTCTTGTATGGGCGGCTCCAATCGCCCAAGATGCCCAAGCGCTTGAACTCCTCCCTTTGTATCTCGATAAAACGCTCGGCGAAGGACTCAGCCTGGGCTCGGAAAGAGGCTACATTCCGGATGCCGCGCTGGCTCATCCCCAGCTCCTTGAGCAGCGCGGTCTCTATGGGCAGCCCATGGCAATCCCAACCCGGCACATAGGGCGTCTGGAAGCCCATCAAGGCCCGCGATTTGACCACCATGTCCTTGAGCGTCTTGTTGAGCGCGTGCCCGATATGGATATGGCCGTTGGCGTACGGGGGGCCGTCATGAAGCACGTACGAGGGCCTGCCCTTTTGCCGCTCGGCCATGGCCTCGTAAATCCCCAGCTCCCGCCAACGCTTGAGCAACTCGGGCTCCCGCTTGGGCAGGTCGCCCTTCATCGGGAAATCGGTCTTAGGCAGGTTCAGGGTCTGGGAATAGTCCTGGGTCTTGGTCTTGGAGCTCATGTCGGGTCAGAGGCGCTAAGCGTGCGCCAGCTCTTTTTCACGCACCGGCTCGTTGAGCAGATGCCGGGAAATGACCAGCTGCTGTATCTGGGTCGAGCCCTCGCCGATCTGATAAAGCTTGGCGTCCCTGAAGAAGCGCTGCACCGGGCAATCCAAGGAGGCGCCCTCGGGGCCGATCAGGTCCAGTATCTCGGTCGGAGCCTTCATGGCCAGGTCGCCCGAAATGAGCTTGGCCATGGAAGCCTCCTTGGAGAAGGGCCGGCCCTGGTCCATCAGGCAGGCCGCCCGCAGATAGAGAAGCCGGGCCGCGTCTATCTCCGAGGCCAGCTGGGCCAATGTCCTTTGCGCGACGGTCAGCCCGGGATTGTCGGGCCGTATCCCATACTCCTCCTTGCGCTCGCGCACTCTCTTAAGCCCCTCCTCCAGCGAGCCCCGCGCGATCCCGACGGAGATGCCGGAGATCGCCACGCGTCCCGCGTCGAGCACCTTCATGGCGTCGCGAAAGCCTCGCCCCACCCTGCCCACCACCTGCTCGGGGCCCACCTTGACGTCATGCAGATGAAGCTGCGCCGTATCCGAGGCGTGCAGGCCCATCTTCTTCTCGATCTTGCCGATGGAGAGCCCTGGCGTGCCCTTTTCCATGACGAAGGCGGTCAGCCCCCGCCCGCCTCCGGCGCTGTCCGAGGTCTGAGCGAAAATCACGTAGACTCCGGCCACCGAGCCCTGGGTGGTGAAGGTCTTGGACCCGTTGATCACCCAGCGGCCCCCCTCCAGGACGGCCTTGGTCTTGAGCCCCGCGGCGTCGGAGCCCGCCTGAGGCTCGGTGAGGGCCCAAGCGCCCAGGGCCTCTCCCGAGACCAGTCGGGGCAGATATTTCCGCCTCTGCTCCTCGCTGCCGTGCATATAGATATGATTGGTGCACAGCCCGTTGTGCGACTCTATCGTGAGGGCAAAAGAGGCGTCCGCCCGGCCCAACTCCTCTAGTATCAGGCACAGCGAGACTGAATCCATCTCCGCCCCGCCGTATTTCTTCGGAAAAACTATCCCGAAAAGCCCCAAGGGAGCGGCTTTGGGCACGAGATCCCAAGGAAAGACTTCCTTAAGATCGTTTTCCTGCGCGCGCGGTATGATCTCCCGGTCGCAGAACTCCCGGACGCGGCGTTGTATTTCGCAATGATGGGTCTCAAGCTCGAAATTCACGCTTTTTATCTTATCATTTTTGATCCCGCGCAGCGGGTGGCCGGCGGGAATGCGACAAAATAGCGATAAAACCTTCATTTGACTCGCTCCAGGCATTTAGTTATATTCGGTGACGAGAGGATTTGAATCTGATGATGACTTTTATCGCCGTTTGCATCGCCGTAATCGCGGTGGAATTGGGCATCCTCATCGTGGCCCTGGCGTTCGCCGTGTTCCGCATCCAAAAGACGGCTCGCGCGGTGGAGATAGTCGCTTTCCGCCTCGAGGATCGCCTCCTCAATTTCGGCTCGAACATCTGGATGCGCGCCCTGCAGGGCGCCGCCTCGGTCGCTGGAGGGCTGTGGAAATCTCGGCGGGAGTGAATCTTGCTTAAGGTTCTCACGCGAGTCTTTTTCGATCCGGCCCTTCAAAAAAAGAAAGGTTTCCTCAGGTCGCTGCTGCTGTTCAAGGATCTCAAGGACCAGGAGCTCGGGGTGCTGGCCCACGCCCTGCACTCGCGCACTTATCACATGGGAGAGACCCTGTTCATGGAAGGCGACATCGGCAGGGCCTTGTTCATACTGGAAAGCGGAAAGGTGGACCTGTCTCGACGGGACGGATCGGGCAAGGAGCGGCGCATCTATCCAGTGGAGCCGGGCGGTTTCTTCGGGGAGATGGCCCTCCTCGAGCAGCTGCCTCGAACAGCCTCGGCGATCGCGGCGGAGCGCTCGCATGTTTATCTGCTCTACCGCTCCAAGCTCGACGCTCTGCTCCACGATCATCCGCGCATCGGCGCCAGCATCATGAGGCATTTGGCCGAGCTGCTCTCGGCTCGGCTGCGCCAGAGCGACGCCGCGGTTTCCGGCTCTTTGGAGCGTGCCTAGACCTCGGCGTTTCCCCTGGTTCTTTTTCCTGGCCATGGCGGCCACCTTGGGGGCCGCCTTTTACGCCCTTTACCATGTACTGATCCCCTTTTTGCTGGGCTGCGCGATCGCCTACATAGCCAATCCCATGGTCAGCTATTTCGAGGTGCGCGGGCTGCGGCGCGAGGTCACGGTGATCGGGCTCTACACCGCCATCATCGTCGCGGCCGTGATGCTGGCGGGAACGGGCTTCGACATCGCCATGGCGGAGCTTGCCGAGCTCCAGGCGGACCTGCCTTATTACGTCGAGAAGCTCAAGGGCCTACGCCAGGCCCTGCATGCGAGGATATCCCAACCCCTGCCCGTGCTCGGGCGGACAGTGCAGTGGGACGTGCATTGGGACGCCAAATTATCGGCGGCCTCCCTGCTCGAGCGCGTCCAGGACCTGCCCAGTTATCTGCTCGGGGTAGTACCCATACTGTCGCTGCTTCTGCTGGTGCCCTTCATCAGTTTTTTCCTGATGGTCGACGGCCCGCGTTCCATCGGCCGCATGATACAGTCCTGTCCCAGCCGATACGTCGAGCAGGTCCTGCACCTGATCTCCGAAATCGACACCTCTTTAGGGAACTATCTCCGCGGGCTCATCGTGATCGCGGCTGCCATCACCGTCACCTCCTTTATCGGGCTCTTGGCCCTGGGAGTGGATCAGGCCCTGGCCATCGCCCTGCTGTCGGGACTCTCGAGCTTCGTTCCTTATTTAGGGGCGATCGTCGGCGCCCTGGTCGGAGGGCTCATGGCCGCCTTCCAGTTCGGCACCGCGGCGGCGGGGCTCAAGGTAGTGGCCCTGTTCATCGGCATACGCCTGGCCGATGAATTCCTTCTCCAGCCCTATATCGCCCGTCACTCGGTGCATCTCCACCCACTCGTATTCCTCTTCACGTTCATGGTGGGCGGCGAGATGTTCGGGTTCATAGGGCTGCTCTTCGCGGTCCCGGCCGCCTGCGTGATCAAGGCCTTGACCGGGGTGCTGTGGGCCTGGTACTCCAGCGAGGCCCGGCTGCAAGTCCCGGACTCCTTCGACGCGTCGGTCGTTCCCTACACGTGAATCCGCTGCGCCCCTGTCCGGATTCGCCCAATTGCGTCTCGAGCGCCGGGCCGGATATACGGCGCCAGGAGACGGCGCAGGTCATCGGGGACCTTGACGTTGCGAAAGAGATCGTTGACCACGGCGTGGCGGGAAAATCCGGTCGCCACCTTGGCGCCGCCAAGATCCTCATCGTAGATCTCGTTCTCGAAGCGCACGCTCGCCTTGCCGATATCCGAGATCCAGGTGCGCACTACGAGAAGATCGTCGTAACGGCTGGGGGCGACGTAACGGCAACCCGTCTCGACCACGGGGATGAAGAGCTTGCGTTGTATCTCCAGGTCCCGATAACGCACTCCCAAGGAGCGAAGCAGCTCGGTCCTTCCCGTCTCGAAATACTTGAAATAATTGGCGTAATAGATGATGCCCATCTTGTCGGTGTCCGCGTAGGCCACGCGCACCTTGAACTCATGGAATCTCGGGGCGGCACGCGAGAGCGCTTCCTTGACGATAGCCGTGCCGAATTCTGCCGGGGAATCGGTCTTGGGTGAGGAAAGCAACGGCCGCAAGACGCCGAGTATCTGGGAAAGGCCCACCGGCTTCTTCAGAAAGAAGGTCTGGCTGTCGTCCTTGACGCGCTGGCGCAACTCGTCCATGGGCACGGCGCTGGAAAAGAGGATGGGCGTGCGACGGGTTAGGGGATCACTCCTGAGCGCCTCATAGGCGCCCAAGCCGTCGCCACCGGGCATGTAGAAATCCAGGATAATGGCGTCGGGCCTGACCTGCTGCGCCTTGAGCACGCCCTGGCCGCCGTCAGCCGCGCAATGGACGCTGTAGCCCGAGGACTCGAGCCCTTCCTTGAGCGGCACCACCAGGGTCTGGTCGTCATCGACGATGAGAACGGTCTTGGACATGGGAAGGAGTTAAGTTACCAAATGTGGGGCTCATGCCGCGACAGGACCCTACCCTAGCAGCTCGGCGCTCCCTCCCGGCCTGAGGCGATACCGGGATCCTCTCCACTCTATGTGCGAGCGGAAGCCGGAAAGCCAAAAGAGCAGCGCGCCGATGTCCTGAAGGGCGACCAAGGCATAACCCCCGGCCGGCATCGCCTCCCCCTCCACGATCAGGTCTTGGATCAAGGCCGCTCCGGGACGGGCGATCAAGCAAGCCGCTAGGGCGGCTCGGCCCAGAGCCACGTTTTGAGCCGAGAGTTCGCAGGCCAGCCACAGGGCCGCCGCCGCGTTTCCCGGGCTCAGCAGCGGGACAAACCAGTAGAATCCGGGGAGCGCGCAATGGATGATGGCGGCCCATTTCCCCAGATGCGCGAGCACCTCGGACAAGGATTGATCGCTCTCCCGCAGCCGCGCCGGCACGGAGAGGAAAATGAGCCTGGCTCCGGCGCGTACCGCGGCGCTGCCTAAGGAAAAGTCGTCGGCGATGACCCGGGAGAAAGGCTCGAGTCCCCCCATGCGCTCGAGAAGATCGCGGCGATAGCCCATCCAGGCTCCGGAAAAATGCATGAAGCGGCCCAAGCGGTGAAAAAGGGCCGCGCTCGTGCCGAAGGAGTGATTGACCGCGGCGCGCAACAATAGGCCCGCCAAGCCCGGAGCCTGGCCATGATAGGGCAGCGCGAACACCGCCTCGGCCCCGGAGGCGAAAGCGTCCTGGGTGTGGGCCAGCAGCTCGGGGCTGGCGCCGGTGTCGGCGTCGGTAAAGACGATGAACGGATGCTTCGCCTTGGGAAGGGCCTCTATCATGTTGTGCATCTTGCCCATGCGTCCCGGATTGGGCCCGGAAAGGACTATCTCGATGTCGCGCTCGGGATGGGAACGGGCGAATTCGCGCGCCACGGCATGGGCGGGATCCCGCTCGCCTTCCATGGCGAGCAGGATCTGCAGACGCCCCTCCTGATCTGCCAGAACCAGGGACTCCAGATGTGCTGCGAGCCCTTCGTCCGCGCCCTTGATTGGGCGTATGACGGTCAAGGCCAGGCTCGAGACCGGAGGAGTTCGCTTGCGGAAGTGCCGCCAAGAGGCCGCCACCGAGAGCCCTAGGCCGACGAGCAGCGCCCCCGTCCAGAGCGTCAAGAGCGCGATGATCCAGCTCATGAATCCCGCCTCAGCAGCGCGGCGATCGCCGGGGCGTCGGGGTCCCGGGGAGAAAGCCGCAGGAAGCGCTCCAAATGCTCCGCCGCGGGCTGACGCCGGCCCTGCGCCCAGAGCAGCCTTCCCAAATTGAAATGGGCCCGGCCGTCCCAAGGCCGGAGCTCCAGGGCCCGGCGGTAGCCGGCCTCGGCCTCGGGAAGGCGGCCCTGCCTTTCGTCGATCAAGGCCAGCATCACCAGGGTGTCGCTATCGTGGGGCGCGCGCCGGAGCGCCTCTCCCAGATGGGCTCGCGCGGCGGCGAGACGTCCCTCGTCGAAGGCCATGCGGCCCAGGTTATAATGGGCCTGAGGATAAGCTTCATCGAGAGCGGCCGAGCGCCGGAACAACGCCAGAGCCTCATCCCGCCGACCCTCGGACAGGCGCGCCAGGCCCAAGCCGTTGTGAGCTCCGGCCGAGACCGGGTTTTGCGCCACCGCCGACTCGAAATACGCCCGCTCCGAGCCCCACACGGCGTTATGCCTCGTGGTCAAGACCAGATAATACCCAAGCAAGACGAGCAAGGCCGCCCGGCTCCAACGCGGCTCAAGGCGTTGCAGCCCCCAAGCCAGTCCGGCACAAAAGAGCGTCGACGGCAGATAGAGGAACCTCTGCGCTCCCACCCGGTCGAGATGCACGACGAGATGGGATACGGGCAGCATCAGCAAGGCGGATGCCGCCAACGCGAAACCCAGGAATCTCCTTCGCCGCAGCAAGAGAACGCTCCAGACCGCCAAGCCGAGCAGTATCGCAAGCGAAAGCCAGGCCAGCGGGTCTGAGACGGAGGCGTCCGGGAAAAAGGGCCGGGAAAAGTCCTCCCGGAGTCCCCCTCCCGAAACCAGCGGCCAGGCGTAGTATCTCAACGCGAATCGGGCCATGGTCAGCCAGCGGACCAGAGCGGAGAGGCCGGCGAAATAATCGGCTCCTCCATGGAAAGGCCTGTCCAGGATCAAAAGACGCGCGGCGATATAGGCGGCGGCGACCGCCGCCAGCCATCCGTAGAGCGCGGCCCGGTCCCGCCACCGCCGGCTCGAGCTACGATCCTTGAGCCAGAGCAGGGCGGGCAGCGCCAGGGCATGCTCCTTGCTCAAGAGGGCCAAGGCGAAAAGAGCCGCTCCGCGGCCGGCCGACGCGTCCTCCCGGTCCAACGCCAGCCAGGAGCCGAGGAAAAAACACGCGGCCAGCAGCTCCGATCGGCCTGAGATCCAACCCACCGCCTCCGAGTGCGCGGGCAAGACCGCGAACAAGCCCGCGCAGGCCAGCGCAAAGCCCCGCCCCCTTTCCCGCTCGGCCAGGCGGAAGAGCAGCCCGGCATTGACGGCGTGCAGAGCCACGTTCAAGGCATGATGGCCCGGGGCCCATAGCCCGAAGATCTGGCGGGCCAAGAAGTGGCTAAGCATGGTCGCCGGGCGGAGCTGCGCCACCGTGGCGGCGCTTCCCTGGGCTCCCTCCCAATACCCCGAGAGCAGCAGCTCCGGCAACGAACGCCAGTGCTCCAGCAGGAAATGATCGACTATCAGCAGTCGATCGTCCAGGATGAAATCCTTGGCCGCCAAGGTGGTGATGAAAGCGGCCACGGCCAGCGCGAGAACCCATGCCATGTCAATATCATAACAATGATAGAATAGCCCGACGACCGATGAGCGACTCCCCCTTGCCGGCGTTGCGCCATGACCTCGAGGTCATGCCCATCGAACATGAGGGCCGCCCCATGTTCCTTCTCCAGGACCATGAGGGCATCGCGCCCCAGCCGCTGGTCCTTTCCCCGGCCGGCTTGGCCATCGCCTTCTTGCTTAACGGACGCCATTCGCTCTCCGAGCTACAGGCGCTTCTGACGCGCGAAACCGGCTCGGTGATCCAGATCGCCCAGATCCAGGGCATCGTGGAGACATTGGGCCGAGCGAAATATCTCGAGACTTCCGAGGTCCAGGAGAGCCGCCGCCGCATGCTCGAGGACTTCCTGGCCAGCCCGATTCGCAAGGCCGCCTTGGAGGGAGCCTATCCCAAAGAACCCTTGGAGCTGGCGAAATTCATGGGAGCTTTTTTCAGGGACCCCAAGGGCCCCGGAGAACCTCTAGCCGACCAGCCGAGCCGGGACAAGCCGCCCCGCGGCCTGGTCTGCCCGCACATAGACCTCTATCGCGGAGGTCCCGCTTACGCCTGGGCTTATCGCGCGCTCTCGCAATGCCCTCCCCCGGACTTGATCGTGGCGGTGGGAGTGGCTCATGCGGGCCCGCCCTCGCCCTGGATCATGACGCGCAAGGCTTATGAGACCCCCTATGGACCCATGGAAGTGGATGCGGGGCTCTACGATGAGATCAGATCGGCGCTTTGGTATGACCCGTTGGATGACGAGTGGGCGCATCGGCGCGAGCACTCCCTCGAGTTCCAGGCGCTCTGGCTCAAGCATCTTTGGCGCGAGCGCGCTCCCGCCTGGGTCCCCATATTGTGCTCCTCATTCGAGCGCTTTTCCCCGGATAAGGCGCCCTCTTCGACCGAGACCGTGGACAAGGCCCTTTCGCGCGTCGGAGAGATGTTGGCCGAGCGCGCCAAGCGTCAGCGCGTCATGGTGCTGGCGGGAATCGACCTGGCCCACGTGGGCCCCAAGTTCGGCGACGACCTTGAGCTCACGCCCGAACTGGGCCGCAAGCTCGAGGCCGAGGACCGCGCGACTCTCGATCACGCGCTTAAGCTGGAGGCCGACGCCTTTTATCTCTCCGCGATCAATGACGGGCACTGGCGCAAGATCTGCGGCCTTTCCGCTCTTTACACGTCGCTCCGGCTGATCAGGGCCTTGCCCGGGACCGCCGAGGCCAGCCTGCTCGCCTACGGCCAAGCGCCCGATCCCATGGGAGGGATCGTCTCCTTCGCCAGCGCCGTATTTCCTTCATAACATTCTTAAGCCTCCTTCATGGATCGGCTCTCCGCCGAGCCATAGAATATAGCCCACGCTATCCTGAGAAGCGAGGAGGTCTTGATGATCGTTGAAGAAAGGACGGAATACCGCTACCCGCGTTTCAAATCGAAATACCTGGTCCGCGACCTGTCGTTCCAGCGCGGGCCGGCCCCCGGCCAGCCCTTCCCGAATTTCGACCTGGAGTTGGTGGACGGCGGACGCATCCGCAAGGAGGATCTCTTAGGCCGCAAGCCTTTTCTCATCACCTTAGGTTCGGCTACCTGTCCCATGACCGCGGCGGCCGATCTCTCGCTCAAGCCGCTTTACGAGGAATTCGGCGGCCGCGTCGAGTTCCTGACGCTTTACGTGCGCGAGGCCCATCCCGGAGACCGGATACCGCAGCCCGAGACCTTCGAGGAGAAGCTCCGGCACGCTCGAGCCTTCAAACGCCGGGACCGTCTGCCTTGGGCGGTGGCCATCGATGACATCGATGGGACCCTGCACCAGAGGCTCGGCTCGCATCCCAACGCCGCCTACATGGTGGACATCGAAGGCAACGTGGCCTACCGGGTATTATGGTCGAACGATCCGAAGGCGATCAGACGGGGACTGGAAGCCATCGTGGCCGGCCAACTGGCGCCGATCGGCGAGGAAAGCCTCCCCTTTCGTGCCCTTGCTCTCCGGGGTCGGCATGATGGCCCAGACCCTCGAGCAAGCCGGCCCATCGGCCAAGCGCGACGTGATGACGCAGCTGCCGCCCATGTACGCTCTGGCCAGGCTGGCCGGGATATTCAGGCCCTTGCCTCCGGCGGGCCGCTCCTTGGCCGCCTTGGGCGTGGCCGCGGCCGCGTTGGCGGCCGTCTTCGCCTTAAGCCGGCGAGCTCGCCGTTAGCTGCTCTTGGAAATAGCCCAGCAGGCGCTTCCACGCCTGCTGGGCCGCGGCCTTGTCGAAGACCTCGGGCCTCGAATCGTTGAAAAAGGCGTGATCGGCTCCAGGGAATATCTTGAATTCCGTCTTGACCCCCTTGGACTTGAGCTGGGATTCGAGCTCCACCGCGACATTCGGGCCGACGAACTGATCCTTTTCGGCGAAAAACCCGAGCACGGGACAGCGGATCGAGGACCAATCGGCCTTCACGTTGGGGTGTATGCCGTAAAAATCGACGCAAGCCCCTATCTGCGAGGGGAATCGTGCGGCCGCATAGAGCGCGAGCTGCCCGCCCATGCAAAAGCCCATGACGCCCACCTTCTTGCCGGAGGCGTTGGGATGGGCGAGCAGATGCTCGACCGCCCGCCCCAAGTCTTGGGCGGCCTGCTCGATATTGAGGGCCATCATCATGCGCCCCGCCTCGTCCGGGGACTTCGTGCTCTTGCCGTGATAAAGATCGGGCGCCAAGGCCAGGAAACCCTCGGCCGCCAGCCTGTCGCAGACCTCCTGGATATGAGGCACCAGGCCCCACCATTCCTGGATCACGATCACGGCCGGCCCCTTGCCGGAGCGCGGCACGGCCTCGTAGCCGAGGCGCGTCCTCATGGCTTGGGCCGGCCCTCGATGTCGAGCACCTGCACCGTCCCGAAACCGGAGACGGCCTTCTTGATCTTCTCGGCATCCCCGACCGCCACCAACTGGATCGTTTCCCTGTTCCAATAACGCTGGGCCATGGCCCGCACCTTCGCCGCGTCGACCGCGGCCACGTTCTCCGGGTAGCGATCCCAATAATCGGCCGGCAGGCCGTAATAGCGGGTGGTCAGCCAGTAATTGACCAGCGTCGAGGGTTGCTCGAGCGAAAAGGCGAACGAGGCGACCAGGGATCTCTTGGCCTCCTCGAGCTCGGCCGCGGGCACCGTTTCCTCGCCCAGACGCCGTATCTCCGCCAGCATGTCGCGCAGGGCGGGCTCAGTGACCTCGCTTCTCACGGCCGCCCAGGCGCGCGATAGCCCGGGATAGAGCTCCGCGTCGAAATTGCTGTAGGCTCCGTAGGCGTAGCCCTTTTCCTCGCGCAGGTTCATGAAAAGCCGGGCGCTCGCCTCTCCTCCCAGTATCCGATTGGCCACGACCAGGGGGATATAGTCTGGATCGTCGCGCCTCAGGGCCAAGCCGCCCGCGAAAAGGTCGGTCTGCACCGAGCCGGGACGATCGATGATGATCACGCTGGCCGGCTTGGGCGCGGCCAAGGGCGGCAAAGCCGCCGCGGCGCCGTCCGAACGCTTCCAAGAGCCGAAATGCTTCCGCGCCAGGGCCATGGCCTGTTCCGGCGTCAAGTCTCCGGCAATGCCCAGGATGGAAGACTCAGGCGCCCAGCGCTGCTGGTGGAACTGGCGCAGGGCGGCGGGAGTGGTCCTTTGTATCGACTCGCTCGTGGGCGCGGCCACCGCGGCCGGGAAGTCGCCGTAGAGCGCGCGGTAGAGAGCCTCGAGGCCGAGGAATCGCGCCTGCGAGCGCTGCTCTTGAAGAGCGGACTCCCTCCGCTTCTTGTACTTATCCAATTCATCTTGCGGGAAGCTCGGCTTGAGAGTGACATCGGCCAAAAGGCCCAATATCTTATCGGCGTCCTCCGCCATACCCGAGGCCGAGGCCTGGGCGATGGACTTGCCGAAGGCCGCTCCGGTCTCGAGGCTGGCTCCCATCTCCTCGATTTCCGTGGCCAGCTGCGAGCTGGTGCGCGAGGCCGTCCCTTCCTTGAGCATCTCGGCCGTGAACTGAGCCAGGCCCGGATGATCCTTGGGCTCCCACAGCGCGCCGGCCTTGACCCAAAGCGTCGCGTGCATGGTGGGGACCTTGCGATGAGGAAGGAACAGCACCGTCAGACCGTTGTCGAGCTTCTCCTCCTTCGGCCGGGGCAATTGCACCTTGAGAAGCTCTGTGTTGATGGGGGCCCGGTTGAGACGCTGCACGGTCTGTCCGGAAGCGGCGGGAGCGGCGGCGCCGACCGGCCCGCCGATGAGCAGAGAGAGCGACAAAATGAGGGCTGTTATTATCATGGCTTATCCTTGACCGAAGGCTTGGAAGGGCCCTGCGGCGACTGTCCTTCGTTATCCGGAAGAGTGATGAGCACCGCCCGAGTCCTCGGGTTTAGATACTTTTGGGCGCTCTCCTTGACGCGCTTCGGGTCCACAACCGAAAACTTGTCGTAGGCCGTGTTGATCAATGACGGGTCACGGAACAAGCCCTCGTAATGACCGATCTGTATGGCCGTGGAATAGGCGGTCTGGCGCTTGCCGATCATCTCGCGGCGGAACATCTTTCGCGCCTTGGCGAGCTCCGCGGGGCTGATCTCCTGTTCCCTCGCCCGCTCCAGCACCGCGTCGATGGCCTTGACCGCCTTATCCGGATCGATGCCCGGCCGCAGCATGGCCTCCACGTAATAACCGCTGGGGCCGATGCGCATTTCGGGATAGATCTTGACGTCGGTGGCGAGTTCCTTGTCCTTGACCAAGGACTCGTAAAGCCGGGAGCTCTTTCCCTCCCCCAACACCCTCGCCAAGACCTGCATGGCCCAATTATCCGGCGTATCGCCCGGAGGAATGTGATACAT
>JACQPG010000149.1 GCA_016207665.1 Elusimicrobiota bacterium | reverse complement strand
GTCGGCCAACGGCAATCCTCTGGATTTGACGCTCTATGAGATAGCCCTCAGCACCGGCGCGAGCTATCCCAATGGCCTGCCGGGCAACATCACGCTGAGCACCCGGCCCGCGGGCTCGCCGACCGCTACCTTCACGGGCCTTGTCCCCGCTACCACCTACTTCGCATTCGCGCGAGCCATCAATCACAACGGCGTGGCTACCGAATTCGCGGTGCTGGGCTCCACGAGAACGCGCCCCTACATGGCTCCCATCACCGACCTCAGCGCGACCTCCGGACCGGGCTTCCGGGAGATCACGCTGCAATGGACGGCCCCGAGCTATCTGGGAGACGCGCTGCCTTTGAACTATGTCATCAGGGCCTCGAGCGCCTCCAATATCGACACCCAGGCCCAATTCGACGCGGCGTTGGCTCTTTCCGCCTTCTCGACGGCCACGATACCGAGCGTCGCGGCCTCGGGCACCGTCCAGACCTTGGTCGTCACCGGCCTCGATCCATGCACTGTCCATTATTTCGCGATCGAGGCGGTCGACGGCTCGACTCCGGCCACTCGAGGCGGCTGGCTGCGCAGCGTGCCGCTCGGTATCAACGCGAATAACTCCGCCGCCTCGCAATGCCCGCGCCCGCCCATGATGCCCTTGGGACTGACCTTCCAAAGCACAGGGGCTACGACCGCGATATTGGCTTGGAACGCGGTGGACCGCTTCTATGACGGCGTCCTTTTCACCAGCACCCTGGCTCCCACCGCCCAGGAAGTATCAGGATATCAGATCCTGCGGGCCACCTCCGCCGCCAACGCGAGCTGGACTGCGATCGCCTCCGTCTCCACGGCCACGCTTTCGTGGCAGGACTCGGCCAGCGGACCTCAATACTTCTACAGGATACGAGCCTTCAACAGCACCGGCTATTCACGCTACTCCATGGCTCGCGCGCAGGCGACCAGGAATCTCTGGGTGGTCGCCTATGACGACATGAGCACCTTGGAGATACCGAATTCTTACTCCTACGCCCTGGCGAACTACCACATCGACACGGCCAGCCGCACGCAGGAGCTCAGGGGACGGGTGATCAAGTCCATGGAACTGCTGCCCCTGAGATGGGGGGATACGCCGGCCAGCGTGGAGCTGGAGGGCCCGGCTGTGCTGAAGATGCGCTTTGAGCGCAACGCGCAGGGCTTGGTGGCCTCGGCTCATGTTCCCTTGGCCAAGCCCGAGGATTTGAGCGTGTTCTGGTACAACGGCTCTAAGTGGCTGCAGCTCTACGGACAGCTCGACGCGAGCAACCAGGTGCTGTCGGTCCAGACGAAGTATCTGGGCCCCTATCAGCTCCGCGCGGCCGAGCGCGTCGGCAGCTTCGTCTTCAACCCCGCGGGCCTGACCAACCGGATGCTCACGCCCAATGGCGACGGCAAGAACGACACGGTGGTGTTCACCTTCGACAATCCGCGATTCTCGGAGGTCACGGGCAAGATATTCGACGTCAAGGGCGCCTTCGTCGCCTCCATGTATCACGATCCCACGCTCGACTCCAATACCACCCTGGTCTGGGACGGCAAGTCCAACGGCGCGGTAGTCCCCGGCGGGGTGTATATCTACCAGATCGAGGCCGAGGGCAGGAACTACACGGGCACCGTCGTGGTGGTCAAATAGGCCCTTGGTTGAGCTCCAGATAAATTGATAATTTGGAAGCATGTTCATACTGCCGCTGGAACAGGACCAAGACTAAGATGAAAGACTCCAGCATGGAACTTTTTAAGGACCTGGTTCGCACTCTAGGAATGGGAGAGATAATATCCAAGGTGCGCTTAGCGAATGAATATGACGTTATTCTCCATGAAGAAGGCCGGCTTCCCAAAAAGAAAATTCGATCTGTCGAGGTCATAGGAATCATCGACACTGGAGCGGTAATGACTCTCTTGCCGCAGGACTTGGTGGAAAAACTTGGTCTGCGGAAAATCGATACAGAAATAGTGACATTAGCCAATGATCAGAAGGTCGAGCTCGCCCGCGCGGGAACGCTCTCCCTGACCATGGCTGATCGCGAAATGAAGATGGACTGCCTGGTGGGCCCACCGCGCTGCGAAGTGTTGATAGGACAACTTGTCTTAGAGAGACTCGACCTCATCGTCGATCCTCGGAGGCAAACGGTGAGCCCTCGTCCAGAATCGCCTTTTTTGCCCATGCATAATCTCAAGGCCGCTATCCATCGATAGGCACACTCTTGGCACACGACCTTAAGAAGCCGGGCCGGATCAGGGAGGCGATGCACATCGTCGAGCACCACGCCCTAGCCCGCACCACGCTGCCGTCCGAATTGCGACCTTGGATGACGGCTCCATCGAGGCGCTATGCACTCTCTGGCCCGAAATGTCGAATATGGTTATTTCGATCCGGTCCACTAGGCCCCTTTGCGCGCGCAAGGTGGGATTTTGAGCTCCTACGGCTGGGTTGGGATAAACCAGCGCTTGGCGCAAGCCTGAGGCGGTCTTAGGCAGGCTGCGAACTCGGTCCAGGACCGAGTTCATAAGGGAACTTTTTCGGCCTGTGATCGTATTGATACACATGGATACCAAGACCATTCAATCAGGCCTCCCGCCTGTCCGGCCTCTGGCCGCGCTGACCGAGTCACTTTTGGAGCGAAGGCTGCGCGCCCTTGCTTGGGGAGAGAAACAGGTGCTTGCGGGGTTTTTGAAACATCTCGATGAGTTCGACCAACGCAGGAGGCACGCGCCCAATGGCTATCCCTCTCTGTTCCGCTACTGCACGAAGGAGCTGGGACTTTCGGAAGATGAGGCCTATCTTCGGATCCAGGCGGCCCGATTGTCTCGTAACTACCCGCAGATCCTGGACATGCTATCTCGGGGACAGACGAGCCTAAGCTGCCTGGCAAAGCTTTCGCCCTGTTTAACAAGGGCCAACGCCGCCGAGGTCTTGGCCGAAGCTCGCGGCAAATCCAAGCGGGAGGTCGAGCGCATGGCCGCCGGATATGCGGCTGGACCCACGCCCCAGGCTGACAGAATCCGCTTCTTGCCATGGCCTTGCGCCGCGGCTGCGACACAGGGAGCTGACACGGGACAGAAGTCTCCGGCTTCAGCCGCGTCGGCCGCAGGGTCGGCCATGGGTAAGGAAAATCCAATCTCGCAACCGGTACGCATCGCTTTCACGGCCTCGGAATATCTCGTGCGCAAGATCGACAGGGCCCGAGCTCTGCTACGCCACAAATTCCCATCGGGTCGTCTCGAATCGCTGGTGAATGAAGCCTTCGACGAGCTCCTCAATAAGCGAGATCCCGATCGAAGGCCGCCGCGCGCCGCGTCGGAACCGCAACGCCAAGCCAAAAAGCCTCGTTCGCCGGCCTCTACCGCCCGTTCACGCCGGATTCCGCGGCGGGTCCGCGAGACAGTTTGGCGCCGGGATGGCGGGCGCTGCGCCTTCATTTCAAGCCAAGGGAAACGTTGCGAAGCGCAGCAGTGGCTGGAGTACGACCATATCCTGCCATTCGCCTTAGGCGGCAGTTCCACGGAGGCGGCAAACATACGTTTGGCTTGCCGTACCCATAACCTTCATGCCGCGGCATGCGTCTTCGGCGATAAAGCCTGGCCCAAACGATCGAAAGCCGTTTAGGCGGGACCTCGGCACCGCCGGAACTCGGTCCTGGACCGCGTTCCGGCGGCGCTCTTCAACCGGATTTCGCTATGC
>JACQPG010000156.1 GCA_016207665.1 Elusimicrobiota bacterium | reverse complement strand
GGGCAGAGCCGCCACCCGTAGCTGATCTTGCCCATCCAGAGTCCCGCGGCGATCAGAACGGCCAAGGCCCCGATCCGGCCGATCATATTGCCATCTTCTAGGAATCGCATACCCTTATTGTAGCCTGGCGCCGAAGAGATTGTCCACCTCTGGTTATTCGTCGCGGCAGAGAAGCTTGATATCCCGGCGTATCTGGGCCTTGAGCGCCGAAAGGCTGGAAAAACGCATCTCGTCGCGCATCTTCTCGATGAATGTGACGATCAGGCTCTTGCCGTAAAGATCGCCGGAAAAGCCTGGAATATGTATCTCGGCGCGCGCCTTGCGCTTTCCCGGGATGGTGGGATTGACCCCCACGTTGCAGGCGGCCAATACGCCCTTAAGACCGCCGCCGAAGACGCGCACCTTGTAGACGCCTAGCGGAGGAAGCTTTCCGCCCTTGATCTGGAGGTTGGCCGTAGGTATGCCCAGCGTCGCTCCGCGGCCGTCGCCACGGACCACCGTGCCGCGCAAGGTCGTGCTTTTCAAGCCTGTTTCTTGCCGAAACCGGAGGCTAGCGCCTCCTGAAGCCGCGGCAAGGAGTCCGAAAGCTGTTTACGAAGGTCAGCCTGGCGCAGCGTCTTGGCCTGCTCCAAGTTGAGGGCGTCCTCCACCGAAAAGTCTGCGATGCGGTCGCGTCGCAAAGATAAGACCGTCGCGCCGCAACCTAGCGACTTCCCTACGGACTCCGCCAAGGAGCGCACATAGGTGCCGCTCGAGCAGGAAAGCCTGTGCTCGATGTCCGGAGAGCGATAGGACAGCACGTCCCAGCGGTAAACACGGCTGGTGCGGGTCTTCGCGGGCACGCTGATGCCTCGGCGGGCGTATTGATACAAGGGCCGGCCCTTATGCTTGACCGCGGAAAATGCCGGTGCCAGCATCTCGAGCACGCCGGTATGGGTGGAGAAGGCCTCCTGGATGCGCGCCGCCTCCAAATCGGGGGGGACGGAACTTTCTTTGACGACCTTGCCGGTGATATCTCCGGTATCGGTCTCGACGCCGAGGCGCAAGACGCCGGAGTAGATCTTGTCGAGGCCTTGCATGCGGGCCTGGAAACGAGTGCACGGGCCGACCAAAAGTATCAGGAGGCCGGTGGCCAAAGGGTCCAAGGTTCCGCAATGGCCGACCTTGGTATCGGCAGGCAGCATCCGCCGGAAGGCCTCGGCCGCGTCATGCGAAGTCCAGCCTTCGGGCTTGTCGAAGAGTATCATCCCGGCGCAAAGGGCGGAGCCGCTCGTCATGAGTTTTTCTCTTCCTCGATATCCTGGAGCAAACGCTCGACCCGGGCCGCTTTCCGCGGCGTGTCATCGTAGGAAAAAGCGATATGGGGCAGCATTTTCAAGGTCAGCCTCTTACGCAAGACTTGGCGCAGATAGGGCGCCGCCCGTTCCAGAGCCTTGGCCGTGCTCTTCCTGTCGTTCTCGGTGCCGAGGATGGAATAATAGACGGTCACCGTCTTCATGTCCACGCTCAACTCCAGGTCGGTCACGGTCATGAAGCCGAGCAGGCCGGGATCCTTGACGCCCTGCAGAGCCCGGGCGATCTCGTCCCTGAATAGCTCTCGCAAGCGTTCTCTTCGGGAAAACATGATTTAAAAAGCGCCGCGCCTCCTGGGGATTAAATTGGGAACCGGCCGCCGATCCCGGTTAGAGACTAGGCCTTGGGCTGCGATTCAAGGCGCCTCGTCCGGGTCTCTTTGACGATGAACTCCAGCTGGTCGCCCTTTTGATATCCCTGGAATCCCTCCATCATCAATCCGCATTCCAGGCCTTTCTCGACTTCCTTGGCGTCATCCTTGAAGCGCTTGAGGCTGCCGATCTTGCCCTCATGAACCACTTGACCCTCGCGGATCAAGCGCACCATCCCTCCGCGCACGACCTTGCCCTCGCGGACATAACACCCGGCCACCTTGCCATTCCTCACCCCGAAAACCTCGCGGACCTCGCCGCGGCCCACCACCACGTCGACCACTTCGGGCTCGAGCAGGCCCTCCAAGGCGGCCCTTACGTCCGCGATCAGATCATAGATGATCTCATACTTGCGAATTTCCACGCCCTCTCGAGCGGCCAAATCCTGGGCGCGAGGCTCGATCCCGGTATGGAACAAGAGAGTCACAGCGTCGGAGGCGGAGGCCAGGAGCACGTCCGATTCGTTGACCACGCCGACGCCGGAGTGGATGATTCTGACCCGGCATTCGGAGGTCGATATCCCTTCCAGGGAGTCATGCAAAGCCTGGAGCGAGCCCTGGGCATCGGCCTTGAGCACGATGTTGAGATCCTTGGCGCCGGTCGCTTGGGACTTGAGGCCGACCAAGGTCATATGCCTTTGGTGGGCGAAAGCCTGCTCGCGGTGCAGCAGCCTCCGCTTCTCCGCGATCTCCCTGGCCTGTTTCTCATCGGTGACGACGCTGAAAATATCCCCGGCCTGGGGAGTCCCTATCAGGCCGAGCAACTCGACCGGGGTCGAGGGACCGGCCAGCTCGATGCGCTGGCCGCGATCATCGATCAGGGCCTTGATCTTGCCGTGGCAAAGTCCCGCCACGAAAGGATCGCCCACGCGCACCGTGCCCGCCTGAACGAGCAAGGTGGCCGCGCTTCCCCGCTTGGCGTCGAGCTTGGCTTCCAGGATCACGCCGTGACCGGGCCGATCGGGATTGGCCTTGATCTCCAGGACCTCCGACTGAAGAAGGATCATCTCCAAAAGTTTATCGAGATTGAGCCTCTTCTTGGCTGAGACGTCCACATAAATCGTCTTACCGCCCCACTCCTCGGGATTGAGCCCGTGTCCCGCCAGGTCTTGGCGTATCTTTTGGGGGTTGGCGCCCGGCAAGTCTATCTTATTGACCGCGACCACCAACGGAACGCCCGCGGCCTTGGCGTGGTCGACGGCCTCGAGCGTCTGCGGCATGATGCCGTCGACGGCGGAAACCACCAGCACGACGATGTCGGTCACCTTCGCGCCGCGGGCCCTCATCGCGGTAAAGGCTTGATGGCCGGGAGTGTCCAGGAAAACGATCTCGCCCTTGGGCGTACCGACCTTGTAGGCGCCGATATGCTGCGTGATGCCGCCCGCCTCGCCCTCGGCGACACGCGCCTCGCGGATCGCGTCCAAAAGGCTGGTCTTGCCGTGGTCGACATGGCCCATCACCGTGACGATGGGTGACCGAGGTTTTAGTTTCTCGGGAGTGTCGCCCTGGGTCTTGCTGACCTGGAGCTCCTCTTCTTTGTACATCGCCACGACCTCGAGCTCGTAGCCGAACTCTTGGGAGACCAATTCGGCAACCTCGGTGTCGAGCCTCTGGTTGATCGTGGCGAAAACGCCAAGGCCCATGAGCTTCTTGATCAAATCGTTGGGTTTGGCCTCCATCTTCTCGGCGAGCTCTCGCACCGTGATCATGGAGGAAACCTGCAGCTTCTTGAGCGAGGACTTGGCCTGAGGCGAGGAGGCGGAAGCCTCCACCGGCTTGGCTGGGGCTGGAGCGGGCCTGTGAGCGGGCGCCTGACCCTGAGGCTTATGTCCGGATCTGGCGGATCCGGGATGACGCGGTCCCGGCCCTGGCCGATAAGGAGGCGAACCCCCTGGCCGCGGAGGTTGATAACGTCCGGGTTGAGCCGGTTGAGATGGACGTTGGGGTGAAAAAGGAGCGGTCCCTTGAGGCCTGGCCGGAGCCACGGGTGGAAGCTGTGGCTTGGGCGCGGCAGGAGGAGTCACGGGCTTGGCCGGGGGAGGGGCTGAAGCGGGACCCGACACCGGGGCCGGCGGCTTAGGGGCAGCCGCGGGCGGCGGCTGGAGCGCCGGGGCTGGCGCCGGAGCGGGCTTGACGGCGGGCGCGGGGCCGGCCGCGGGTTGCGCCGGCTGAGCCGCAGGAGGAGTCGCCGACTTGGGCCTGGGAAACGCGCTTCCCGCGGCCAGCCTTGTGACGGTAGGCGTCGAAGCCGCGGGTCGCTTCTTTTGCTTGAATAGGTCGAAAGCGGACTTGAGATTCTGGGAAGGGGGGGCGATGGAGTTCTCTTCCTGGACGGTGCGAAGCTCGGCCGCGGTCTTGCGTATGCCCAAGGCTTCCTCGGGTTTCGGGCCCTTCTTGCCCTTGGCCGACGCCTTCCCGGCGGCCTTCTTAGCGGCCGGCTTGGCCGCCGTTTTTTTGGCCTTCTCCGGCTCCGTGCCCTTCTTGCTCGATTTGTTCATGATCCGAATCTGCCGTCGTAAAATGATAGCATTTCACGCCGACCCAGGGTGTTCCTCCACGTATTTCTTGGCGCTGGCGATGATCTTGGCGGCGGTCTT
>JACQPG010000153.1 GCA_016207665.1 Elusimicrobiota bacterium | reverse complement strand
GTCTGGCCGCGGGGGATCGCAGGAAGCTCGTCTTGGTCTCCTTCGGCGGTTTCGGCAGCGGCGCGCTCAGACCCACGATGGCGCAAGAGCTGGATTCATTCGTGTTCATGGGATTCTCCGCCAAACCGCAGGGATTGAAGGCCGAATGGATACCGCTCGGCCAGAGATTGGGGCGGCCTCACGTGGAGCTGCTCAACGCTTGCGATATCGTGATCGGCAAACCGGGTTACGGGACTTTCGCCGAGGCCTTCGTTTGCCGCAAGCCGATGCTGTATTTGCCGCGACAGGACTTCCCGGAGGTCCCCGCCTTGGTGGGCTGGCTCGAGCGTCACGGCCGGGCGCACGCCATTTCTCGCGAGGATTTCTTCGCGGGACGGTGGCGGGACGCGCTCGAGCGGGCGCTGGCCGATCGCAAGCCATGGTCGGACTTGCCCGTCGATGGCGACTGTTTTATCGCCGGCAAGCTCCTGCGGGAGCTCGGCCAGCGCCTATGCTAAAATACCGGGTGTCCGGCATGACTCTACGGCGCCGCGCCAGCGGCGTCCTGGCCCATATCAGCTCCCTTCCCGGCCCGCATGGCATCGGGGACTTGGGGCCGCAGGCCTATCGCTTCGCGGACTTCCTAGCCCAGTCGGGCCAAGGTTGGTGGCAGATGCTTCCGGTCGGCCCCATCGGCGCCGGCAATTCCCCTTATAGCTCGACCTCCGCCTTCGCGGGGGAGGCTCTGTTCATCAGCCTGGAGGATTTGGTCTCGCTCGGATTGCTGGATGGCTCTGATCTGGACGGAGAGTCTCCGTCCGGTGGCGAGCGAGCGGATTATGCCGGCGCCCGGCGATTCAAGGAGCCCAGGCTGCGCCGCGCCTGCGCCAGATTCGCCAAGCATGCCGATGAGTCTCTCTGGTCGGAATTCCGATCCTTTTACGGCGCCCACGAGGGCTGGTTGGACGATTATTCGCTGTTCTGCGGGCTCAAGGAGACCCGTCCTCAAGCATGGACCGACTGGGAAGCCGAGATACGGAGCCGCCGGTTCAAGCAATGGGATCGAGAGCTTTTGAGGAGCATCGGCGAGGCGTCATTTTACCACCATTTCGTCCAGTTCCTATTCCACAAGCAGTGGACGGCGCTGCGCGACTATTGCGCGGGGAAGGGGGTGGGGCTCATCGGCGACGTGCCTATTTTCGTGGCCCATGATAGCGCCGACGTCTGGGCCAACCAGTCGCTGTTCGTGCTCGGCGAGGACGGCCGGCCCGCGTCCGTCGCCGGGGTCCCGCCTGACTATTTCAGCGAGACGGGCCAACTATGGGGCAATCCTCTCTACCGCTGGGACGTGATGGAGGGGCGCGGTTTCGACTGGTGGTTGGCGCGTTTGCGCATGGCTAGCGAGCGTTTCGACGCGGTCCGGTTCGACCATTTCATCGGCTTCCAACGCTATTGGGAGATACCGGCGGGAGCCAAGGACGCCAGGCAAGGGCAATGGCGCCCCGGGCCCGGCGCCCGGTTTTTCGACGTCGTGACCCGGGGGTCGCCGCTCGAGCTGATCGCGGAGGACTTGGGGGCGGTCACGCATGAGGTGCTGGAGCTGCGCGATCGCTTCGATCTTCCCGGGATGAGAGTTCTACAGTTCGCCTTCGGCTCGGACCAGCAGGCGGACAGCTTCCTCCCTCATAACTATCCCCGCCGCTGCGTAGCCTATACCGGCGCGCATGACAATGATACCGTGCTCGGATGGTTCCATGATCCCGGAGGCCCCGGCTCTCGTTCGCCGGAGCAGGTCCGTATCGAGCGCGACAACGCCTTGCGCTATTTGCGCAGCGATGGGAGGGAGTTCCACTGGGATATGATACGCGCCGTCATGGATTCTTCGGCTGATACCGCTATCATACCGCTTCAAGACCTGTTGGGTCTGGGAAGCGAGGCGCGCATGAACCGGCCCGGCAGCGAGACCGGCAATTGGGAATGGCGGCTGCCGCCGGGGGCCCTGACGCCCGATCTGTCGCAGAGGCTGCGGCGTCTTAGCGAGAAGAGCGGCCGCCTCGTCGAGGCCAAGGTATGAGGCCAGCCAACGCCGGCGAGGCGCCGTTCGGCCAACAGGATCTGTATCTGTTCAACGAGGGCACGCATTTCCGCCTCTACGAGAAGCTCGGAGCCCATCTGGGGACGCGCCAGGGCCGGGCGGGCGCCTATTTCTCCGTGTGGGCGCCCAACGCGCGGGAGGTGAGCGTCATCGGCGATTTCAACGCCTGGGACCGGCGCAAACATCCCCTGCATTGCCAGGGCGACTCCGGTATCTGGGCGGGCTTCATAGAGGGGGTCGGCCGGGGAACGTTCTACAAATATTGGATCAAATCCAATATCGCGGGACACGAGGCCGAGAAATCCGACCCCTTCGCCTTCGCGCACGAGACTCCGCCCAGATCCGCTTCCATGGTATGGGACCTGGATTACTTATGGAGCGACGCCGAATGGATGCGGCAGCGCGGCCCGCGCAATTCCCTCGGCGCTCCCCTGTCGATCTATGAGCTCCATCTGGGCTCTTGGATGCGCGCGCCGGAGCGAGGCGACCGATTTCTCGGCTACCGGGAAATCGGCCCAAGGCTTTGCGAGTACGTGCTCAAACGCGGCTTTACCCACGTCGAATTCCTTCCGGTGATGGAGCATCCCTTCTACGGCTCTTGGGGCTATCAGACCTTGGGCTATTTCGCGCCCAGCTCGCGTTACGGCTCGCCCCAGGATTTCATGGCCTTGATCGACCTGCTTCATGGGCACGGCATAGGCGTGATTCTCGACTGGGTCCCTTCCCATTTCCCGGCCGATGGCCATGGTCTGGCCCTTTTCGATGGCAGCCACCTTTACGAGCATGCCGATCCGCGCAAGGGTTTTCATCCCGACTGGAAGAGCTATATCTTCAACTACGGCCGGCATGAGGTGCGCAGCTTCCTCATCAGCAACGCCCTGTTCTGGCTCGACAAATATCATGCGGACGGCTTGAGGGTGGACGCGGTGGCCTCCATGCTCTACCTGGATTACTCGCGCAAGGAGGGGGAGTGGATCCCCAACCAACACGGGGGCCGGGAAAATCTAGAGGCGGTTTCTTTCCTGAAGAGGCTTAATGCCGAGGTGTTCAAGAGCTATCCCGACTGCCAGACCATAGCGGAGGAGTCCACGGCTTGGCCCGCGGTTTCGCGACCCACCTATGTGGGAGGCCTCGGCTTCGGCGCCAAGTGGGATATGGGTTGGATGCATGACACTCTGGATTATATGAGGAAAGACCCGATTTATCGGAAATTCCACCATGACAGAATCACCTTCCGGATGATCTACGCCTTTCACGAGAACTTCGTCCTGCCCTTGTCTCATGACGAGGTGGTGCACGGCAAAGGCTCCTTGATCGCGCAGATGCCCGGGGATGATTGGCAGAAATTCGCCAACCTTAGGATGCTCTATGGCTATATGTTCGGCCAGCCCGGCAAGAAGCTTCTTTTCATGGGCGGCGAGTTCGCTCAATGGCGCGAATGGAGCCACGACTCTAGCCTGGACTGGAACCTCCTCGAATATGCGCCCCACCAAGGCGTGCAAAGATGGGTCGACAGCTTGAACGCCGCCTATCGCGCCAGCGCGGCCCTTCACGAGCTTGACTGCGATCCGGCGGGTTTCGAGTGGATCGACTGCCACGACGCCGACAGCAGCACTCTCAGTTTCTTGAGGAAGTCCCGCGGCTCGCGTTCCATGGTGATCGTCGCCTGCAATTTCACGCCGGTGCCGCGCTACGATTACGCGCTGGGAGTTCCCAAGCCCGGACGATGGTGCGAGATGCTCAACAGCGACGCGCGGGATTACGGGGGCAGCGGGATCGGCAACCTGGGAGGCGTCGAGTCCAAGCCCGAGCCGAGCCATGGCCGGCCTCACTCGATCCGCGTGACCCTTCCTCCGTTGGCGGCGGTCTTCTTCCAATCCCCTACTTGACCAGCTTGTTGTCGGGCCGGCGGGGAGGATCGTTCGGCGGCCTGGGCGTCACCTTTCCGTGTTGCGCCTCCCACTCCTTGGCCTGGGCCGCCAAATTCTTGTTGATCTCCGCCCAAGCGGGATCCTCGGCGGGCGAGGCGACTATGGCGCCTATGGGGCATTCCGGCAGGCAGACGCCGCAGTCGATGCATACCTCGGGATCTATGATCATGAAGGGTTTGCCCTCGTAGTCAATGGGGTGGATGCACTCCACGGGGCAGACATCGACGCAGGCGGCGTACTGCTCTCCTAGACATTTCTCGACGATCACATAAGGCATCGCTAGACCTCCTTGGAAAACTGGTTCAGTTTACCCGGGGTGACCGAAGCAGTCAAGCCGACAGGGTCTCGGAGGCGTGCATCCGGCGGTTATATTCCCGGCGCGTCGCGGCAATCCAGCCTTGCTATAATGGGCCCAATGAGGAAAAAGGGCTTCGCGCTGCTGCTCTCGGCGGCGTTGTTGGCCGCTTGCCGTTCCGTCCCTTACACGGGCAGGCGACATCTCGTCCTCGTCTCCTTGGAGCAGGAGGAATCCATGGGCGCGCAGGCCTATGAGGAGACGCTCAAGAAGTCCCAGCTTTCGGATGATTCCAAGCGGGTCGAGATGATACGCCGTGTGGGCAACCGGCTGGCCGAGGCGGCGGACAGGCCCGATTTCGATTGGGAGTTCGCTCTGATCAAGGACGACAAGACCGTCAACGCATGGTGTCTGCCGGGGGGCAAGGTCGCTTTTTACACCGGCATTCTTCCGGTCACCCAGGATGAGGAGGGGGTCGCGGTCGTCATGGGCCACGAGATAGCGCATGCCATAGCCCGGCACGGCGCCGAGCGGATGAGCCAAGGGTTGCTGGCTCAGTTCGGCGGAACGGCATTAAGCCTGGTCCTGGCCAGGCAACCCGCCGCCGTCCAGGATATCTATGCCAGGGCCTACGGCCTGGGTGTGACCGTGGGCGTGCTCCTGCCCTACAGCCGCAAACAGGAGAGCGAGGCCGATCGCATCGGATTGATCTTGATGGCCAAGGCGGGTTATGAGCCGGAGCAGGCCATCGGCTTTTGGGGCCGCATGGGCCAGCTTTCCGAGAAGAAAAGGGGGGGGGGAGAGCCCTCCCCGCTCGAGCGTTATTTGGGGACCCATCCTAGCGACGAACAGCGCCAGGAGAATATACGCAAGTGGTTGCCCGAGGCCATGAGGCATTATCGCCCGGCCAGGATTCCGCGCGGCGCCCGCCTAACATCCCGTAAGACCGTTTCAATCTGCAACAAAACCTCTACACGCTTGCCAACAGGCCGCTATGGCCTTCGAGTAGCCCCCCGCGTAAAATACGGCATTCTTATTGCATCAAGGGGAAGGGGGAAAAATGGCTAGGAGGTCGTATAGAGCAGGAGAGCGTTGGACGATCATCTTGGCCGGCGGGGAGGGGCGGAGGCTCTCGGATCTGACGATCCGTCGCTTCGGCGAGCATCGGCCCAAGCAATATTGCGCTTTCTTGGGTGAACGGTCCATGTTCGAGCATACCATGGGGCGGGCCGTGGCCCTTGTCGGCAGGCAGCGCGTGGTCACGGTGATCGGGCGCGGGCATCTGCGCTATATCCAGGATCCTCGCCGCGTCATGGGTTACGTGGTCGAGCAACCACGCAATTGCGACACGGCTCCTGGGGTATTCCTGCCCTTGAGCTACGTGTTGGCCCACGACAACGAGGCCACGGTGACCATACTTCCTTCGGATCATTTCATTAGCCCCAACTGGCTATTTGCGCGTTGGATGGACAGGGCGGCCGGCCTCGCGGAAAGGCTGAATGACCGGTTGATATTGGCTGCCGCCGTCGCGGATCGCCCGGAGACGGAGTACGGTTGGATACAGCCCGGCCGCCTGATCGAGGGCGCGGAGGGGGCCGCGCATGAGGTTCTTCACTTCCACGAAAAGCCCGACGTCGAGCTGGCTGCCCAATTTTTAGAATCCGGCTTCCTTTGGAATACCCTCAACATGGCGGTCAAAGCCCGCACCCTTTGGTCCTTGGGCTGGGAGTATCATCCCGGCATGATGCGGCGCTTCGAAAGCCTCAAGGGCGCCATCGGCGGCCCGCGCGAGGCCCAAGCGCTGGCTGGGATATATGAGGAGATGGAGACGGTCAATTTCTCCAAGGGCGTGCTCGAGCATGCGACTCCCCAAACGGCCGTGATCGCGATGCAAGGGCTTGAATGGAGCGATTGGGGAAAACCTGAGAGGATACAGGAGACCCTGGATCGCCGGCTGTCGACGCAACCCGCCCGAGCCGAGCTCCGCGCGCCGGCGGCGCCGGCGGTACGGGCCTAAAAAACTGCTAGAATATGACCCTCATCGCTAATCCCATACGGCCGAAACCCAAGACAGCCCGTCCCATGGTCAAAGGCAAGAAAAAGATCCTCCTGGTCGAAGACGAGAAGGACCTGGTCCGTCTGATCCGCTATAACCTGGAGAGGGAGCAGTATTCGGTGCTCTCCGCCGCCGATGGGGAGTCGGGCTTGACGCTGACGCGAAGGTCCAAGCCCCATCTCGTCATACTCGATATCATGTTGCCTAAGATGAGCGGCCTGGACTGCCTCAAGCGCATCCGCGAGGAAAGCCGGGTCCCGGTAATCCTTCTGACCGTCAAACGCAGCGAGCCCGATCGCATCCTGGGCCTGAAGCTGGGCGCGGACGATTACGTGGTCAAGCCGTTTTCGGTGGGAGAGCTGCAGGCTCGCGTCGAGGCCCTGCTGCGTCGCTCCGACGGCAACGGCCGAGAGGCGGCCGAGAATGCCGTCTCGATCGGCGGCCTGGAGGTCGACTTCGAGAGGCATGAGGTCAAGGTCAAGGGCAAAGCGGCCAGCCTTACGCCGAAGGAGTTCGAGCTCTTGAGGCTTCTTGTGGAGGCCAACGGCAAGGTGCTTTCCCGCGATCAGCTGCTGGAGCGGATCTGGGGTCACGGCAAGGATATAGAGATCGACACGCGGACGGTGGACCAGCACGTGGCCCGCCTCAGGCATAAGCTCAAGGCGGACGCCTTCCGCATCGCCACGGTCACTAATTTCGGCTACCAGTTCAAGCGCTAGCGCGGCATGTCACATTTTCTACCACTGGTGTCCGGGGAAAATCAGAGCGCCAGACATAGCTGAGGCTCCGCATTCCGTAGCGCTGGCAATTTTTTCTCCGGAAGGCGCAGCAAGTCGATCAAGCTGAGACGATCCAGGAGT
>JACQPG010000145.1 GCA_016207665.1 Elusimicrobiota bacterium | reverse complement strand
TCTTTATCCTTGGGCAGCGCCAGGATGACCAGCGCGCCGATGAGAGGAATGAAGGTGATGAGGCTAAGGACTCCCATAATCGTTCTCTCCTAGGCTATAACCAGAAAGCGAATATCATGAAAAAACTCACCGCAACCGCGGCCCACAGCAAATACTCCTGCACCAATCCATCTCGGACAAACCAGCGAAGTCCCACGCCCACGTCGTTGCTCAAGCCGCCGAATCCGTCCACGGTCCGGTCGATGAAGATCGCGTCGAAGAGATGGCTGATCTCCGCGAAGATCCGAGTGATCAGGCCCCATCCGTCGATGAATATCTGGTCGAGGATCGCCGAGTCGAACCAGTGGGCGAAGGCGGCAAGACGGTCGGCGAGCTTGACCATCCAGAGGAAGAGGGTGTCGAAGCCGTAACGATTCTCGAGAATATTGAAAAGCACCAGGAGGCGCTCCTTGATGGACTCGGCCAAGCGTTGGTCTTGCCCCCCGTAAAGCCTCCACGAAAGCCCGATCGAACCCAGGACCAATCCCATCACGCCCCATTTGATGAGGAAGGGGTTGGGGTGATTGGCATGGGCGGCGAAACTCTCAGGCAGCTTGTAATCGGCCAGATGCTGGATGAGATGCTTGTACTCGAGGGCGAAGCCCGATACGATCGACAGCACCGCCAATATGATCAGCGGCACGGTCATCACGGCCGGCGACTCGTCGGCGTGATGATGTTTCTCCGCGTCGCGCTCGCGGCCCAGGAAGGTCAGGAACACCATCCTGAACATGTAGAACGCCGTCAGCAACGCGGCGAAAAGAAGAAGCCAGAACATGAGCGGGCTATGCTCGTAAACCTTCTCAAGGATGAGGTCCTTGGAATAGAAGCCGGCCGCCGGCCAAAGGCCGGCGATGGCATAGGTGCCGATGAACACGGTGATGAAGGTGATAGGCATCTTCTTCGACAGCCCGCCCATGAGCCTCATGTCATTGCTATGCACGGCGTGGATCACCGAACCCGCTCCCATGAAGAGCAGGGCCTTGAAATAAGCGTGGGTGGTCAGGTGGAATAATCCGGCGGTGTAGCCGCCGACTCCGAGAGCGCAGAGCATGAAGCCGAGCTGCGAGACGGTCGAGAAGGCGAGCACGCGTTTTATGTCGTAAGCGACGACCGCCATGGAAGCGGCCAGCAGCGCGGTGATCAGCCCGATCCAGGCGACGGTCTCCATCGCCAGGGGGCTGGCGGCATAGATGAAATATGTCTTGGCCACCAAATAAATGCCGGCCGCGACCATGGTCGCGGCGTGGATCAAGGCGGAGACCGGGGTCGGACCTTCCATGGCGTCGGGAAGCCAAATGAACAGAGGCCATTGGGCCGATTTCCCCATGGCGCCGCAGAGTATGCCCAATCCGATCGCCAGCGCGGCCCAATCGGCGAGATAGCCCATGGTGACGAAGTTCTGCACCTGGGTGATCTGGAAAGAGCCGACCTTGGCGAAGATCAAGAGAAGAGCCAGATACAGGCCCGTGTCGCCTAGCTTGGTGGTCATGAAGGCCTTTTTTGAAGCGTAGGCGGGTCCGGGCTTCTCGAACCAGAAGCCGATGAGCAAATAGGAGGAGACTCCCACCAGCTCCCAACAGGCGAAGGTCACCAGCAGGTTGCTGGAGACTATCAGTCCGAGCATCGAGGCCGTGAAGAAAGAGAGATAGGCGAAATATCTCTTATAGCGGGGGTCTCCATGCATGTAGCCGACCGAATAGATTTGGACCAGCAGGCTCACCAGGGTCACCACGACCAACATGATCGAGGCCGGCCCGTCGATCAACACGCCGACGGGCATCGAATAGGCGAAGGGCCTGCCTCCGATATCGGTGGCGAAGGAGAACCAGTTCCAATTAGCTTCGTAAGGCAGATGATGAGCGCCCGAAACCACGCCGGAAAATATGGCGATGGATTGAATCAAGCACCAGCCCATGACGGCGATTCCCACGAAGGGCATGGGAGAATGGGGATCCTCCTTGGTCGCGAAGAGGATGACGAAAGAGGCGAACAGGGGCAGAAGAGGAATCAGCCAGACATATTCAAGCATGCGTTGGTTCTTACCCTTTCAGGAGATTGAATTCCTCGACATAAAGGGTGTCGGTATTGCGCACGATGGCCAGCACCAGGGCCAGGCCGACGACGACCTCAGCCGCGGCTATAGTGATGATGAACAGGGCCACCGCCTGGCCCGCCACGCCCTCGGGATGAAGGAAACGGTTAAAGGCCGCCAGATTGATGTTCGCGGCGTTGAACATGAGCTCGATCGACATGAGTATCCCGATGACATTGCGTCGAGTGAGAGCCCCGAAAAGACCGATCAGGAACAAGGCCGCGCCGATGATCAGGTAATGAGCGAGGGTCACGAGGGCTCCTTCTTGTCGATATGGGAGAAAAAGATGGCCCCGAGCAGGGCGGCCAAGAGCACCAGGGAGATCAGCTCGAAGGGAACCGCGTACTCGGCCAACATCAGCCGGCCTAGCTCATGGGTGGTCGGCCGGGGAGGGGTCTGGGTTTTCGAGGCCGTAAAGAGTCCGATCACCTTCCATAGACCAAGAAAGGAGATACCGCAGACGAGGAGCGCGGCCATCCACTGATTGTTGACTTGGCGCAAGTGCAGATCCGAGGCGCGTCCGAGCAGCATCACCACGAACATGATGAGCACCGCGATGCCGCCTACGTAGACCAGTATCTGGCCCCCGAACAGGAAGTCTGCGCCCAGCACGGCGTAAAGCCCCCCGACCGCGGCCAGGGAAAGCCCCAGGAACAAGGCCGAATGCACGGCGTTGCGAAGCGTCACGACCAGCAGCGCGCTCACGAGCGCCACCGCGGACATCGAGTAAAACGAGAACGATTCCATGGTTTATTGCCTTCTATTGCAGCCGCCTAACACTTTCATCTCAACGTTCCATCGAGCAATCGGGAGACATGACCCGCCATTCAACGCCTTGCCGGCACGTCTTGGATGGAGATCTGCCCCAGCGGATCCTTGAACGCCTTCTCCTTCCGATCCCAGTATTTGCCGGTGAAAGGCGTGCCCGCCTTCCAACAGCGCACCATCTCATCACGACTGAAGAATAGAACCTCGTAATCGAGCGAGTGCCAGACGGATTTCGGCTTGGTCGGGCAGGCCTCCTCGCAAAGCCGGCAGAAATTGCATTTGCCGTAATCGATCGTGTACCAATCGACCTTCGCGATCTTCTTGCCGGTTTGGGGATTGGTGGCGTTCTCAAGTTGAATGCAGGTCGACGGGCAGGCCTTGACGCAAAGATTGCAGGAGATGCAAGTCTCCGCGTCGAAGAGCAGAGCTCCTCGGAACTTCTCGAAGGGGACGAGCTTCTCGGTCGGATAATGGACCGTGACGGAAGGCCGCAGCATGTATTTGAGTGTGATCCACATTCCCTTCATGATGGCCCAGGTGTGGTCGAAGACCTTCGCAAAATAACCGGTCATCGTAGCGTCAAATCCATAGAAGGTAGGCTCCGGCCAACGCGATGTTGGCGAAAGACCAGGGCAGCAAGAATTTCCAGTTGAAATCCATGAGTTGATCGGCGCGGAATCGCGGGAAGGTCCAGCGCACCCACAGGAAGACGAACATCATGAATAACGCCTTGGAAAGCATCCATATCCAGCTTGGGATCGCGGAAAGCCAAGGCAGAGGAGCCGCCCCCCCTCCCAAGAAGAAAGCGGCCAGAAGGAAGCTCGCCAGGAGAACGTAGCCGTACTCCGCGAGAAAGAAGATGGACCATTTCATGCCTGAATATTCGGTGTGAAAACCGCTGACCAGCTCGGACTCGGCTTCCGGGATATCGAAGGGCGTCCTATTAGTCTCGGCGATGGAGGCGATAAGGAAGATGGCGAAAGCGACCTGGCCCACTACCGGATAAAAGAGGAACCATCTGGGAACGACGCCCCACCAATAGCCGGATTGAGCCTGGGCGATGATCTGCAGATTGAGCGACCCGGCGAACATGAGCACGGGCACGACGGAGAAAGCCCGGGGCAGTTCATAGCTGACCAGTTGGGCCGAGGCCCGCAGGCCTCCTAGCAGCGAATACTTGTTGCCCGAGGCCCAACCCGCCATGACTATCCCTATGACGGATATGCCCGCCAGTGCGAAGATGTAAAGGACGCCCACGTCGAGATTGGCCGCCGAAAGCTCGACGCCGAAGGAGACCGGCGCGAAGGCGATGATGACGGGGACCACGACGATGGCAGGAGCCAAGGCATGGACCCACTTGTCGGCGGCCGTGGGAGTGACGTCTTCCTTTAATAGGAGCTTGATGCCGTCAAGGATGGTCTGGGCCCAGCCATGAAAACCGCCCGCGTAGGTCGGGCCTACCCGGGATTGGATATGCGCCGATATCTTGCGCTCCCACCAGATCGCCCATAGACCATTGATCAAGATAACGTGAAGCACGATCAAGGCCTTGATCACGATCCAAATCGCCTCACCGACCACGGCGGGCCAGCCTCGCGCGGATACGAAAGAGACGATCGCCTCATAGATCCGATCGCCCCAGGGGGCCAGCTCGCCGACGGCCCAGCCAGTGGCGAAAATACCCAGGATGATCCCCGCAAGCCAGGCGGCGCCCCGGCGATAGCTCTGGCTGGCCCAGGGATCCTTCCAGAGCTCGGTCGGCCAATAACGCGTGTCGCGGATCAGTCGGCCAGCTCTTTGGTTGAAAACCGGCTCGGGCAGGGGTTTGGCTGCTGGTTTGGCTGCTGGTTTGGCCGCCGGCTTGGGCGCGGGAGCGGCAGAAGCCAAGGGCGTCTGGGACGGCTCGCTACCGCTCGCCGTCATCGGTCGACTTCCCCAAGGACGATGTCGACCGAGCCCAGGATGGCGATCACATCGGAGACCTTGTTGCCCACCAGTATCTCCTGGAGTATGGCGAGATTAAGGAAGGAAGGCGCCTTGACATGCATGCGATAAGGGCTGGCCTGTCCATCCGAGACCAAGAATATCCCGAGGTCTCCGCGCGAGCCCTCCACGTGGGCGTAGGATTCGCCGGAAGGAGGTTTCGGGACCTTGGCTACTCCGGTGGCTGAAACCTCCCCATGAGGCAGCATGGCCAGGGCCTGCTCCAGGATGCGAACGGATTGGCGCATCTCTTGGACTCGGCAATAATAACGATCCCAACAGGAGCCGGTTTTGCCCAATGGGACATCGAAATCATAATGCTCGTAGCCGGAATAGGGGTCGTTCTTCCTTACGTCATAGTTGACGCCCGAGCCTCGGAGATTCGGCCCAGAAAGACCCCAATTGACCGCCTTTTCAGCGCTGATCAAGCCGACTTCCTGGGTGCGGGCCATGAAAATCGGGTTGAAGGAAAGGAGCGTGTCATACTCATCGAGCCGCGGTTTGAAATAATCCAGGAACTCCTTGGTCTTGGCTAGCCATTCGGGAGTGACATCCACCATGACGCCGCCGAGCCTGATATAGTTGTAAGTCAACCTGGCTCCGCAGACCATCTCGAAGAGATCGAGTATCATCTCCCGCTCCCTAAAGGCGTACAGGAAGGGCGTGAACGCTCCGATATCGATCCCGTAGGTGCCGAAAAAGAGCAGGTGGCTGGCGAGCCTATTGAGCTCGCACATGACAACGCGCAAGGCGTCGGCGCGAGGCGGCACCTTAAGGCCCATCAACTTCTCGGCCGCGAGGCAAAAGACGAGATTGTTGGGCATGGCCGACACATAATCCCACCGGTCGGTCAGGACCACGCAATGATGATAACCGCGGACCTCGGCCAGCTTCTGCGTGCCGCGATGCAGATAACCGATATCCGGCACGGCCTTGGTGATCATCTCGCCATCGATGGTCAATCCGACTCTCAGCACGCCGTGCGTTGAGGGATGCTGCGGCCCGAGATTGACGAAGAGAGTGTCCGTCTTGAGCGTCTTGGGTTCCTGGGCCGCCAGGGCGGTATCGTTACTCATCGTAACGGTCCTTGACATGCACATAATCCTTCCGGAGCGGATGGCCCTGGAGAAAATCGGGGGTGAGTATCTTTGTCAGATTGGGATGGCCTTCGAAGCGCACGCCCATCAGGTCATAGATCTCCCGCTCCTGCCAGTCCGCGGACTTGAAGAGCCCGTAAAGGCTCGACGTGGTCGGGTTGGATCGCGGAAGCTCCAAGCGCAGGAAGACGCGAGTCCGTTCCTTGATGTTGCCGAACAGCCACAGCATGTCGAAGACGGGGCGATAGTTCACCCCCGGCGTCGCGCCCGGCACGTTTTGGGGCGTAGCTCCCTCGGGTAGGAAGACGTTGGGGTTCGGGTTGCGGATATAGCCGTTAGGGTTGACGGGGCCCAGCCAATCCGTGGCGGAGATCATCTCGAGATAATCGTAGCCCAGTTCCTTGAGGGTTTTGGCGGCGGGAAGAATTTGGTCGGTGGATTTGAGCCGCAGGGTCAGGTAATCCCTGATCGGCGAGGCCGCCCTTTCGAGCTGCGGGAGCCTGGCCGAGAGTCGGTTGAACAGCTCGTCCTGGGTCATTACACCGCGCCTATCCGAGCCGGGATGGGAGGCTCTTCGTTGGGCTTGTCGGAGACGACATCCCGACTGCCGCGCTGTTGCTGCAGGGTCGCGCCTTGCCCCTTTTCCAGTTTCATCTTGGCTATCTTTTCCTGGAGCTTGACCACCGCGAACTGCAGCGCCTCGGGGCGAGGCGGGCAGCCGGCGATGTAGACGTCGACCGGCACGATCCTGTCGACTCCCTTGAGAACGGAATAGGAATCGTAGTAAGGGCCGCCGCAGTTGGCGCAGCTTCCCATGGAGATGACGAATCGAGGCTCGGGCATCTGATGATAAATCTCGAGAATCGGCTCGGCCATTTTCTTGACCACCGTGCCGGCCACGATCATGACATCCGCTTGACGGGGGCTGGCTCGAGGGATCACTCCGAACCTGTCGAAATCAAAACGCGAGGCGTACGAGGCCATCATCTCGATCGCGCAACAGGCGAGGCCGAAGGTCATGGGCCAGAGCGAGGCCTTGCGGCCGAGATCGATGAAATAATCCGCCGTGGTCAGGACCAGTTCACCGCCCGGCAGGCCCTTGGTGATCCCAGGCAGCCGCTCGAGGACTATTCCCATACCAAGGCTCCCTTGGCCCATGCGTAGGCCAGGCCGAGAAAAAGTATCCCCAGGAACACGCCCATCTCGGCGATGGCCAGCGGCCCGATCTCCCTGGCGGTCACGGCCCAGGGATAGACGTAAAGGGTTTCCACGTCGAAGAGCACGAAAAGCAAGGCGAATACGTAGAATCTGATGTTGAGTCGCGTCTCGGTCGAGCCTTCGGCCGGCATCCCGCACTCATAGGTGCTCAGCTTGCGTTCATAGGCCAGGCGCGGCCGAAGCAGCTTGGCTGCCGCCAGGGTGGCCGCGGCGAACAAGACGGCTAATAGAGATATCACGTACACCGTGGCGTAAGCGTTCATCATGCCGAAGCCGCCTTCTCTAGGATCAAGACCTTGAAGGCCTCGCCCATGGCCTCGGGATGTATCAGCGTCTTGATCTTGGCTCTGGACCTATATGAGGCGACCTCCTCTCGGCCGTGAGGCCCTCCCCCCTCGTCATCGTTGATCCAATCTCCGATGCCGCCCTCGACGAGGAATCGGCCTAGGGGTTCGTAACTGTGGAGTTTGAATCCCAATTTGCGGCCTTCGCCGATGAGGAGATCGAAGTCAACGGAAGCGGTGATGTCCTTAAGGCCCTTCCCCTCGGTGAGACGCGAATCGATCGTATGGCGATGATATGTCCGCGGAGGATTGGGCGCGCCACCAAATCGCTTGCCGTAGTCGATCGTCAGGAGGAATCCCTCCTTCAGCTTGGCCTCCACGACCCGAAGCCAGCGCAGGGCTTCAAGATTGACAGCGTGCCGCTCGCCTTCCGCCAGATGAGGCGCCACGCCCTCCGCCATGGGAGCGAGCTCTCGGGTCGAGAGGTCCGAAAGAACCGTGCGCCCGGACTCTTCGACATAGACCTCGTACATGCGCCCATCCCTCTTTTCGAGGAGATGCACCGGGAGGGCGTCCACTAATTCATTGGAAAGGAAGACTCCGGCGCAAGGGAGGACGTCTTCGAGGCGGCTATAACCGATCACTCCTTCGTGAAGAGCGGAGAGCGTCACCACGCTTTCCAGAAGCCGGGGGCGCGAGCGTTCGACGACGATGTAGCGCAGGGCGCGCGCCCACTCCGGATTCTCCCTCTTGAGCGACTTGAGGACGTCCGCGGCCAGAAGTCCCGAGGAGGACCCCATCTCCACGATGGAGTAAGGCCCTGGCGTTCCCCGCGCGCTCAAGGCCGCGAACTTTTCGGCGATCTTCCTGGCCAATACGCCCGCGAAGGCCGGGTGCAACTCAGGAGCGGTATAAAAGTCCTCCGTCGGGATCCTGCGACTGTAATAGCCCCGCTCGGGATCATAGAGCGCCGCTTCCATGTAGTCGCGAAAGGTCTGCATCGAGCCTTGGCTGATTCGATGAACGGGAGGAGGCCTAGAGGTCCTCGGCGCCCAGGGTCTTCTTCTTATTCTCGGTCTTTACCTTCTCGATGGAGGTCTTGACTATCTGCTCTACCTTACCAGACAGGTTGTCGATATAATCGCCGCCAGTCCTGAAACCGGCTTCCTTGACCATTTTCTTGATTTTGCTGACGACGACGAGAGTCTCGGGCATTTGTCCTCCTGTTGAAAGGCTTATTCCAAAACAATCTTATCTTTAAAAAAAAGACAAGTCAAAAATCTTGGGTCGAGGACTTCCCGCCACTCAAAATCGTGGCGCCGGGAGGTATCGAACCTCCGACCTAGCGCTTATGAAACGCTCGCTCTAACCACTGAGCTACGGCGCCGCGAGAAAATTTTAACAAATTGGGCTCTTGCCCTCAACTTCACGCCGCTTCCTGGTGGCGCTCGTCCAATATTTGCTATATTTAGGCCACAGGGCCTAGACAGCCTAGGCCATATGGGGGGCTTCTTCTAATGGCGGCCAAGAAAAAAATCTCCGTTGTCATCGCTGATGATCAGACCTTGTTCCGCGAGGGCATCAAGGATCTCCTCGAGAATGAAAAGTCCATCGAGGTAGTTGGCGAGGCGGCCGACGGGCAAGAGGCGATCCGTATCGTCAAGAAGCTCAAGCCCAACGTGATCCTGCTCGACATCAAGCTGCCCCACCTAGACGGCATCGAGGCGACTCGTTTGATCCATCGGGAATGTCCGCAGACCAACGTGCTGATCCTCTCCTCCTACGAGGATGAGTCCCATGTGATGGAGGCGATACAGGCCGGGGCTAACGGCTATCTGTCCAAGATGCTGCCGGCCTCCGAGCTTGTCAACGCGCTCAAGGCTTTCGCCAATCAAGGGGTGATGATCCCCCAGCCCGTGATGAGCAAGCTCATAGACGGGCTACGCCAAATGGGCAACGCCTCGGCGGAGGCCTCGCTGGTGGCCCTGACCAAAACGGAGATCAAGGTTCTCGCTCTCTTGGGCCGCGGCCAATCGAACAAGGAGATCGCCTCCAAGCTCGAGTGCAGCGTGAAGACGGTCAAGAATCACCTCAACAGCATGTTCCAGAAGCTCGGTGTGAGCAATCGGACCGAGGCCGTGGTCAAGGGGATCGATCTCGGATTGATCTCCGCTGAAAAGGCCGACTGATCAGGACGCCGGAACCCCGGCGGAGTTCCTCTTGGGCAGAGTCCAGCTTAAGGCTTCTTGGGCCCCTTGGGCTCGATGCCGGCTCTAATCCGCGCGATGGCCTCGTCCGCATAGGTGCGGACGCGGCTATTGGGATCATTCTGGAGCTTCTCCAGGGTAGGCAGGGCGCGCTCATCCTCGAGTTGTCCGAGCGTGGCTATCGCCAGGAGATTGAAGCGCTCGTCGGGATCGAAGGCGAGCTCGCATATCCACGGCACTACCTCGCTCGAGATAGGGGCGTATTGGGCCAGGGAACGGAGGGCCTGAGCGCGGTGATAATAGCCATGGGGAGGACGGCTGGCCCGGCGAAGAAGCTCAAGGGCCTTCGGGTCTCGGCTCGCGGCTATGCCGCTCAGGGCTCCCGAGCTGATGATATCGCGGTAGCTGTTCTCCTTAAGCTTGCTTTCCAATAAGCCCCGCCACCGGGCGTCTCGAAGGGCTCCAAGGCCACGGCAGGCCTCCGCGACCACGTGGAGACTGGAGTCGCGCATGGCCAGGGGCTTCAAGAATCTGGCGGTTTCAGGACGACGGAAACCGCCCAGCGCCTCGACCACAGCCCTCCTCGCCTTGGGATGGGGCAGTCGGATCAGATTCAAGAGCCTGCGGTAAGCCCCCTCGGTTCCAGCCGAGCCGAGAGCCCGTATCATCTCGCAGGCGGCCCCCCAGAATGCCTCCTTGCGGATGGCTCTCTCAAGGAGGGCCAAGGAATCCTCGTCTCCCCATCGGGCTACTTCCGCGGCGGCTTCATGGCGTGACCAGGCGCTTGGACCGTCACGCAACTGGTGCATCCACATGCTATGAGGTTTGCGCAAGCTCAGCCTTTTGAGAATCCTATGGTCCGGATCAATCTCCACGTTCAATGGCTCGCCAGGCAGGGCGTAGGAAAAACGATGCTCCTTGGAGCCTACCCGCTCCTTGAATGTTCGGGTCCAGCCGCGTCCCTCGAAGCGGATCTCGAGAGGAACTTTGAAAAGGCCCTCCTCGGAGGAGTCCTGAGTCTGCAGCAGCCAGACGGCCGCTTTGCGGCCTCTCTGTTCCCAATGGTATTGGGCTCGAAAAACGGGATAGCCCGGCCTAAAGATCCACTGGTCGAAAAAAGGCCTCATATTGAGCCCCGAGGCCTCCTCGACCGCGGTGATCAGGTCCAAGGTCTCCACGCTCTTGTCCCGGAACTTGTTCAGATAATGGGACACGGATTTCCACCAGACGGCCTCACCGAGCTCGTAGCGCAGCATGTGGAGCGCCCAGGCGCCTTTCTCATAGGTATGCCGGTCGAACAGAACCCAGGGGTACTTGTAAGTGTTGCAGACGATGGCGCGCCGATAACGCTTGCCATCCTCATCGAAATAGACGCGGGCGTTATGGAATAACTCGTACTCGGCCTCATCGATCCCCTTGTCATGCTCCTGGAAGAGCACCTCGAAGTAGGTGGCGAAGCCCTCGTTGAGCCAGGCGTGGGACCAATCCCGGCAAGTGACCAAGTCGCCGAACCATTGATGAGCCAGTTCGTGGGCCACGAGCAGGTCCAGATCGTTATCGAGAGCGGCGCGTCGATCAATGAGTACGGCGTCGGTCTGGGTGGTGCAAGTCGTGTGCTCCATGCCGCCCGGATACTCGGCCACCGCCACCTGGGCATACTTCTCGTAGGGGTAACGGACTCCTGTCACGCGGGAGAAAAAGTCGAGGACCTTCACGGTCTTAGCGAACCCCCGGCGAGCGTCGTCCTCTCTTCCCTTTTCGCAATAATAGGTGATTGGGATGTCCTCCCAGCGCTCGGTGATCTCCGAAAAGCGACCGGCGGCCAGGCTGATCAGATAGATCGAATGAGGCCTGCTCATGCGCCAATGATACGTGACACTCGCTGCCCTGCGGCTGGTTTCCAGCAGCGCGCCGTTGGAAATGGCCATGAATCCTTTTGGAACGGTGATCCGCATCTCGGAAGTGGCCTTTTCATGCGGATTGTCGTGACAGGGGAACCAATACCGGGCGTCGTCGGGCTGGCTCTGGCTCCACACCTGCACCGGATTGCGCGGATTGTGCTTGCCCGGGTAGACGAAATGAAGGCCGGTCTTGGGATCGGAGACTTGATAGCGGATTTCCACCTCGGCTTGTTGGCCCTCCACGAGGGCCTTGGGCAAGGAAAGAAGCAGGCGCCTCTCCTTGACCCTGTGCCTGACGGGGCGGCCGTCGACTCGCGCCGACAGTATCCTTAAGTCGACGGCATCGAACTCGAGGGTCTTGACTCCGTCGCGAAAGGACTTGACCGAGGTCCGGCAAATTCCGGCCAGGGAACGTCTCCGAAAATCGATGGAAACGTCCAAGGCCACATGAAGCGTATCGACGCTGCGGTCCGGAGCGTATTGCGGTTGCCTGCCTAAAAGGAGGCCCCTGATATTGGGACCTCCTACCCCGCCGCTGTAGCGCGAACAGCGCAGGCCGTCGAATTTTGCCACTTCGAGGGTGTCCTTTAAGCGGCCACGGCCTCGCGTTGTTTCGATGCCGCTTCCTTGATCATCATCATCGCGATCTCGTTGCGCTGGATCTGATTGGTTCCTTCGTAGATCTGCGTGATCTTGGCGTCCCTCATGTACTTTTCCACGGGGAAGTCCCGCATGTAACCGATGCCTCCGCACATTTGGACACAATCGGTGGTGACCTTCATGGCCGTATCCGAGCAGATCACCTTGCACATGCCCGACTCCTTGGTCCAGCGCCTGACGTCGAGAGAATTCATCTCATCGAAGACGATGGTTCCTTTCTCGAGGGCCCGGTCTATCGCCGGCTTGATGGCCTTGTCCATGGCCCTGGCGGTCGCGTAGAGCAATGCGCGGCTGGCCTCGATGGCGGTGGCGCAGTCGGCCATCATGTGCTGGATAGCCTGGAAGCTCGCGATGGTCTGATTGAATTGCTTGCGCACCCGGATATAAGCCAAAGTCTCGTCTAGCGCGCCCTGAGCGATTCCCAGGGCTTGCGCGCCGACACCGGGCCGAGACTGGTCGAAGGTGGCTTGCGCCACGAAAAGACCGTAGCCTTCCTTATATAGGAGGTTCTGCTTGGGAACTTTGCAGTCCTTGAAGACGAGCTCGTAGGTCGGGGAAGCGCGGATTCCCATCTTGGTCTCTTTCTTGCCGAATGTGAACCCGGGCGTTCCCTTCTCCACGACGAAAGCGGAGATGCCGCGCGCTCCCCGGTTAGGGTTTGTGGAGGCGAAAAGAGTGTAGAGCTCTGCCACCTCACCGCTCGAACAGAAATTCTTTATCCCGTTGAGCACGTAATGGTCTCCCGCGAGCTTAGCGGTGCATTTGGTAGCAGTAGCATCCGAGCCGGCCCCCGGCTCGGTGATGGTGAAGGCCCCAAGGCGCTTCCCGGAGGCCAAATCGGGGATCCACCTGCGGCGCTGTTCCTCGGTGCCGAAGAGCATGATCGGAATGGCGCATAGGCCCGAGGCCGCGACCGAAAGAGCTATGCCTCCGCAGGCCCGAGAAAGCTGTTCGGCGACCAGCACAAGCTCCATGGTGCCGCCGCCCAGCCCGCCGTAAGCCTCCGGAAGGTATACTCCGAAGAGATCGGCCTTCCGGATCTCGTCCATGATCGGCCAGGGGAACTCCTCCTTCTCGTCATAATGCTCCCGCGCCGGCTTTATCTTCTGCTCCGCTATCTGTTGCGCCAGATCGATGATGTCCTTTTGTTGATCCGTAAGTTCGTAATCCAGCATATGACGATCTCCTCTTAACCTAAATTCTCCAGAGCGTTCCTCGCGGCCGCCTGTTCCGCATCCTTCTTGGTCTTCCCTTCCCCCCGTCCCAACAGCCTCTTGCCCAATTGCACTAGGACCTGAAAAGTCTTGTCGTGCTCAGGTCCGCTGGCCCCCGCCACCTGGTAGGAGGGAGGGCTTTTGTACTTCTTCTGCAAGACTTCCTGCAGCCGGCTCTTGTAATCCGTCTCCTCGAGAACCGTTCCCTTCAATCCTCGTGAGATGAACTGGCGGGCGGCCTCGAAGCCGCCGTCCAAATACATGGCCCCGATGAGCGCCTCGATGGCGTTGCAGAGAACGCTTTGCCGCGCGCGTCCCCCGGAACTCTCCTCGCCGACGCCCAGGTACAAATAGGCTCCAAGATCCATCTCGGCCGCCCATCGGGCCAGGCTCTGGCGGGAAACTAATTGAGACTTTTTCTTGGAGAGAGTTCCCTCACTTTCGTTAGGAAAGTCAACGTAAAGTTGGTGGGCGACCACCGCCGCCAGCACGCTGTCGCCCAGGAACTCCAACCTCTCGTTATAGACCCCTGATTTGATCTCGGAAGCGAAAGACTTGTGCGAAAGAGCCTCTTTTAAGTATTCCGGCTTCCTAAACCGGTAGCCTATGACGTCCTCTAGGGGCTTCAATGCGGCCCCAAGCCGAGCTACTTCTTGGCGTGAGCCTGGATATACTCGATCGCCTGGCCGACGGTCTGGATCTTCTCGGCCTGTTCATCGGGAATTTCCGTGTCGAACTCCTCCTCGAGAGCCATCACGAGTTCGACAGTATCCAGGGAATCCGCCCCAAGGTCGTTGACGAAATGGGCCTGCGGTGTCACTTCCGAGGCGTCGACCCCAAGCTGCTCTACGATGATTTGCTTCACCCGATCCGCAACATTCGTCGCTTCCGGCATTGTTAGACCTCCCAGTAGCTACATGTACCCGCCACCGTTCACGTGCAAAACGTGACCGGTGATATACGACGAGTCCTCCGACGCTAGAAATAGCACCGCTCGGGCGATATCCGTCGGCTCCCCCATGCGCCCTAGCAATATTTTGGCCAAAAGCTTGGTCTTCTCCGCTTCCGGTATCGCATCCGTCAGCCGGGTCTTTATGAAGCCCGGGGCGATCGCGTTGACCAAGATATTGCGCGAGGCGAATTCCCGCGCGCAGGATTTGGTCAGGCCGATCAGACCGCTCTTGGAGGCCGAGTAGTTGGCTTGCCCCGCGTTGCCCTCGACGCCAACGACCGAGGAGATATTGATGATCCTTCCATAGTGGGCTTTGAGCATGGGTCGCACCACGGCCTTCGTGAAATTGAAAGCCCCTTTCAGGTTCACGCCAAGGACCATATCCCAATCCGCCTCGTGCATGCGCATCAGGAGATTGTCCCTGGTGATGCCCGCGTTATTGACCAATATGTCGACTTTGCCGAACTTGTCCACGGCGGCCTTGACGGCGGCCTCGCAGTCCTCGAACTTGGTGACATCGGATTTGAGCCCCAGCGTCTGGAATCCCTCCGCCGCCAGGCCCTGAGCCGCCTTCTGCACCAACGCGTCATCGACGTCTATCATGGCCACCTTGGCGCCCTCGCGGCAGAAAAGCTCGGTCGTGGCAAGGCCGATGCCTTGGGCCGCTCCGGTGATGATGGCCACGCGATCCTTAAGCCTTTGAGTCGAGATGCTCTGAGCCTTGGTCTGAGTGTCTGTCGTCATATGCCCTTCCCTCGATCATTCCCCCCGGATGGTCCCGGGGCCTTTAGACCGCTGAATTCTAGCAATGCCAGGGCCGGTTTGACTAGATGATTGGAAGGCCGCGGCCCAGCGCGAGGTTGGCCTATTAAGACTGAGCGCCTTCCGCGCCTTCGGAGGCTTTTTCTTTGCGTTTGAGGGCTAGCGCGATCTTCCCATTGTAATAGCCGCAATGAGGACAGACCCTGTGCGGAAGGCGGAGCTTCCCGCACTCGGGATTAGGGCAAGGGCTCGAGGAAAGCCTGTCGAGTTTCCAATTCTGGGCTCGACGGCTGTCGCGGCGTGAACGTGTATGTTTGCGTTTTGGGTTGGGCATAGATAAGCTCTAATGATTTTATTTTACTTCGGAGCGAATGTCAAAGCCGATCATTTCGCCGACGAAATAGGGAGGCTTTTCCTTGATATCGAAATAAACCCTGACCAGTATCTCGGCCAGGAGGCCCAGCAGTATCATCTGGAAACCGATCAAGCCCAGGAATATCGACACCTGGAACAGGGGCTGATCCTTCACGAAGATCCCTAAGTAAAACTTCTTATAGAGCGTGACGCAGGCCAGGCCCGCTCCTATCAGCCCCACGGTGAGCCCTCCGCCCCCGAAGAGATAGATCGGCTTGGCCATGTAGGCATCCATGAATTTCACGGTGAGGAGGTCGAGCAGCACCTTGAGCGTGCGGGACAGGCCGTATTTCGATCGTCCGCGCAGCCTGGGCCTATGGTTGACTTCCAGCTCCGCGATGCGCGCCCCCAGGAATCCAGCGAACGCCGGAAGGAAGCGATGCATCTCGCCGTAGAGCCGCAAGGGCTTGAGGTATTTTGAGCGGTAGATCTTGAGCGTGCAGCCGTAATCATGGAGTCGCACCCCCGTAACCCAGGAGATGAGGGCGTTGGCGAGATGGGAGGGCAGCCTTCTCGTCCAGAATGGATCCTTCCTCTGGCGGCGCCAGCCGCTGACCAGATCATGGTCTTCGGCCAGCTTATCGATGAGCCTTGGGATGTCGGCCGGGTCGTTCTGTCCATCGGCGTCAAGGCAAGCGATAATCTCCCCGGCGCAGTGGCGGATGCCCGCGGAAAGGGCCGCGGTCTGGCCGACGTTGCGCACCACTCGGATGCATTTGAAACCTGGATGCGCGCGGATGAGCTCGCGGATCACCGAATCCGAGCCGTCGGTGGAGCCATCGTTGACGAGGATCACCTCGTAGCTGAGGTTGAGCCCGTCGAGGACTTGGGCGAGCTCCTCCGCCAGGAGCGGAAGACTTTCCTGCTCGTTATAGATCGGGATCAGGACGCTCAGATACGGCTGCTCGACCGAGGCCATGATCCCGATCGGCGGTCTAGGCGACTTGGACCCGAGCCGGACTGTCCATGTTGCGGACTATAGCCGCGCCGAATTCCGAGGTCTTGAGCTTCCTGGCGCCCGTCATCTGGCGTTCGAGGTCATAGGTGACGGTCTTGTTGAGTATGGTCGCCTCGAGGGCCTTGACCACCAGGTCGGCGGCCTGCTGCCACCCCAAATGCTCCAGCATCATGACCCCCGATAGGATCAGAGAGCCGGGGTTCACCATGTCCTTGTTGGTGTATTTCGGAGCCGTTCCATGGGTGGCCTCGAACACCGCGACGCCCTCTCCGATGTTGGCCCCGGGAGCGATCCCGAGTCCTCCGACCTGAGCGGCCGCCGCGTCGGAAATGTAATCGCCGTTGAGGTTCGGGGTGGCGAGCACGCTGTACTCGTCGGGCCTGAGCAGAAGTTGCTGGAAGGTTTGGTCGGCGATCCGGTCCTTGACCACGATCTTGCCGGCCGGAACCTTGCCATCATGCTTGTCCCACTGCTCCTGTTCGGTGATCACGTGCTGGCGGAATTCTTGAACGGCCACCTCATAACCCCAGTCGCGGAAAGCGCCTTCGGTGAACTTTTGGATATTCCCCTTATGAACCAACGTGACGGAGGGCTTCTTATGATCGATGGCGTATTGAATGGCCATGCGCACCAGCCTCTTGGTTCCCGTCACGGAGATGGGCTTGATCCCGATCCCGGAATCGGGATTGAATTTCTTGCCCATTTCACGCGTGAGAAAATCGTAGACCTTCTTCTGCTCGGCCGTGCCATGCTCGAACTCGATCCCGGAATAGACGTCCTCCGTGTTCTCGCGGAAGATCACGATATTGAGCTTCTCGGGGCTCTTCACCGGGCAAGGAACGCCCTTGAACCAGCGCACCGGACGCACGCAGGCGTAAAGGTCAAGCTTCTGCCTCAAGCCGACGTTGACCGAGCGGAACCTGGGCGTGACCCATTCGGAGGAGCATTTGGCGCAGGTCTTTGGGCGGTTGCCATCGATCCCGCTCTGCTCGGCAGCGCAGTCGAGGCAGACGAACTTCGCGCTTCCCGAGGGAGTGGTGAGAGGCCCCTTGATAGCGACCCGAAACTCGCGGATCGCATCGACCGTCTCTTGAGGAAGCACGGTGTCCTTGTCGTAGTGCTTAAGAGCCGTCAAGCCCGCGTGGACTTCCATCCAGGCGATCTTCTTCTTCCCATCATAGGCCTTGTCCACCGCCGCATCGAGAACCATTTGCGTCGCCCGCCATAAATCCGGACCGGTTCCATCGCCCGGGAAGAAGGGGACGATCGGGTTATCGGGGACTTCCAGCTTGCCGGAGGACCATCCTATCTTGCGGCCATTGGCGGGAACCTTGATCTTTTGATAATTGCCCATAGCGGTATGCTCCATTTGCGGCGAGGATTATGTCAAGCATATTTTACCAAATATTCGGGTCAGCGTCATGGATCTCTCCTATAATGGTTTTCTTGATCGCCTCAAGAGAATGGCAGGAGGATAACGATGAAGATGCTCTCGGCGTTGTTGGTGGCGTTGGCGTTGTGCGTCGGTTGCTCGTTCGAGGTCGCGGCGGAGGAATTGGACGGCTCCCAGTGGAAGGTCCGTTATAAGGGAAGCAATAGCGTCATGCCATTTTGGAACAGGGATACCGTGAGTTTCGAGAAGGGCCGGTTCCGGTCCTCCGATGCCTTGCCGAATGGTTTCCAGCCGGCGCCCTATGAGACTAAGAAGAACGGGGACACGCTTACCTGGTATAGCACCCAGACCAATCCGGATGGAGAACGTCTCCAGTGGGAAGGCAGCAAGATCGGGGATAAGATGGAAGGCTCCTTCACCCGCACCGAACCGGACGGCAAGGCGCGCGAGTACCGGTTTATCGCGGAACTGCAGCGGCTTAAAGAGGATTCTCGGTAGCGGAAGCCCCGGCGTCGGGGGCCGGGGCGCCGGAGAGAGCTTCTTGGTAAAGGGACTCTTGGAGACGAACCATGCCGTCTATGTTGAATTCGGGTCCAATGGAGCGCGCCGCCGCCTCCCCCATGCCTCGGCGCAGAGCTTCGTCCGCCAGAAGCTCGCTCACTCGGCCGGCCAACGCCGAGACATTGCCCGGCGCTACCGCGAAGCCGTTGACCCCGTCCTCGATCAAGTCCCTGACCCCATCCGTGGCATAGCAAACGCAGGGCAGGCCCGATTTCATGGCCTCGACCAGGGCGCGCGGCAGCCCCTCCCATAGCGAGGTCATCACGAATACGTCCGAGACCGCGAGTATCTCAGCGGCGTCGGGTCGCCATCCCGGTATCTGGAGACGGTGGCTGAGTCCCGAAGCGATGATTTGGAACTCCAGTCGCCTCCGGAGAGGCCCGTCGCCGATAAAGAGGAACTCCGCCTCGGGGAATCCCTCCGAAACTCGTTGGGCCATGGCGATGAAGTCGGCCGGGTTCTTTTGCGGCTTAAGGTTGCCGATAGAAGTGATAAGCGGCTTGTGTTTTCCGACGCCGATAGCCGCTTTCTTCGCGGCTCGGTCCGGCACGTGGCGCGGGAAGGAGGCCAGTTTGATCCCCGACCGGATCAAACGGTAGATCCGTTCGAGCCCGAGCCCATGGGCCCGGGCATAGTTCCAATTGGCTCTCGAGACGAATACCAGGCGATGAGCCATGCGAGCGCAGAGCCTCTCGACCAGCACATAAAAGGTCTTCCTCCAATGAGGCTGATAGTCATTGAAGCCGAAGCCGTGATAGGTATGTACGATGACGGGAATCCGGGCCAAGAACGCGGCGGTGCGCCCCAGTATGCCGGCTTTGGAGCTATGCGTGTGGACCACCTGGGGCGCCTCGTAAAGGAGAAAATTGATGAGCTCAAGCAGGCAGAGCAGATCGCGGCCGGGACTGATCTCTCGCGCCAGCGAGTTGAGCCAGAACACTCTAAGCCTTCCTTGCGCTTCGAGCCGCTTGGCCTCTTCGTCCAGATAGCCTCCCGGGCCGGCGACAAGCAGGCAGTCGAATCGCGCTGGGTCAAGATGGGAAGCGGTGTAGAGCGTGTTTTGTTGAGCCCCGCCGAAGTCCAAGCGGGTAATGAGGTGGAGCACCTTGATGCGACCCATGTCGACTACTCAATATACCTTATCTTTCCTGGATTCTCAGCGGCTCCAGCGCGGATTTCGAGGCTTCCTGGTCCTAGGCTCTAGGGTTTTATCCAGCGCGACCGCGGCGCGCGCGGCGTTCTGCACCGCGAGTTTCGGGAAATAATGCGCCAAGATGCTTGCCGAGTCCTTGCCCATGCTGGCTTGTCCGATGGCTCCCGCCTTGCAAAAACCAAGCCCCGAGCCTGTTCCCGCTCCCCACAGGATGAAACGCTCGGCCCGATGTCCGCGCAGAAGAGGTTGGATGGCGAAGAGGGTGGAGCGCAACGAGGCGGGCGAGAGGAAGTCGGAGATCGCCTTCTCCCCTTCGAGAAGGAGCCTCCCGCCAGTGCCGATCACCTCCAGGGTCTGGATCCGGCCTGTCCTCGAGCGCTTGGCGGCCCGGATATGGATGATGCGATCGATCGCCTGGATGCTGTTGGCGCGTCGCTCCAGGTCCTTGGTCTTGAGTATGCGCACCCAGCGCGATTGCGCGGAAGGCAAAAAGCCGGCGGCCTCGCAAAAATTATCCTTGCCTGGGAAGTTGTGGAGGAAGCGCTCGATCTCGATCGGGGCGCGAGGTCGAGCCTGCGGAAGCCGGCTGTCATCGACGGAAACGAGATGGCTCAGGCCGGAGGTGGCCCCGTCCTCAGTCATTCCGCCGCAGTTCTCATGTTGCCTTACCGGAGCGATCTTCCCTCCCAATGTCAAGCGTAGGCCCTCGGTGGCGGCGACGGCGCGGCTTGCGTCCCGCATCTCTTCGCTGACGCCCAAATATCTTTGGCAAGAGGGACTGTCGCAAATCTCCACCCCCTCCAAGGACGGCTTGGCGTTCTCCTTATGCCAGAGGGCGATGGTCCTGGAAATGATCGACTGGGCCCTGTAAGCCTCGAACGGCGAGCCTGTGGGAAGCGCAGCCGCCACCGCCCCGTAAAGGTAATCCTCCAAGGGTAGCTCGTTGACGAGCTTGAAGCCCTTCGGATTGGGTATGAACTTGATGGCGCCCCGCAGCTCCCGGTCGCCGATGTCGAAACCGAAGGTGCGCTCGAAGAGCGCGCTCTTGATCAGGATAGAGCCGTCCCGAGGCAAGGGGATGACGCGGAAGGGCTGTTTCGAAGCGAAGACTATGTTGCCTTCGGAGTCGCGGACCTCGACCACTCCGCTTTCTCCGCGGAAGGCCACCTCCCATTGCGTCATGGCGGGGGCCTCGTCTCGCACCGCGTCGCCGCTGCCTGCCACGAGCCGGAATTGAGAGTTGGATACGAAATAGATCCGCTGCGCCGTGCGGGGACTGGAGTCTGCCCCAGAGAAAAGGCCGACGCGAATCGTGGTCGTGGAACGCGAGGGTTCTATGGCGCCCTTAAGGCCCTCGGTCAGGACCGGCCGCGCGATCCTGCGGATCGGAAGGGATCGCTCGGGGTCTCCCGTGATATAGCGAGCGAGCTTGGCGATCTTCTTCTCGAACTCACCGTTTTCAGGTTCGAAACCCAGCAACCTGTGATATAGCCGCCAGGCGGCCCTTGTTTCCCCGATCTCCTCGTAGAGCTGGGCCAGCTCTCGGAGAGCCTCGAGATTCAGAGGCTCAAGATCCAGGCTTTCCCTTAAATAGAGCATGGCGGCAGGCCGATCATCGATGGCTAGCGAGGCCAGGGCGGTCAAGTATGAGGCGGCCGGTATGATATAAGGGCCCTGCACCAAGGCGCTGCGCAGCGCCGCGAGCGCGGCCTTCGGTTGCGAGTCCGAAAGATAGGCCAGTCCGGCGCCGAAATTGGCCTCGGCCTGTTCGGCGGTCTGACTGGCTCGGTCTATCGCCTTGAGAAACGCGTCCCGCGCCTCCGCCATTTGATCGAGAGCCGCATAGGTCCAGGCTCTCTGATTCCATACGAACCCGTCGGCTTGTCCATACAAAGAGACTTGGATCCAGAGCGGAAGAGATTCCTTGATCTGCCCCATGTCCCGATTCAATACCGCCATATTCGCCTGAGGAGCCGCCGAGGAGGCCGCGACGATGGATAGATAGCGATAACCCTTGTAAGCCTCCTCGCTTCTTCCGTCCAGGAAGGCCTCGAAGCTGGAGGACATCGTCTCTTCGATCTCGCCGGCCGCCGCCGAGTGGAGAGGCGGCCGGGACGCGAGAAGCAGGGCCAAGAGCAGGGCGGTTTTCATCGGCGTCTCTTCCCGGCCGAGGGTTTTGCGTTCGGTAGGGGCTTTTCCTCCTCGTCTGGCGCACTCGCGCCGCTCGCCACAGGGATCACGGCCCCGGTTCGAGGCGGGATAGCCATCTCGATCTCGGAGAGCATCCTATGGGCGCGCCTTCGAAAGCGCGCGGAGTTCAGGCGCAGTGCCGCCTCGGCCTTGGACCGGAGGGGCGGGACCTTGAGTCCTCGCGACTCCGCTTCATCGAGAAGGCGCGACGCGCGCTGATAGTGGCCGATCAGCTTACGGGATCGGTCGGCCTCCAGTTTACCGAGTATTTCTTCTCCCCCCGCTTCGGGGGCGGACAAGGGAGGATAGCGCCAGCGCTGATATTGAAGAAAGGCCGCCGGAGCGAACCAGGATAGGAGCTCAATGCCTATCAGAAGCGCCGCGATCTTCGCGAGACTTGCGGGTTTCGAGATCCACAAGAGCCACTTCACGGTTCCCCCTGTTGCTCAAGGCTTAAGGAGGTTGTCGAGCAACTCGGCGTCGGCCGCGGGATCCTTGCCCTTGCCCTCCGGATTTTCTCCCGGGGCCGGACGTTTCTCGGATCCCGGATTCTTAGGAATACCCGGAAGCAAGAGATCATCGAGACTCTCCGTCCCGTTCTTGGCCTCGATCGAGCCATTGTCGCGGGCCTTAGGCCGGATCGATAGCTTGGACCGTCTGGACTGGGCCTTGGATTGCGTGGCGCCCGGCGGCGTTCTTCGCGACGCCGGCGTTCTTTGAGCGGAGGGAGGGGCGCTCCTGGGGGCGGCGGCGGGCGTTGGAGCCGGCTCCATCAGGCTCTTGGCGGCTTGGTTGCGCGCGACGACGCTTTTTGCCGAGAGCTTGGCCTCGAACTCATAAACCTCAGGCGGTTGCTGGGGAGCTTGAACCGCGTAAAAGTTGACTTGATAAAGATCGTCGGTGATTTTTTCCGCCATCCACGGGCTGAGCCCACCCGTGGCGGGAGCTAAGCCTTCGAGCATCTCGGCCAGCGTCTTGCCGGACGGGGTCTTCGTTTCCTTGACCAGATGGATGGCCTCTTGAGACAGGGACGCGGAAGGAGGCTCGAAAGGCTTGATATCGAGCTCGGGGGCCGGTAAAGGCGATTGAGCCGCTGGCACCGAGCCCGGCTCATTTCCCGATGGCGTGAGCGGAGGCATCGGCATGAACAAGGCCACGTAGGCCAGGCCTCCGATCAGCACCAGGGCCACGACGACCCAGAACAGCCGGCGTCCTCCTCGTTGGGCCGGTCGTGGCGTGTCGAAAAGCGGGGCTTGCCCGGAGTCAGGAAGGATCCTGGCCGACTCAGATTTCGGCGGCCAATCCGAAGTTCCTAGCCCCGAAGGCTCGGCCGAGGCGATGGGTTGGGAGAAATCGCTCTGCGCGGTCAGCGGCGGGTTCGCCTGGAAAGCGGGGAGCGTTTTCTCCTCCTCCGGCGTTGCGCCGCCTGAGCTCGATTCCAAGGAAGGAGGCGAGAGCGCGGCCTGGCCCGGTTGCACCGCCGCGGAAGGCGCCGGTTCAGGCGGGGGGGCAGGCTGGGTCGCGGCCTCGGCTCGCGCCGCCGCTTGCGCTGCGTAGTCGGCGATCTTGGAGGAGATATCCTTGATGTCCTGCTGTTGTCGTTCGAGGGCCGAGCCCCACTTCTGGTCCAACTGGGAAATCTGCTCGACCCTGGCTCCTAGATCGGAAATAGCTTGTTCAAGACGCCGGCGAGTCTCCTCGATAGAGCCCTCGCTGCGGGTGATTTTTTGGGAAAGCTCGGAGAGCTGTTGACGAGCGGAGTCCTCCCGTTCCGAGGCTTCCTTGGATGGGCCCGACTCCAACTGGGCGAGCTTGCCCGCGAGCTCCTGCCGGAAAGCGCTCTGGAGGCTTTCGAGCTCCTTTATCCGGCGCGAGAACTCTTCCTCGGCGCGGCGACCGCTGTCCTCGAGCTGGCCCAACTTGAGGCTGAGATCCTGCACGAACTTGTTCTTTTCCTCCAAATCCTGGTGCAGGCTGAGCAGCTCGGTTTCCTTCAGGGCGATGGCTTCTTGCAGCTCGGTTACGCCGGATTCGATTTGAGATATCTTCTCCTGAAGGTTCCCCAGGGCGGCGAGGTCCCGCAGGTTCGGCTCCGGTGGCAGGGTCCCCACGGCGCGGGAGGGTCCGGACTTAAGGGCCGGGGCGGGCTGGGAGACCTTTAGAAGCGCCATGGCGAGCTCCGGAACCAGGCTCGCTCTCTGCCAATCGCCCATGTTGGTCCCCTTATTTCCCTCCGCGCAGACCAGGCTGTCCGAGCCGAATCCGGGGAGCTGGGCCAAGGCATCGGGCTCATAGGGGCCGTTCACTTGATTGTTCTGGAAAAGCCAGTATTTCATCGCCTAGTTTCTCCTGCCATCGCGCGCCTGGGAGTATAACAGCCAAGGCAGGAAAATCAATGACATTTTTGTTAAGCCCGTCCCGGGCTCGCCTCGGATATGCTAAAATGAGATCCGGACCGGTAGCTCAACTGGTCAGAGCAGACGCCTCTTAAGCGTAAGGTTGAGGGTTCGATTCCCTCCCGGTCCAAGTTTCGGTCCGACCAGGACGGGTGGCGGAACTGGCAGACGCGCACGGCTTAGGACCGTGTGCCGCAAGGCTTGGGGGTTCAACTCCCCCCCCGTCCACTCCGCGGCGAGGCGCGCCTCCCCGCAAATAAGAGGAATATCATGGGCCTGTTCTCATCCTTAGAAAAATCCGATAAACCCAAATTCAAGAAGCTCAAAGAGGAGGGATGCACGGTCCAGCTCTCGATCGAGATCCCCCCGCAGATGGTCCAGGACGAGACCCATAACCAGATCTTGCGCGTGCAGCAGCGGGCCAGAGTCCCTGGCTTCCGCCCGGGAAAGGCGCCGCTCGACTTGATCAAGAACCAGTTCGCGGGCGCGGCGCGGGAGCATGCGCTTGAGGAGATGATACGTCGATACGTTCCGGAGGCCTTGCGAGAACTCAATCTCAGGCCCGTGACTACCCCCACCGTGGAGGATATTAATTGGGACGAGGGCAAGCCCGTGCGCCTGCAGGTCCGCGTCGAGATCGTGCCGAAGGTGGCGCCCCAGAATTACGCCAAGATACAGGTCAAGCGCAATAAATATCCGGTCAGCGATGAATCGGTCGACGCGCGCCTGGAGGAATTACGCGAGGCTAACGCGAGGCTTGAACGTGCTGCCGAGGAGGCCGTGTCGGCGCAGCATTACGTGGTCATCGATTATACTGGCTCTCAATCGGGCAAGGCGCTGCCCCACGCCAAGGGGCAGGGCGAGTTGGTCGATATGTCCTCGGAGCAACTGCTCGAGGGACTGGCCGCCGGCCTGCTGGGAATGAAGAGGGAGGAGATTAAGGATATCCCGGTCAAGATCGCGGGCAAGGACGCCGTGCTCAATGTGACGGTCAAGGAAATCAAGAGCAAGGTCCTTCCCGCTTTGGATTCCGAGTTCGCCAAGGACTTGGGGATGCCGAGCCTCGATGAGCTCAAGGCCAAGCTCCG
>JACQPG010000016.1 GCA_016207665.1 Elusimicrobiota bacterium | reverse complement strand
GGCACCGGGTTCATGAAATGCATGCCGATCACCTTGTCGGGCCTGCGGGTGGCGGCCGCCAGGGAAGTGACAGGCAGGGAGGAGGTGTTCGTTGCCAGTATCGCGTGCGCCGGGCAAATCGAGTCGAGCCTTGAGAACACGTCCTTTTTGAGGGCCAGCAGCTCGGGGACCGCCTCGACGGCCAAGTCGCAATCCGAGGCCGACTCCAGGCCCAGGCAAGGTTTAAGGAGGGAAAGAGCCTTGGCCTTTTGCTCGGCCGTGATCACGCTCTTGGCGGCTTGGCGCGAGAGATTGCCCTCGATGTTCTTGACGGCGCGGTCGAGCAAATCCTTGGCGGCCTCGACCAGCTTCACCTCGTAACCCGCGAGGGCGAACACATGCGCGATGCCCGATCCCATGGTCCCGCCCCCGATCACCGCGACCTTGCGGATCGCCATGGCGGCATTATACAGAATCTAGACCTGGCGGCGGCGGAAGGGAAAGGGCTAGAAGCGCGGCTGTTGTTTAGCTAAAATGGGCTCGTAGACATGGCACGCAAGGTCAAGGCCGACCCCTCCCGGCAACCCTTCGCTTATCCGCTCAAGCGCGAGTTCGCCGAGCCCGATTGGCGGCGCCTGCCCGGTTATCGCTCGGTCAGCCGCCAGGACTGGGAAAGCGCCCTGTGGCAGCGCCAGCATTCGATCAAGAACGTGCGCGAGCTCAAGGCGGCCTTGGGGGAGCATCTCTCCAATGACCTGGCCGAGGAGATACTCCAGGACCAGCGCGAGCGGGCGACCATGTCCATCCTGATCCCGCCCCACATGCTCAACACGATGAACGAGAAGGATCTGCGCAGCGATCCGGTGCGGCGCTACATGCTGCCCATCATCAGCGACCGGCATCCGGAATGGCCCAATCATCCCAAGGCTTCCCGCGACAGCCTGCATGAAAGCGAGATGTGGGCGGTGGAGGGACTGACCCACCGCTACCCGACCAAGGTGTTGGCCGAGCTCATCGCCACCTGCCCTCAATACTGCGGGCACTGCACCCGGATGGACCTGGTGGGAAACTCCGTGCCCCAGGTCGAGAAGCATCGCTTCACCATACAGCCCAAGGAGCGCTACGAGCAGATATTGGAGTATTTGCGGCGGACGCCCTCGGTGCGCGACGTCGTGGTCTCGGGCGGGGACATCGCCAATGTCCCCATCGTCCAACTCGAGGCCTTCGTTTCCGCCCTCATGGACATTCCCAATATCCGCGATATCCGCCTGGCCTCCAAGGGGCTTCAAGGTTTGCCGCAGCATTTCCTCCAAGACGAGGTTCTCGCGGGCCTGGAACGCCTGGCCAAGAAGGCGAGGGAGCGCGGCGTGGACCTGGCCTTGCACACCCACGTCAATCACGCCAATCAGGTCACTCCTCTGCTGCGCAAGGCGGTCGAGAAGCTTCTCGACATGGGATTTCGGGACGTCCGCAACCAGGGCGTGCTGCTGCGCGGCGTCAATTGCCGCGCCCATGACTTGCTCGAACTCTGTTTCGCCCTTCTCGACTGGGCCAAGATCATGCCCTACTACTTCTACATGTGCGACATGATCCCTAACTCGGAGCATTGGCGGCTGGCCGTTTGGGAGGCTCAAGGCCTGCAGCATGACATCATGGGCTATATGCCGGGCTTCGCCACTCCTAGGATCACCTGCGACGTGCCCTATGTGGGCAAACGCTGGATACACCAGTTGGTGGAATACGATCGGGTCAGGGGCGTCTCTTACTGGACGAAGAATTACCGCACCGGCATCGAGACGGACGATGCTCAGGCGCTGACCCGGCGTTACGAGTACTACGATCCCGTCTACACCCTGCCATCCGAAGGCCAAGAGCACTGGCGCAAGGCCGCTCCGGCCCCCGCCCAAGCCCGAGCGTGAGCTTTCGCTTTTCCCCCTACCAGCTCGACGGCCTCCTGCTCGTCGACGGCCGCCGTTTCCCCGATGAGAGAGGGGCTTTCATGGAGGCGTTCAAGGAGCTGGACTTCAGGGGCGCCGGCATCCCGACCCTAGTCCAAGATAATCTCTCCCGCTCTTACCGAGGCGTGCTGCGAGGCCTGCATTACCAAAAGAAGCCCGCCGCCATCGGCAAGCTGATCCGCTGCATACGCGGCCGCATCTTCGACGTGGCGGTCGATATCCGCAAGGATTCGCCCAGTTTCGGGAAATGGGCCGCCGTCGAGCTCAGCGACGAGAACAACCGGATGCTCTGGGTGCCCGAGGGATTCGCGCACGGCTTCTATACCCTCAGCGACGAGGCGGATGTGCTCTACAAGGTCACCGGGTACTGGTCCCCCGAGCACGAGCGCGGCTTGATCTGGAACGATCCCCAGGTCGGCGTGCGCTGGCCTTCCGGGCCGGTGCGATTGTCTCCCAAGGACGCGGAGCTTCCTCCCCTGGCCCGGGCCGACAATAATTTCTAGCCTTCCGGCATCGCCCGAGCCTTGAGCACCCCCATGAAATCCGGTCCGGGCTCGGCTCGCAGCGTCGGCCAGCCCGGGATCTCGAGGGCCAAGGCATGCAGCATCAAACGGGAAACGCCTCCCACCGGACGCGGTCGGCCGTAAAGACGGTCGCCCAGCACGGGATGGCCTATGGAAAAGAGATGGGCCCGGATCTGGTGCCGGCGTCCAGTGAGCGGCTCGACCTGGAGCAAGGTGGACTCTCGGAGTCTTTCCCGGACCCGATAACGGGTCCGGCTGTTTTTGCCGTCGGGGCTGACGGCCACCCGGCCCGAACCGAACTCCTTGAGCGGCGCGTCGATATCCCCTCCTTGCTCGAGCGCCCCCTGCACCAGGGCCAGATAGGACTTGCGCACCTGCCTATTTTCGAAGGCCAAGCAGAGGCGCCGATGGGTCTGCTCGTCCTTGGCGAAGACGATCAAGCCGCTGGTCTCGCGGTCCAGGCGATGGACCACGAACAACTTCCATCCCTGCCAGGCGAGAACGGCCACCAACGGCTCGGGCGCCTGACCCCGCGCCGGGATCACCGGCAGCCCCGCCGGCTTGTCGACCGCCAATAGGCAATCATCCTCGTGGACGATCTTAAGCGGAGCGTTCAACTCTTCTAGTATAGCGCCGAGCGGACCCTGCGCTCAATCGGGGTGGGTGTGGGAGCGGCTCTTGAGAAATTCCACCGCTCGGCCGACGCTCCCCTCCTCGATCGAAGCGACCCAGACCGGCTCGCCCAATTCGCGCAGGAGGAGAAAGGGCGTCGGTCCAGGCCAACGCCTGCGGCAGTCCTCGAGCCCTTCCAGCAATCCCAGACGGCCCGGCAATCCGTGCTGCTCAAGGCTCGGATGCCAGAGCCTCAGGCCCAGCTCTTCCATGAGATGGATGGCGGCCGCGACCGTCTCTGCCGGCAGCCCGAGCGCCTCGCGCGAGACGAGAAGATCCACCGCCAGGCCTATGGCCGCGCACTCGCCGTAACCGACCTGAGGCCTGAGCAGCTCCTCGGCCCTGTGGGCGGCCCAATGCCCGAGATCGCAGGCCAGAGGCAGCGACGGCGCGAACGGGTTCTCCCCTTCCGCCATGGATTCCAGATGCAGGCGGGCGCTCCAACGGACCATGGCCTCGATGGACTTGGGATCGGAGACGGCCAAGAGGCGCGCCCTGTCGGCGAGCCAATGGAAGAAATCGGGGTCGCGCACCAGGGCTATCTTGAGGGCCTCGATCGCGCCCAAAAGCTTTTCCTTGGGCGCCACGCTCTTGAGCAACTCGGTGTCGAGCAGTATGGCCGACGGTGGATAGCATTGGGACAAGAGATCCTTCTTGCCGAAGGCGTTGAGCGAGCTTCTCCACACCATCCCGGCCTCCGCCTGAGAGACCACCGTGCTGGGCATGCGGAACAAGCGCAATCCTCCATAAAGAGCGGCCGCCGAATACCCCGCCATATCCTGCAAGGCGCCTCCTCCGACCACCACCAAATGGGATTGCCTATCGAGATTCGCCGCGCATAAACGGGCTTGAAACCAGGACCACAGCTCGGGACGGCTCTTCGAGGCCTCGCCCCCTTCGATGACCAGGGGCGGCGCTGCCAGGTCCAGGCTGGCCGCGAATTGCCGAGCGTACTGGACCACGGCCTGGCACAGCTCCGGCCTGGCTAGGGCCACTCCGGAGTCGACCACCACGAAAAGGCGGTGGCGCCGCGCGGGTTCGCGGCGCCGGACCAGATTGAGGAAATCCGCGTTCGTCGGAGAGAAGGCATCCCGCGTGAATTGCATCGGATAATCGAAGGACGCGGCCACCGTCGCCAGATAGCCGTCGGACTGAGGCTGCCGAGCCACGCTTCTCATCGGGTCATCGCGGTGAAACGATCCATGCGGCCGCCCGAGGCCGCCGCCAGCCGGAGCTCCAGTCCCACGATGCGGCAAGGCGACAGCCCCAGGCTGAGCGCCCTGACGACCATGCGGTGGAAGCTCGAGTCGCTGAAGTAGCGGGACGGATAGGGATTATCGCAGGCGATCGCCTCGAATATCTCGCCGACCATGCTTTGCGCCGCCTCCAGGGCCAGGCCCAGAAATTGCCTCGGCTGCTCGAAGAGGACCAGGGTGCGCAGCACGACCCGCCTCTGCCTCGGGCCTCCCGCCCTATAGATCTCCTCGACCCGGCGCCTGAAGTCTGGCGCGGGATGAGCGGCGCGGGCGGCGAGCAAGGCGGCCTGGATCTCCTCGTCGGACATGTCCGCATTATAGACCCGCGGACGCAGGCTCTCTATTGAGGGGGAATAAATGATTTGTGACGCGCGGGCTAACGGCCGTCGCGCAGAAGGGAGGCGACGGTGGAGTGCCCGGCCGCCGAGGCCAGTTCCAAGGCCGTGCGGCCGTCGCCGTTGGAGACCGCGCGATCGGCTCCACGCAGGATCAGCAGCTTGACGACCTCGACGCGGCCATTGGCGGCCGCGGCCATCAAGGCGGTCCAGCCGGTCTTGTCCCGAGCGTCCAGGTCCGCTCCGTTCTCGAGCAAGGCGCGAGCGATCTCGGCATGTCCGGCGGCCGCCGCGTAGATCAAGGCGGTCTGCCCGTCCTCGTTCGAGGCGTTGACCTTGGTCCTCTTGTTGGCCAACAGCAGCTCGGTCAACCTTCGATCCCCCCGCTGTACCGCGGCCATGAGCACGGTCACCCCCCTCTCGTCCTTCGCCTCGACATGAGCCTCCTTGCCTATCAGCTCCTTGGCCACCTCAAAGCGGCCGTTGGCCGCCGCGTAAAGCAGGGCTGATTGTCCCCTCTTGTCGCGAGTCTCCAGCCAAGCCCCAACCGAGAGCAAGGCTCGGACTATGTCGAGATAGCCCATGGCCGAGGCCGCCATGAGAGCGCTCTGTCCCTGATCGTTGAGCTCGTCCGCCTTGGCGCCGCGAGCAAGAAGCTCCCGCACGATCAGCCCGTGCCCTCGCGCGGCCGCCAACATCAAGGCGCTCCAGCCCTGTTTCTGCCTGGCGTTAATGTCCGCTCCGCGGGACAAGAGCTCTCGCACGGCCTCCAGCCTGCCCCGAGCCGCCGCGTACATCAGCGGGGTCTGCCCCAGATCATCGCTGCCATCGACCTTCGCTCCCTTATCCAAGAGGGCTCGCAGCGTCGCCGCGAAACCGGACGCCGAGGCGGCCATCAGCGCGTTCTGCGCGAAGGGCTCCAGAGCGGGAGCCCCGGCCGGAAGGACGCCCGCCGGCTGCGGCGCGGCGGGAACGCCCATGAGAGAGGGAGCTCTCCCCGCCCTAGCCTCCACGTTGGCCCCTTGGGCGAGCAGCGCCAGCACGGTCTCCGTGAAGCCACGCGCGGAGGCGAGCATCAGGGCCGTTTCGCCCTTGTCGTTGACCGCCTCCAAATCCGCCCCTTGGGCGATGAGCTGCCTGACCTTAACGGTCTGGCCCTTGGCGGCCGCGATCATGAGCGGCGAAGCTCCCTTGAGCGAGGTATCGAGCTTGGGAAGCGTCTCGATCGGCTCAAGACGGCGATCATCCCAAGGCAAGCCCGGCGACTGGGTCCGCGGCAGCGCGAGCGTCGCGCCCGCCGGGGCGCGGCCTTCGGCCGGGCGAGGCCGGGGCAAGGCGGAGGGGATCGCGGGCAGCGACGTCTGTCGCGCGGGCGCCGACGTCCCCGCGGGAGCGAGCGTCGCGGGCGCCGACGGGCCGCGATGGGTCAGGAGCCAGTACGCCGCCGATGCCGACCCCAGGACCGCGACCAGGAACAGACGGGATTTCACCCCATCTATATAACGGACGGCCAATCCCCTGTCAATGCGCGACCGCTAGCGGTATCTCAGGTAAGCGTAAAGCCAAAGGCAGAGCAACATCGCCTCCAGAGCGGCGTCGGCGAGATAGACCGGGGAAATGACGCCGCCGAAGCAATAGATCACGTCCACGGCTCCCAGCACCGCCGCTGATGCGACGGCCAGGAGGATGATCTCCCCGAGTATTCGTCCGGACACGGCGCAGACCAAGATCGGCAATGAGATCGTCGAGATGAGCGCTCCGACGGTCTTGACCAGCCAGAGGTCCGATTTGGGGCCGGTCACGGCCTGGAACGACTGGATATCCACCAGGGGCCAAAGCCCCGAGAGAAGGTAATAGCTTCCCTGGATCAGGAGAAGCTCGATCTTGATCCGCTCCGCGGGCAAGCGTTGGCCGTTGAGATGCGGACGCTGGAAAATCAACTGCCTCTGCCAGGACCTGAGGCTGGGAGCGGTCTTGGGCATCATAGACCTCCGGTCGAGGGCTGGATACGGCGCCAGCCCCCGACCGGCAGATGGAGAACCGGCGAATTACAAGCCCTCGGTGACGCCCTTCTCATGACCGGCCACCTTGACCAGTTTGTTGTAAAGGCCGAAGATCAAGATCGTCGGGACCCACTGCCCAAAGAAGCGGCTGGCATCCCTGCGCCCCGCGATCTGCGACACCAACGAAAGACCGATAGCCCCCAGCCCCGCCCATAGGAACATGTCCGAAGGAATCTTGGACGTCTCCGTCTCAATGGCCTTGGCGACGCGTCCCTCGGTCCTGGCGAAACTCATGATGAGAAGCGCGTCGATCAACGAGATGCCGGCCCTCAAGAAAGCGACGGCGTCGGGTTTCCCGGCCCACCACCGCCTCACGCAGAAGCCGGTCCAAAGCAAGGCCGCGCCCCATAACGCCTGAGCCAAGCCATCAAAACCTGGATCAGCCACCAGGAAGGGCACGAACAAAAGAGCCGGAGGCCATAGGCCCGAGCCGGCTCTCTGCTCGGAAAGGGCGGTCAACCCGGCGGCATAGGCGAACACGCAGGCGGCGGCGCCCAGAACCGCCGGCTCAACCCCGCCGCCCATGGCCAGGGAGCCGCAGATATAGATCGCGCCCCGGCCGAGACCCGCCAGCCAAGGTCCCACGACTCCGCGGCCGCTGCGCTCATAAAGCGCCAAAAGCGAGGCCAACGCCATCCCGGACACGCCGGCCTTGGCCGCCGCCACGGCCGAGCTCAGGCCCCCGGCTGCAATCAGCCCCAAAAGGCCCCCGAACATCGACCAAAAAGCCGTCCGGGACGCTCCCTCGCCGAGAAAGCCGGAAAGATGAAGGGCGGAAACAGACGCTGTCGCCAATAAGAGCGGGGTTGCCGAAAGCTCCGCTCCCCCCAGGACGGCTCCCGCCAGGACGCCGCTCCACAGCGAGGGGATCCTCGATAAGCGTTCCCCCCGAACCCGCGTTTCCGATGCGGCCACCGACGAAGACATTGATCCTCCGCCGCCTCAGCTCATAACGGTCTCTGTGACGAAGACATGCGCCAGCATCAGATCCTTGATCTGGAGGGGCTCGATCGGCCCATTCGGTAGAAGACGCGGCTGGCTCGAGACGACGATCGCTCCCTCGCAGGCGCGGCCATGCGAGCCGCGCACGAGCCCCGCGTCCAACGGCACGATATCGAGCGCCGCGCTCAAGCCGGAACGGCGCTTGAGCCGCTTGAAGGCGATGCGGGCGCGAGCCATTCGCAGGCCGGGGTCGATGAAAAGTTCCGCGGGGTCGTAGCCCGGCTTGCGTCCGTCGGAGGTCCTGGCGAAGTCCGGCGCCTTGGCGTCATCGATCCAATAATAATAGCTGAACCAGCTGCGCCGATCGGCCACGGCGACCAAGTCCCCAGATCGGACGTGATCCACTCCCATCCCCCTCTTGCCCTCTTCGTCCAAGACGGCCTCGACCCCGGGCACGCGCTCGAGCAGTTCCCGGATGCGGGGCGCCTGCTCGGGGCGTTGAAGATAAAGATGGGCGATCTGGTGATCCGCAATGGCGAAGGCCTGAGAGCCGCCCGGATCCAACATCTCCCAAGAGCGCTCGGAGCGGACATTGAGCAAACCCTCCCGGCGCAATATCCGATTGATCGGGATCGCGCGGCTGACCGACTCGATCTTATATTCCGAGATGAGCAGGACCCGGGCGCCCTGGGACAAGACGTGCCGGCAAAGCTGGTCGAGGACTTGATCGAACCGGAGCAGTTCATCATCGAGCGCCGGGTGCTCGGGTCCCAAACGCTGGAGCACATAGTCCAGATGAGGAAGGCGGGCGAGAGTCAGGGTAGGGCGTATCGCATCGAAAACGTAGCGGGCGCAGTCCGCGATCCAGCGGCTGGACTCTATGCCGGCGAAGGGCCCCCAGAATTGTCCCGCAGGAAACCGCCCCAGCCGGGCCCGCAACTCCCCGCCCAACCCGGCAGGCCTGGTGTATAGATCGGAAAAGCTCGAGCCCTCGGCCGAATGAACCGGAGTCGGAGTCACCGCGACATCGGCCGTCCCATACATATTGTGGCGCCAAAAAAGCATGGCGCATGTGAAATTCTCGTCGAGCCTCCTGGCCAGATCCCACACCCTTTCCCCCCTGACCAGAAGGGCCGATTGCCTCCACATGCGGATCTCCGCCGACTCGCGATCATACCAGCCGTCGGCGACGCCGCCGTGCTCCCGCGGCAGCGCGCCGGTAAGGAACGTGGACTGCGCGGGACAAGCTAGGGCGGGGAAAAGGGGCTTGAGCGGGCGCATGGCTCCGTGCCTGGCCAGGCTGGAGAGCCTGGGCAACCGGTTCAGGAATCCGGCCTCCAGTCCAGGCACGCTCAGCACCAAGGTCCTCTTCATCAAATCGGCTGGGGACCGGCGTTGCGCCCATACCTCTCCCTGATGTCGCGGTCTTCCTCCTCTTGCTCCTCCCCTCGGCTCAACACGCCTTCCGGGGCGGAGTTCTCGAGTATCTCGGCCTCGGGCAGCTCCGTATCGGCCATTTCTGATTCCCCGCTCTCCTCCACTTCCCCTTCCCCGCCTTCCTCGAGTTCCGGCGGAAGTTTGCGGCGCTTGACTCCCGCTCCGGCGCGCCTGATCCCCTTTCTGCTTCTTTTCTGTCTCATGGATAAGCCCCCTTGAGTTCCAGCTCCATTATAAATTCGCGCACCGGCGTCCCGCGTATCGATCCCGTAAAAATAATCTGACACTATCGGCGCTATGGAGCCCCGAGCGCGGCCATGACGGCCAACGCTGATCACAGGCTCGAGCGGGCTCATCGTCGAGGGGATAGAAAGCCACGACTTCCGTTAGTTAAGATGTGAGGATCAACTCCTCATCCGTCTTGCTGCTGTTGAGTCTGGCCTGGCCGGCCGGCGCCGCGCCCAGCCAGGCCCGCATGCAACGCGCCGTTCTCTCGCGCGAGAAGGCCGTCATCGCCTCCCAAAAGAAAGTCTCGACCCTGGCTCAAGTCCCTTGGAAGGTCGAGGTCGAGGATCGCTTGGGCCGATTGCGCATCGCCCATACCAAGTCCATGGGCGCGCCTCCCAAGGGCTTGACATTGAGCGCCGTACTTCGCTCGGCTCGCCCGGAGCAAGGAGAGCCGGCCGGGCATTTCATCGTGGATAGCGAGGCTTACCTTTTTTCGAAGCGCCTGACCATTCTCACCTATCACCGGGAAAGGACGTTCAAAAACCGCATACGCGCCGAGGACGCCTACGCCTTGGAAAGGCTGCGTTGGGACGGCATGAGCTGGGAGCGCTTCCTCGAGGAGCTTCGCGATCTCTCGCCCGAATCAGGCGGAGGCCCCGGCGTTCTTGAAGCCCGCTTGACGCCCTAGGGCTCGAACAAGCGCTTCAGCCATTCCATTCTTGTAGTTATGTGGTTAACCACGTAACTACAATTATGTTGCGACCGCAGTTATGTTGTGTTCGATGGAATTCTCATTGGCGTGTTGCGAGAAGTTATCTCTGGTGATAACATAATCTGCGTATCGGCCCAACTGGCCGGGCCGCTCACGCGGGCCGATCCCCTAAGAGCGAGTAGAACTGTGGATAGAAAATCAGACCCCGGAAAGTTCATGGGTTGAAAGGCCTAGGAATCTGAGGGCCTTTTGCCGAGGCCCGCCTAGGTCCATTGGCCCGGGCGATTACTTCGTCACTTTCGTAGAATACGATCATGAAATCCATTAGATTTTTACCGCTTTTCGTTGCCTGCTCCGTCGTCTTGATCGCTCTTCCCCAGGCCGCTCTCGCGCGGGTCGTGGCGCGGCCCATAGCCGGGTTCGCAAATGGTTCTGCCGGCGCCGCCGTGCTCGGCGGCGTCTCCAGGGTCCCGACCTTGGCCCCGCTCACGACAATTGCGCCCGCGTTGACCCCTCTTTTCGCCGCGCCAGCCGCCGCCCGGACTCTTCTTCCGGCGTTGGCTGCCGCATCAGTGACGCAGAACACTGATGTCGCCGCGCTGGCAACGGTGATCCGAACCCCCGGCGCTGCCGCGATCGGCATCCCCGTCGAAGCGGCCACCTACACCGGTGCCGCCGCATATCCCGCGGGGCTAGCGGCTTCCGAGGATCAGCCAGTCCAGGAGAAGGCCCGCCCGATAAGCATCGTCGCCAGCGTCAGCCACATCGTGCGCGACGGAGGGACCTCCGAGATGTTCACGGGAGGCGTCCGTGGTCAAGGTGCCCTCGCCGTCACGGAGCTCGCCGCGGCTGACGGAACCAATCTCGGCGCCCGTCCGACCATGCCGGGCGTCCGCGCCGACAGCACTGTCACCGACGCCGCCTACGCCAGTCTCCTCCAGCGGTTCAACAACGACGTGCCGCCTCAGAAGCCCGGCACTGGACGATCTAATGATCCCGAATCCCCGCGGGATTTGAGCATGAAAGAGTTCCACCTCCTCAATCTGGCCGGCATTGCCGGGTCAATCTTGGCTGGGGTATTGCTACATAACTTCTGGATTGGGTTATTGGGCATGTATGTGGCGGCCATCCCATTGATTTATGCCTATGTGGGGATCAGGCGGCTGCTGGGCGACAACCTGAAGGTGCCGGGAGTGCGCTTTGCCCCAAGTGTTTCCTGGGCAGGCAAACAGTATTCCCTGCTTCCTCCGAAGAATTGACGAACCCCGTGCCGGTCAAGGCTTCATTACCGTGACAAGCCACTGAAGGATTCCTTTACGGATTGACCTCAGGCAAATCGAGGCTATCGTGTGGTCAAGTTTCTCAGGAAGGTCATCGTCGCTTGGTTTTTGTGCCAGAGTTTCCTGACTTCCGCGGCGACCTAAAATCGGACAGCGTCCTCGACGAGAGCACCTTGTAGTTTGGGTGTCTTATCCACAATATAGGGCGTGTTCGTTCGCAAGAAGCGCAACCGGGGCGGATCGGTCAGCGTCCAAATCATCGATAAGCAGGGTGGCCGCTACCGGGTCGTCCGAACCGTCGGCTCTTCTTGCGATGCTCAGG
>JACQPG010000143.1 GCA_016207665.1 Elusimicrobiota bacterium | reverse complement strand
GCCGACCACGGTGTTCGGCACGCTGCTCTTCGTGGTCTGCTTGTATTGGCTCCATTTCGGGGGGGGCTTCGCCCAGTTCCGCAAGACCAAGATCGGCGCCGAGATGGTCAATGTCAAGTTCTCGGACGTCATCGGGCTCAACGAGGCCAAGCGCGAGGCTTGGGAAATGGTCCAGCTCATCAAGGACCGCGCCGCGCTCAAGCGGGTGGGAGGCAAGATACTGCGCGGCATGCTCATGATGGGCCCTCCCGGCTGCGGCAAGACCATGCTCGCCAAGGCCATCGCCAGCGAGGCCGGCATCCCGTTCCTGTCCACCTCGGGCTCGGAGTTCATCGAGATATTCGTGGGAGTGGGCGCCTCGCGCGTGCGCAAGCTCTTCAAGCAGGCGCGGCAATACGCCAAGGCTTACGGGGCCTGCATCATCTTCATCGATGAGCTTGATGTGGTCGGCAAGCATCGCGTGTTCATGGACGCTTTCGGCGGCTCCTCCGAATCGAACAGCACGCTCAACCAGCTTTTGGTCGAGATGGATGGTCTTTCCGACAGCGACGCCAATATCGTGGTCATCGGCGCTATGAACGCCAATGAGGCGATATTGGACCAAGCCTTGACGCGGCCGGGACGATTCGACCGCAAGATCGCGGTCGGCCGGCCCAATCTGCAGGAGCGCAAGGATATATTCGAGCATTACGCCAAGAAGATCAGGCTCGATCCCACGGTGGACTTGGGCAGGCTCGCGCGCAAGGCGGTGCATAAGACTCCCGCGGAGATCGAAAACATCCTGAAGGAAGGAGCCTTGATCGCGGCGCGCGAGCGCCGCGAGCTGGTGACGTATAAGGACCTCTCGGGCGCGATCGAGCGCATCGAGCTGGGAGTCGCGCATCGCCTCAACCTGACGGATCAAGAGCGGCAGAAGGTGGCTTATCATGAGGCCGGGCATCTGATCGTGATCTATCTCTGCCACCCGACCGATGACGTGTTCAAGGCCTCGATCATCCAAAGGGGCGGCACCTTGGGCGTGGTCCATCATGTGCCGCGCGAGGAGCTCTATACCTTGGACGTCGATACCTTGAGAGCCCATATCAAGGTCTCCTTGGCCGGCTATGTGGCCGAAAAACTCAAGTACGGCGTGACCAGCAACGGAGTTTCCTCGGATTTCGCCAATGCCATGGCCTTGGCGCACAGTATGGCGTGGCAATACGGCATGGGCGAGGAAGGGATGGTGGGCGATTTCAGCATGATCCCCAGCGAGCAGCTCTCCGACAGTTTGAAGGAAAAGCTCAACGCGGCCACGCAAAGGATATTGCGCGAGTGCGCTGATGAAGTAGAGCAGACGCTGCGGACCGAAAACCAGATACTCGACCGTTTCGCCCAGGAGCTGCTCAAGCGCGACGAGCTGGACTATGACGAGATCGTGCAGATCTTCATGGAGTACGGCAAATCGCCCAAGGCCATCGCTCCCGCGTCCGCGGCCGCGCTCTTGGACGGCAACGGCCAGCCCGCCGCCTCGGACTATCGAAAAGAATAGCCTTCTCCGGCGATCGTGACGATCCGGCTTCCCGCCGCGCCGAGCTTGGCCCGGATGTTCTTGATGTGCACGTCCAAGGTGTTGTCCCGCAGCGTCTTGCGCCAGAGATTCTTGATGATATGGTCGCGCGAGACCACGTTGGGACGGCAGCGGACCAGCTCATAGAGGAGGTCGAACTCCCGAGACGTTAGATGGGTGATGGCCTTGCCCGCGGTGACGACGCAGCGCGATCGAGGGTCGATCGAGAAGTCCTCCGCGCGCAGGATCCCATCCTGCTCCTCCTGATCCTTGCTGCGCCGAAGCAGCGCGTTGGTCCAGAGGCTCAATTCCTGGAACTGCAGCGGTTTGACCAGGTAATGGTCGGCGCCCGCATCGAAACCTTTTTGTTTATCCTCGATGGATTCCCGACCTGAAAGGAGAATAATCGGCGTTCGAGCCAGCATCGGATGGGCGCGAATGCGGCGGCAAAGATCATAGCCTGAGCCGTCGGGAAGCATCACGTCCATGATCACCAGGGCCGGTCGCAAATGCTCCACGTAGCGATAGCCGTCCGCCATGTTCATCGCATGGATAAAAAAATAACCCTCCTTTTCAAGGACGCTCCGTATCAGAAGGGCGTGGGTATGATCGTCTTCTATTAATAAGATGGTTGATGGTTGTTCCCGCTCAGCCACGCCAAAACATAGCAAATTACCAGTGAAGTTTTAATGAGGAAGGTC
>JACQPG010000148.1 GCA_016207665.1 Elusimicrobiota bacterium | reverse complement strand
GCGTCATCCAGCGGCGCAGCTACGGCCTACGAGACGAGGAGTACCTGCGCCTCAAGGTGCTCACCTGCATGCTCGATCCGATCTGAAATCAGGTCAAAATCACCCACTCGCTTTGGAGAAGACCCAAAAAAGCTTCGTGCTCGACATGCTCGATGCTTGGCCATAACGCGAAGTGTAGGTCCAGTCCCCCCTTTGTTCAGGTGGCCGACGTCAATCAACTCCAACAAAATCATGGCCCCGTTTTAATGGTCGCCACGGCGGCCTTCGGCTAGACTTTATTTAAGGGAGGAAACATGAGAAGCCACGAAACCATGACCATGGCGCGCACTGGGACCGAGACCGTGGTGCGATCGCTCAACGAGCTGCTCTGCGACGAGTTCGTGATCTATGTCAAGACTCGGAACTATCATTGGAACGTGACGGGTCCCCAGTTCAGGGACCTTCACAAGCTCTTCGAGGAGCAGTATGAGACGTTGAACCTATTCATCGATGAGATCGCCGAGAGGGTCCGGGCCTTGGGCGGGCAGGCCCTCGGATCTCTTCAGGCCTTTCTCAAGGGTTCTCACGTGAAGGAGGATAGCTCGCAGACCCTGGATTCGGAAGGGATGATCACCCATCTACTGCGGGATCACGAGATCATCGTCCGGCGGCTGCGAGAATCGGTGGAAACCGCCAAGCAAAGCCATGATTACGCCTCGGAGAATTTCCTGGCGGGCCTGATCGAAAAGCACGACAAGATGGCGTGGATGCTGCGTTCGACCTTGGAGGGCGGACGCTGAGCCGGGTCAGGGCTTCGTATAGCTGATCCGGTAGATCGCGCCGTAGTGGTCGTCCGAGACCAAGAGCGAGCCGTCGGGCGCGTTCTCAACGTCCACGGGCCGGCCCCAAGCGCTGCCGCCGCTCAGCCAGCCTTCGGCGAAGCTCTCGTAGCTCTTGGGCCGGCCGGATTCGAATCGCACCAGCATCACGCGATAGCCGACCGGCGTCGAGCGGTCCCAGGAGCCGTGCTCGGCGATGAAGAGTTGATGACGAAATCGCGCGGGGAAGGCGGCTCCGGAGTAGAAGCGCAGGCCCAAGGCCGCCACGTGCGCGCCTAACTCCAAGGCAGGGGGGCTATAAGAGTCGCAGGCATGGTCGCGGCCGAATTTGGGGTCTCGCACGGACTTGCCGTGGCAATAAGGGAAGCCGAAATGCGCGCCTGTCGATGGCAGCACGTTGAGCTCATCCGGGGGGATGTCGTCGCCCATCCTGTCTTGCCCGTTGTCGGTCAACCATAGAGCGCGGGTCTGCGGATGCCAGGTAAAGCCCACGGTGTTGCGTATGCCTCGGGCTATGATCTCGAGCCCCGAGCCGTCCGCGTTCATCCACAGCAGGGAGGCATAACGAGGGTCGCTCTTCTCAAGGCATATCCTATTGAGCGAAGTGATTTTCATGGCATCCTTAGGAAGAGCGGGTCATAGCGTGATAAGTTGTGGGCGGACTCCCTGCGCATTGCTGGACCAGCTGGTAGAACAACTGGCCGCGCAGCGCGGAATTGCGCCGGTTGAATCGAAAGGCGTATTCATCGAGATAATGCTGGAGTTGCTTGTCGGAGGCACGGCCCTGAAAGGTGCCGAGAAGCCACCTCTTGAGCAACGAAGCGACACGATGAACTCGCGGCAGTTCTTTGCTTCCGGCTCGGGGGATTCGTTGATGTCGATATCCCTCGTCCGTCAGCCAGCTATACGCCCACTCTCCATCGCTGACGATCAGAGCACCTTTGGCTACGTTAGTTTTTATGAAGTTGACGATAGGAGTGCCGGTCTCGTCCGGAAGCTTGGCCAATCGGATTCTTCCAATTCCTTTGCCTTGAATTTCAGCTGCGATTATCACGATATTCTTTTCCTGCCGCCCTTGATCTCCGGGTGCGAATCCGCCAATCAGAGTTTCATCCACTTCGACATCACCGGAAAGTTGTTCACGCCCCGGCCGAATCATAGCCCGACGCAACTTATGCAGCATCGTCCATGCCGTCTGGTAACTCGGCAGTCCGAACAATCTTTGAAGCCCCATGGCGTTGATACCCATTTTTTGGTTGGTCATCCACCACATGGCCCGATACCACAGTCGCAGCGGGACCTTGCTTCGATGGAAGACGGTTCCGGCCGTGAGATACGTGTTGGTGTAGCAGCCTTGGCAATGGAACAGCCCGTTTTTGCTGTGCCATGCCTTCCGCGCCTGGCATCGGGGACAGACAAATCCTTCAGGCCAGCGAATTCGTTCGAGGTAGCTCCGGCATGACTCTTCAGTTCGGAACCACCGCTCGAATTCGAGCAATGTTCCGGGAAATTCTTTGGCCACCGAAGTATTCTACTCATTTACTTCGCTCAATAGGATATGCCTTCTCTTCTCGCAGACGTTGCAGGGAGCCCCCACCGGAACGTAGAGCCGGCCGTCCGGACCGAAGGCGATGAATTTCCAGCCATGCCCGCGGTCCGAGGGGAGATCCCCGCGCACCAGCACGGGCTTGGGCGGGTTCTCGAGCCTATCCTCGATATCATCGTATCTCCAGACCCGGCTCACTTCGGCGACATAAAGCGCGCCGTCCTTGAAGGCCACGCCGTTGGGCATCTCCAGATCCGTGGCCAGGGTCAGGACCTGCCGGGCTTCTCCCCGTTGCCGTACCGCGTACACCTTTCCCTCTTCCCGCGAGCCCACGAACAACGTGCCTTTGGGGCTGAAAGTCATGGAGCGTGCCCCCGGGACTTGCGCGTAGATGGAGATGGAGAATCCCGTTCGAAGGCCCGGGCCGCCGGACAAAGGAAGAGCGCGGCCAGGATGGTCATAAAAGGTTTCATCGTATGATGCTAGCACTTTGGGCATTCCGTACCGGCCCGGATGGGAACTCGGCTTGCTGTCTATTATTCCCGATCGGTAAAATACTTGCGGAAACTCAGATCTTATGCTATAATATTCCCGTACGGTAAAATAAAATATAAAAGCGGGACTAATGACTGAGAAATTACCGATCGGGAATAACATGTTAAAAGACACTCCAGAGCTATCCCAGGTGCTGGCCAAAGACCCAGCGGAGATCGGCCGGATCGTTAGGCGGGCCAGGAAGCAAGCCGGCTTGCGACAAGCTCAGGCTGCCGCTCTGTGCGGCGTGGGAACGCGGTTCCTGTCTGATTTAGAAAACGGGAAGCCAACCTTGCATCTGGGCAAGGTCTTGCAGGTGCTCAAAGGATTCGGACTGCGCGTCATCATCAAACGTAAGGAGTTCGCCGATGACTGAGACTCTTAACGTCTACTGGGAGACCGAACTCGCCGGCCGCCTACGCCAGGGCGACAAGGGCGGATTCGAGTTTCAGTACGCTTCCACGTGGCTCTCCGATGCCGGCGCCATCCCGGTCTCCATCCGCCTGCCGTTGCGGCCGGAGCCCTTTGATGATGACGCCTGTCGGATTTTTTTCGCCAATCTTCTCCCGGAGGCAACGACCCGAGCCCTCATCACCAGGAAGCTGGGCATATCCGAGTCCAACGACTTCAAACTGCTCGAGGCCCTCGGCGGGGAATGCGCCGGGGCTCTCTCGATCCTCCCCGAGGGGCAGCAGGTCAGCGAGCAGGGCAGCTACGAGTCCCTTTCGCGCAAGGACCTGGACCTGATGATCGAGCAGATGCCGCAAAATCCGCTCCTGGTCGCCCACGATGACTTGCGGCTCTCGTTGGCCGGGGCCCAACAAAAGATTCCCGTCTTCTATGAGGATGGAAAGTTCTTTTTGCCCCATGGGTCATTTGCCAGCTCGCACATCCTCAAGCCGGCCATACCGGGCTTTGAGGGCGTCGTCGAGAACGAGGCTTTTTGCATGGAACTGGCCCGCCAGGCCGGCATTCCGGTCCCGGCCTCGATGGTCATCAAGGGCAAGTATCCGTTCTATCTGATCGAACGCTACGATCGTCAGCGTGATGAAAAAGGAAAACTCTCCCGAATTCATCAGGAGGACTTTTGCCAGGCGCTGGGCTACTCTTTCGGCAAGAAGTACGAGGCCGACGGCGGGCCGGGTCTTAAGGATTGTTTCGGGCTTGTCGGTGAGCACGGCACTCAGCCCGCGCTCGACAAGATAACGATGCTACGATGGGTCGTCTTCAATTTCCTGATCGGCAATTGCGACGCCCACGCCAAGAATCTCTCGATGTTGATCAGGAAAAAGGAGTACAGGCTCTCTCCGTTATACGACCTTCTTTCCACGCGGGCTTACGGCCAACTGTCGCCTAAGTTTGCCATGCGGATCGGCAAACAGCACCGGGCGGATTGGGTCTTAAAGGAGCATTGGGAGCGTCTGGCCGAGGAAGCCGGAGTCGGCGCCAAGGCCGTCTTAGAGCTTTGTGGCGAAATGGGCGAGAAGGTCCCTGAACTCGCCCGACCGCTCGCCGCCACGTTCACAGCGGAGTATGGCGGAAAGAAAACCATCGATACGATTCTCAAGAACATATCGTCCCTGGCAAAAAAAATGCTGGAGGCGCTCAAGCGCTGACCCGAGTATTGCGCGCGCCCGTTTCGGCTGAACCACGATCAATCCCGGGTGGGCTTGGCCCGGGTCCTTAATGAATCCAGCCGCTCCCGAATCCGTTTCTCATCGCCCTGATCCGAGGGCTCCTGACTTCCGCGTTGGGACACCCGAAATTCAACCGGCTGCCGCTGACTCGCCCTGGATAAGATCGTAAAGCAGCCGCTGGTCCTGGTCCATCTGTAGAAGCTGGCGTTTACGCTCTC
>JACQPG010000146.1 GCA_016207665.1 Elusimicrobiota bacterium | reverse complement strand
TGGACGAACCTCCTGTATGCCAGTTATCCCGCCAGGGGTATTGCTGGGTAGCGGAGTTCGGAAGGGATAAACGCTGAAAGCATCTAAGCGTGAAACCCGCCCCAAGATAAGGTTTCCCCGTCCCGAAAGGGGCCTAAAGGACCCCGGAAGACTACCGGGTTGATAGGCCACGGGTGTAAGAGCCGTAAGGCTTTCAGCCAAGTGGTACTAATTGTCCGTGAGGCTTGGCCGTATTCTTCGATCTACTATCCTTAATAAAGGATAGTGTGACGCTTGTTCTCTGACTCTGTCCCCGTTTTTTCGAGTGTCGGAACGGGGACTTTATGGTATAATTGTTTGTTGTTTGCGGAGTTCGTTGCGTGCGCGCGCCACGACGTGGTCCGGAATCCAACTATCGGGCCATGGCCATACTCCCCCGCACCTGAAAAGGGTGCCGCCTTTTTGCTTGAGAGGCGGATGAGACCGGTGACTATTCCGACAGGGATACACCCGTTCCCATTCCGAACACGGAAGTTAAGCCTGTAAGGGCCGATGGTACTAACGCCCAACTCGGCGTTGGGAGAGTAGGTCGTTGCCGGTCTCATCCGCCTCTTGAGCTTGGAAATAATGCAACGACTGATGAGAGACGTCCTGTTGTGGATGGGCGTCTTGGTTGCCGCGGTGCCAGCCTCAGCCCAGATTCTGGCTACCTCGGCCAGGCAGTTGTCCAAGGGTTCTTTGAAGATTCTGGGTTATTATCAAGGCGTGAAGGGACAGGTCCACACCTTCTCGATCAACGGCGCCGGCAGCTGCACGACGGCGAGCGGTTCGGTGTCATTCCCATGCGATCAGGCGGGGGATGTCGAGGCTAAAGGCTCCGGAGGAGGCGCGGTCGTGAAGATATTGGGCCAACCCTTCGAAGGCGGCCAATATTACGGCCTTTTGGGCGTGGGCGGATATAGTTTAAGAGTCCCTTCCACGACGATCACCAATACGCTTAGCGGCGATAGTCCCGGCCTGACAGCCGGTTTTGGCGCCAAGGCGACGATCATCCCGGACACGATCGTGACTCCGGCCGTTGCCTTCGATTTTAGCGTCACCTATAGCCAATACAAATTCAATCGTCGATTTCCAGGCGGCTCGGGCCTCGATCACAGGATCAATCAGCGGCTGCGGTTTTGGCAATATCAAGTGGCGTTGGAGTCGAGTCATCTTTTTGTGGATGCGTTCAGCGGTTGGGATATAGAGCCGTACGGCGGCGTAAAATATTTTTTCACCGAGTCGTATTTAAAGGATTATCAGGACGGGAGCCGCGCCGGAGGGAAGAGGCATATGGCGAGCCCCTTTTTAGGTTTCAAGGTCCCGATGTGGGACCAGGAAGGCTTGTTCGCGGAGGCGTCTTTCGTAGACGGATATCAATTCGGAGCCGGGTTGGAGATACGGTTTAACTAGGCATGAAACTAACTAAGAATCAGAAGATCGAGAAATCCAAAGAAATCGCGGATACCCTCAAAAAGGCGCCGCATCTTTTCTTCACCGAATTTCAGGGCCTTAAGTTCGTGGAAATGGATGAATTGCGGGGCAAGCTTAAGCCGCTGCGCTGCCGTTACGCGGTGATCAAGAACAGCCTGATCCGTTACGCCTTCAAGAATGCCGGGGTCGATGGAGTCGACCCCAAGCTTTTAAAGGGTCCCGTGGGCATGGTAGTCTCCGAGTCCGAGGATCCGGTCGCCGCGGCCAAGGTTTTGGCCGCCTTCGCCAAGCAATTCCCTCAATTCAAGATCAAAGCCGGGTTCGTCGGCCAAAAATGGATGACGCCGGCCGACTGTCAGAAGCTCTCCACGCTGGGCACGAAGTCCGAGGTGTTGGCTAAGCTGGTGGGCACTCTTTATTCCGCGGTGGCGCAGTCCGCGGGAGTTCTTCAGGCCCCGATCAGGGATATGGTCCTTGTGCTGAGGGCCTTGGAGGAGAAGAAGAAGGCAGAAGGCGCGGCCACCGCCTAAAGTGGCTGGCAGTCCTGGGTCGCGCAGCGACCCGGTGCCAGGCGGCATAATGAATTGCGTGGCGGTCTGGCACCGGAGGATAAATCTCCCTCAATGAGGGCGAGCTGTCATTAAGGAGAAAAGTCAATGGCAAGCGCAACGAAGTTGAGCAAGGAAGAGCTGGTCGAGGCGATCGCTAACCTGAGCGTCATGGAGCTCTCAGAGCTCGTCAAGGCGGTCGAGGACAAGTTCGGCGTCAAGGCGGCCGCCGCCGCTCCCGTGATGATGGTCGGAGCTCCGGCTGCGGGTGGAGCCGCTGGAGGAGCCGCTGCCGCGGAGGGTGGAGAGAAGACCGATTTCTCTGTCGTGTTGACCAACGCGGGCGGGAACAAGATCGCCGTGATCAAGGCCGTTCGGGAGTTGACGGGTCTTGGGCTGAAAGAGGCCAAGGATCTCGTGGAGGCGGCGCCGAAGCCAGTCAAGGACGGCGTGCCCAAGGCTCAGGCTGAGGAAATCAAGAAGAAATTGACCGAGGCCGGAGCGACCGTCGAGTTGAAGTGATCTTGCGGTGTTTTTTTAGGTTTGTTGAGTAGTGAAAAGTTGTTGTCCTCCAGGCCCCTGCGCCCTCGAAACTAAAATTTCGGGGGCCCGGGGACCGGGGGTGGCTTTTTCTCTATTTTGGGTGCAGGAGTAAAAGAGTGAAACAGATTAAGTTCGGCAAGATTCCGCAGGCGATGGAGCTCCCGGATTTGTTGGAGATGCAGAAGAATTCCTTCCGGGATTTCATGCAGCTGGATGCTCCGCCGGACGAGCGGAAGCTGATGGGTCTTCAGGCCGCTTTCCTGGACGTCTTTCCGATCGAGTCGGCGGATGGAAGCATGGTGCTTGATTTCGTCCGCTACGAGTTCGGCGCTTCGCGCTACGCCAGCCCCGAGGAAGCTCAGGCCCACGACTCCACTTTTTCAAGACCGCTCAAGGCCATACTGCGGCTCTCCTCCCGGCAGCCCTCAGGCAAGCTCAAGCAGATCATCGAGCAGGAGGTGGTTCTCTGCGAGATCCCGATCATGACCGATACCGCGTCCTTTATCATCAATGGCGCGGAGCGCGTCGTGGTCAGCCAGCTCCACCGCTCTCCCGGCATCATCTTTGAGGAGGACGAGGAGAAAAAGATATCGGCCGTCGGCAAGAAGCTGTTTTTCGCCAAAATCATACCCTATCGCGGCGCTTGGATCGAATTCGAGTTCGACTTGAACAACATCCTGTTCGTCCGCATTGACCGCAAGAAGAAGTTCGAGGCGACCACGTTCTTGCGCGCCTGCGGCATGGAATCGGACTCCGATATACTCAAGATGTTCTACTCCTACGAGGAGGTGGCGGTCAATTCCGAGACCATGCTGGCTCTCGTGCACCGCATCTCCATAGAGGACGTGGTCGATCAGAGCACCGGAGAGGTGCTGCTCGAGGCGGGCAAGAAGGTGACCCATGAGGCCGTCAAGAGGATGCTCGATAAGAAGATCGAGAAGATCAAGCTCTTGACCGGCGATCCCGAGAAAGACGATCCGACCATACTTGAGACCCTTCGCAAGGATAAGATCAAGAGCGTCAAGGAAGCGCAGCAGGATATCTATAAGAAGCTTCGCGGCCAGGAATTTATCGTCCCCGGCCAGGCTGAGGCTTACTTGGACAACCTGGTCTTCAAGAATTTGAGGAAGTACGATCTGTCCAAGGTCGGGCGGCACAAGGTCAACACCAAGCTCCATTATTATCTCTGGAGGCTGGCCGCTCGACGGGACATCACTCCCCGGCCGGAGAGCCGGCGGCATAAGTATTTCGCCGCGCCTTCCTTCGAGCGCCGCACCCTTTGTCTCGAGGATATCATAGCGACCATGCAATACCTGATCGCTTTGAACACTGGCGTGACCCATTTTAGCGAGGGCTTGGCGAAGTTCGTGCCCATGCCCCCCCGCGGGGCGCAGTATGAGGGGCTTTCCGAGTTCAAGGCCCAGTTCCAGGAGTACGCCAAGAGGGTCAAGGGCGAAAGCCTGGGCCAGATGCCCGTCATCGATCTTCATGAGAAGGATTCGGACGATGACGCCGACGCGACCAAACAGGGGCTCAAAAAGGATCGCTTCACCGTCATAGACCTTTCCGACGCGATCACCGCCTGGCGCAAGTCTATCCCGTCGTTCTTCGATAAGAACTTCCCGGTCAAGCTTGATGATATCGATCATTTGGGCAATCGCCGGGTCCGCGGCGTGGGCGAGCTGCTCGAGAACCAGATCCGCGTTGGTCTGGCGCAGATGTCCAGGGTCATCCGAGATCGCATGAGCGTTCAGGATAAGACCCTGCTGACCCCGCGCAATCTCCTCAATACCGCGCCTATCGTCGGCATCCTTAGGAAGTTCTTCGGCACCTCGCAGCTCTCGCAGTTCATGGACCAGATCAATCCTCTTTCGGAGATCACTCATAAACGGCGCCTCTCGGCTCTCGGCCCTGGAGGGCTCAACCGGAAGCGGGCCGGATTCGAGGTCCGCGATGTGCACTACACCCATTATGGGCGCATCTGCCCGATCGAGACCCCCGAGGGACCGAACATCGGTCTCATCACGTCTTTGGCGTCCTTTGCCCGGATCAACGAGTTCGGCCTGATCGAGTCCCCGTACAGGAAGGCCTCGAAGGGCCGATTGACGGGCGATGTGGAATATCTCAACGCCGACGCCGAAAGCGATCAGATAGTCGCCCAGGCCAACACTCCGCTCGAGAAAGAAAAGATCGCCTCGGATCTGGTCTCGGCCCGGTTGCGCGGCGACTTTCCGCTGGTCGATCCGGCGCGCGTTGACTACATGGATATTTCGCCCATGCAGGTAGTCTCGGTGTCCGCGGCACTGATCCCATTCCTCGAGCACGACGACGCCAACCGCGCTCTCATGGGCTCGAACATGCAGCGGCAGGCCGTCCCGCTGCTTACCGCCGAGCCTCCTTTGGTGGCGACCGGCGTCGAAGAGGCGGTGGCCAAGGACTCCGGAGCGTGCATCGTAGCCAAAAGACCCGGGCGCGTCATCTATTCCGCCGGAGACATGATCGCCGTGGTGGCCGACAACGTCAAGGGAAAGGAAGAGGCCATCGATATTTACACGCTCAAGAAATACAGCCGCTCCAATCAGGATACGTGCATTAATCAGACTCCCCTGGCCAAGACCGGGACGGCGGTCAAGGCCGGCGATGTGCTTGCCGACGGGCCGGGCACCTCGGAGGGGCAGTTGGCGCTGGGACGCAATTTGCTGGTGGGCTTCATGCCTTGGGAGGGCTACAACTTCGA
>JACQPG010000158.1 GCA_016207665.1 Elusimicrobiota bacterium | reverse complement strand
TTCTTCACCGCTAAGGAAGTAGCCGAGATCAAGAAGCTCGAGCACGCGATATGGGAAGTATGGAAGACCGACCCTGGCCATATTCTCAGGCGCGTCGGCTACAGTGTGCGAGAGAACGGCGACGGAAGCCAGGAGAAACTCTGGCGATTTTTCTTCGTCAAAGAGCTTCGCTTCGAATGGATCGACGGCTGGCGGGGCTCGGTTGAGGGACGGCAGTTCGAGCGGACCGTCAAGCGCTGCCGCGGCTATCGAGTTCGCCTGGCTCGTCGGCTGAATCCGACCGGAGCCGGCATCCGCGTGGAAGGAGAAGATGGTCCGCTCAAGACGGCCCTAAGCCCGATCGATTTGTAGCCGTTATGTCGTTTAGAGATGCGAATGAAGAAGAGCCGTTCCATTGCACCAAAGTCGCCCCTCGGCCGTATCCTGGCCGCCGACGGCGCGTCAATCCCGATCCTGCGGCGAGGCGGGATCAGCGCCTGCGTTCGCTCGGACAGGGACGATTCCAAACTCCATGGGGCGAAGTCTAGCTTTATCGGTGCGCCCACCTTTTCGCCGCACATCTTCTTTAAGATTCCTCTGACCGCTACGCAGCGCGATATTCGGGCGGCCGTAAAGGAACTGCTCAAGCACCTCTCGGGAATGCGCGGCCCAGCCGACGAGGGCACACGCCGGGCCGCATGGGCTCGACTCGAGGAGGGACGCGAGGCGCTTACCAAGATCTCAGACTCTGATCAGCGCCGACGCAAACTCGACGGGACTTTGGCGCGAGTGGCCGATAGACTCGAGGACGGTCAAAGCAAGACGGTAGGCGAGCTGCGCGGGGAGTCCCGCGCGCCTTTCGCCAGCCAGACCGGTGCCGCCGCCTTTCGCAGGAAGCGCAATCGTTGGATCAGGCGGCGATATGAGAAACTGGGGCAAGAGCACATCAAGAGCGATAAACGCTACGAGATGATTCACGATGAGCTTTTGCGAATGGGAGAGACAAATAAATCCATCTTCGGTCATTGGGTCTGGAAGAAGCAGAATCCTTTTGATTTGAGGGAGGCGATGATCCAGAAGATCATCTGGCACAAGCGCTTGTAAAGTAAGATTTAGGTGCACGCATTCCGGCCAGCGACCGGAGCAAATCGCATCGTCTAAACTGACCTCGGGAGACAAAGCCCCGAGGTTTTGTTTTTCCGGCGATGCGAATGAATAATCCGACTCCAACTGAAACTTACGAGACCCGCGACCTCTGGCTGGCCGCGGCGTTGCTCGCCAGCAGCCGCAGACTCGCCGGCCTCATCTGGCATGACGGGCGGGCCTACTTCTCTTTTGAGGATGCCGTCGCGTGCCGTACATCGGCCGACGCCTACTGGAGCCGTGAGCTCCGCGTCGCGGCAAAAGATTTCACGGATGCGTTGCGCACGCTCAAGGACCGACTGCATGGCGGAACTCCTGGAGGGCGGGCGAGATGATGGAACTCGCGCCGAACTCGGCCGCCATGCTGGCCCACTCGGAGGCCATGTTCGGCGATCTCCCCGCGGAGCTGCGCAATGGCCTCATCGAATTGTCGTGGACTGATCCTGAGGACGGTAGGCTCAATCACGGCCGGCTCTTCAGGTCTGACGAGCTTGCGAAGATGGTGCAGGTCGCTGCCCGTCTCAATGCGGTGGCGGGCCAGAGCCTCTACGTCGGGGCCGCGCTGCGTAAGCCCAAGACCTCCAAGTTCCGGCGTGCTGCGGATACTGATTTCTACGCGCTGACCTGCACCTACGCGGACTTCGACGGTCCCGGGGATCTGGATCGGGCCGAGGCGCTCTGCCGTGAAAAAGGCGTCGAGCCTTCCTTCAAGGTCTACACCGGCCGCCATCCGCATGCGCGAGCCCAGTTCTGGTTCCGACTCCAAGAGCCTCAGCGCGATCCCGAGGCCTGTCGCAAGCTCAACCGCGCCATTGCCGATGCCTTGGGCGGCGACGTCACCGTGGTCAATCCGGGCCGGGTCATGCGCCTGGGCGGCTCCATTGCCTGGCCCAGAAAAAAGGGACGGATCATCGAACTCACCGAGTTCGTTCTCACTGAGGGCGGGGCATGAGGCTATACGAATTCGCCCGGCTGAAGGAGACCTTCCCCATCGGGCTGGAGCCCTTGCTTCCGGCAGAGGCCGGCCACGCGCCTTCCAGGAAAGCCGCCACGCGAGCTGCAAAGTCTCCAGATGCTGTGCTGCCGCTGCCACCATCGGCCACCGTCGAGCAATTGCTGGCATCCATCGGACCCGACAACTGGCACAGCCCGATGCTGATAGCGGTGGCCAAGCTCGTGGCTCAGGGCTACTCCGATGCCGAGATCTTGGCAAAGATGGCCTCCTACACCTTGTCCGGCTGGACCGCCGAGCAAACTTACGCCCAGGTCAGCGAGATGATCGCCGGGGCCAGGCGTAAAGGCTTCGATGCGAAGTCCAAGCCGCGCTCCGGCCCTTTGAAGCCCGATGTGCCGCCGGCCTATTCTACCCAGTCTCTCTCGGCTGCCGAGGCCACAACTCGCCTGGACTCCAGCACCGAGGGCTGGTTCGGCTCCGCCGCCGCCTTTGCCCAGACCCGCCATGAACTCAAGGGCCTGCGCCCATCCCTCCATGGCCCGGCGTTCATTTCCCGGGTGCGCGCGGAGTTGGTTCGTGACGGCATCCTGCCCGCCCCGATCGAAGAGGTCGCAGAGTTGACCGACCGCCATACCCGCCGCATCCGCGCCCGCGAGTGGAAGAAGTTGAAAGAGAAGCTCCTCAAGGATCGCGGCCTGTCGAGCCTCAGCCGAGGCCCGAGGCTCGCCATCCAGGCTGCCGCCGGCCTCGGCAAGACCGCGGCGTTCGTACGCTACATCATGGAGCACCCCGAGACCTGGGGTCTCAACATCTGGATTTTCGTGCCGAGCCTGGACCTGGCCGAGAATCTGGCGGCGAGCTTCGGCCCTGGTCCCTATGTGCGCGTCATGAAGGGCCGCCTGGCCAAAACCGGCGGTGGGCGCGAAAAAGGAGAAGGCACGATGTGCCTTAAACCCAAGGCCGCGGCGGCGGCGGGGCCGCTCGGGATCAACATTTACAAAGCCATCTGCAAGCGCGGCGAGAACATCTGCCCATTCTACGACCGGTGTCCCTGGATCGCGCAGTGGAACGATACGACGCCGGGAGTGAGGATTTTCTCGCACGAGTATCTGTTCTTGCACAAGCTGTCTCCACTCCCAAAGCCCGATCTGGTGATTACAGACGAGAGCTTCGTGGAGGCGGCGGTCGGGCGTATGGACTTCCTGCCCGACCGGCTCGTGCAGCCAGCCCCTTGGAAGTCCGAGGCGGTGTCGGCCTGCCTGGAGAGCCTGCGTGTCGCCCTGGAAGGCGACAAGCCGCTCCTGGCCGCCCTGCGCGAGGCCGGGGTGTCCAAGGGCGCGCTCGCCGCCGCCTACTTCGCGGCCGAGGACGGCATCAACGATGAATGTGAAGTTGTCCCGGGCATGGGGGAAGATGAGGCGGTCAAGCGCCTGAGTGCTTTGGAAGAGAGTGAGCGGGTCAAGATCGCCCGCGTCCTGCGCCAGCTCGTTGTGGAGATTGATCTTCCCCGCGACCTCTGCCACTCGGTCTTCTTGCGGCGCAACAAACCCGTGAGGGTCAACGGCGTTATCGAGCGACAAAACCGGATCGTGGTGGCTTTCCGGCGCGATCCCATCCTCCAACGCCACGTCCCGATCCTGGCCACCGACGCGGACGCCGACAAGGAGATCGGTCGGCGCATCTTCGGCGACGACCTTGAACACGTCCATATCCCAGTCGAGCGCCGCGCGGAAGTCATCCAATGTTTCAGCTCGACGTTTTCCAGGCAGTCGCTCCTTGGATTTCCTGGCGCGTCCGATCGCGCCCTGGCTTGGGCCGAGAAGCGTCTTGCCGCGGTCAAACGCTTCATCCGTGAGAAGGCCGCCGAGTTATCATCGCTCGCGATCACAAACCTTCCCGTGCGCCGCAAATTCACCGGCGAAGACGAGAAAAAAGTCGAGCTTGCCTTCGAGTGGGGGCCGGCCCTGATCTCGCACTTTGGCCGCATCCGGGGCATCGATTTGTGGAAAGACCGCCAACTCGTCATCGTCATCGGCCGCGAGCAGCCACCCCCCGAGGAGATTGAGACGCTTGCGCGCGGGCTCTACTTTGACGACCCCGAGCCCCTGAAACTGACCGGGACCTACGCCAAGGCCCTGCGCGGCTACCGGCTAAAAGATGGCCGGCAGGTGGGCGTGGAGGTGGACGTTCACCTGGACCCGCGGGTCCAGCGAATCTTGGAATTAAAACGCGAGCGCGAGTCGGCTCAGGCCATCGACCGCGTCCGGTTGGTGCACTGCGAGACTCCCAAGGTGGTGCTCATCCTCTGCAATCTGCCGCTCGACATAGACGTGGATAGGCTGGTGAGCTGGCGGGACCTGGCCAATGGGGGCTGCCGCCTGGACCAGGCCCTGAAACGAAACGGCTGGGCTCTGCCACTGGTGCCTTCCTGCCTGGCCCGCAACTGGCCGGACCTTTTTGCTTCCCCCAGGGCCGCGGAGCATGAGATCGCCAGGACATTACAGCCGAATCTCGACTCCGGCGCTCAAAAGTTTGATCTACCCAAAAGCCAACAAGATATCTATTGGCTTTTGGGTAGATCAAAGTTCCGACCCGCCCATGAAGGGCGAGGCGGGCATCGCCATTGGTCGGAGGCGTTGCTTGCGGCGGATACCCCTCATTTTCGAGCGCGGGTCCGCGATGCAATGGGCTGTGAGCTCGTTTGGGAGCAGCCCCCAACCTGTCGTGTGTTCTTCAAAATCAATCGGAATGGAGGTGTGTCATGAGAGACGAAACGTTGTACGGCGTGAAAAGATTCGTGGTTGTTGATGCGAGCAGTGGCCCTGTGCCGGATTTGAAGCCGGTCCCGACAATCGAGCGGTGGCCCTATGATGAAAACCCGGCCCAGGTTGTCTGCGACTGTGGAAGCCAGGATTGGCGCGTACACATGATCTATCGCCGAGTCTCTGATCTCTACCATTTGGTTTTAGTCTGCGGCGGCTGCCAGAAAATCTGGTTCAAGGCAGGCGAGACCGATCTTGTGCCCGGAGAAGAGGTTGGTTCAGTGGAGGACGCAAGACGATGAGAAAATTCATGGTCGGAAAAGACAGAACTGCGGCGTACATCCAGGCTTTGGAGGCACTGCGAGCGCTCATGGTGGCCCAAGGCTCGGCTGCGGTGGGTCGCGCTTTTGCCGAGGTCGTGGCTGATGATCATCTCGCAGCCTTTGCCAAGAGTCGGGGGCTCAAACAGTCGGACGGAAGGCTCTGCGTCCAGCGTCTTATCGGGAAGCAGTGCAACTTCCAAGACTGCGCGCCTCCGGCCGGCGACCACGATACGTTGTGGCTCAAAGACGGCAAGCCCGCGCTCTACCTCATGCAGCCCTACGGGCTCGCCTGGGATGACATGAAGGCGCTCGTCGCTTTCTGCGCGCGGCGCGGTCTCAAGGCGAGCGTGGACGCTTGGCCTTCGTTTCATTTCCCCGGCTGGGTCCTGTCCATCGAGATTGAAAAGGAGGTCGTACGATGAAGATCAAAGAGTGCACGAACGGCACGTTGGTGTCCTGGCACGGAGAAGCGGGCTGGGACGCGGTCTACGCCTCGAAGAAGCCCGGCGTCCTGCTCGAGACCCGGCCCATCATCGGCTGGGCCGTGGTTGCGGTGCCGGAACTCGGACGGAAGAACCTGGTGACTGAGGTCCATGGCATCCGTTCGATCATCGGCAGCGAGTTCCGGCTCGCGGGCTGGGAGCGAAGTTTCCTGGGCTATGCGCGCATCGGCGCGGACGCGCGCGTACGCTTTGCCAAGGCGGCGCGGGCCTGTCGCAGAACGGTTCGGGGGCGTAGGGGATGAAGAACAGGACACCCCAGCGCCACGATCCGGCGAAAATCAAGGACGCTCTTGCCAAGCTCGAAGCAGGGCAGTCTCTCAGCGATGTCGCCAAAGAGTTCGGCGTCAGCAAAAGCCTGGTCTGCTACTGGCGCGACCATGCCGCGGAGCTTGTGCCCGAGCAGGGACTGCAATCCGGCAAGGGCAAGCAAAACGTTCGGTCGCGGAAGTTCGTTCTCCAGTGCTGGCAGAGCATCGGCTTGGCCTTCAAGCGGCTGGATGCCGAACTGAAGTCAGAGAAACCCCACGGCGTCCGCGATTTGGCCTTGGCGATCGCGGTCTTGGCCGACAAGATGGGCCAGGCTTCGCAGAAACTTGAGACGCAGGCCGCTCCGAGCGCCGTCGCCGGCTGGTCGATGAGCGAGGACACCTTGCTGATCTTGCGTCAGCACCGGGAGGAAAAACCTTCGGACCCCCCTGCGAAAATAATCGTCGAAGCCAGCCTGGCCGTCTCGGGCCTCGAACCGCAAAAAAGGCCCGAGGGCGGCGCGACGATCCCAACTGAGGCCGTCCTTGTCGAGCCAGAGAAGCCACAACCACGTCGAGATGGAGCAGCTTGAATGGCTATTCAACATGCATTTCCTCGACGAGAAACGACCCCGGCCGGGGTCCGATTTTGGAATAGCGGGAAAAATCCGTCGACATCTCGGGATGCCCCCCAGCGACCCGGCTCTGGAATACAAATGGGCAAGGCGGTCCCCAGCGTTCTAGAACGGGTCCTTTCCTCGACGGAGAATCAGCCGGTCGTTTTAGAACGGTTATTCGAACAAGGTCGTATTCCATAGAACAGGAGGCTCAAAATGGCTGAGTGCAGATGGTGCAAGGCGGAAATGAAGGAAATGTTCACGTGTCGGGGGAAGTTCGTTTGCGAGGAGTGTCACTCGATGGCGCTCGAAGGTCCCTGCGACCGGTGCGGCAAGACGGACCCGGCTGGGCTGAGCATCCCATCCTGGAGATTGGCGCAGCTGCTGTGTGGTGCCTGCTTCCAGGTTGAATCCACCGTCCGAAGGAGGGAAGTCTATGACGAAGCGTATTGACCGTACCCCGTCTGTTCCCGTCGATCCCCTGGCGGACTTGTTCTACTTCGCCCGGGAAGTCCTGGGCTACGACTTGCTCGGGTCCGTCCACCTGGCCTGGTATGAGGCGCTGCTCAAGGACCCGTTCCTCCTGCTGCTGTCGCCGCGGTCGCATTTGAAAAGCACGGCCGTGACCGTTTCGTATGCCTTATGGCGACTGGCCCGAAATCCCAACATGAGGATTTTGATCTTAAACGAAGTGCTGGCCAACGCGCAGAACTTCCTGCGTGAAGCCAAAGAGCATATCACCAGCAATCCCCGTTTCAGGCAGCGGTTTGGAGCTCTGGACGCCGCCGCGACGAAGTGGACGGAGACTTCCATCGTCGTTCCGCGGACGCGGATCATGAAGGAGCCGAGCATCGCGGTCTGCGGCGTCCTGGGAACCGTCGTGAGCATGCATCCGGACCTCATCATCGCCGATGACCTGATCTCGAATAACAACTCCCAGACCCCGCTCCAGCGCGCCAAAGTCTCGAATTGGTTTCGAACCGTGGTTTTGCCCATGCTCGAGCCCAGCGGCCAGCTGGCGGTGATAGGAACCCGCTACCACTACGGGGACCTATACTCCGAGATTCTTTCCGAGCCGGGCTTTGCCAAGTGGCGCAAGATCATTCAGAAGTCGGAATGGCTCGATGAGTCGGGACAGCGGCATATTCTGTTTCCCGAGAGGTTCACGCCTGAGAAGCTCGATGAGCTCAAGGCGACCATGGGCACCGTCGCCTATAACTGTCAGATGCTCAATGACCCCTCCGGCTTGGAAGGTTCGGACTTCAAGGCTGCCTGGCTGGACCAAGGAAGATACGACCAACTGCCGGATAGGCCGACCGTGTTCTCTGGCGTGGACCTTGCCATCGGCCGCTCCGAGGGAAACTCGCGCTTTGCCATCGTCACGATTGCCCTCGATCGGGATGGGACGGTCTATGTGGTCAACGCTTACCGCGACCGCATTCCGTTTGCCGAGCAGTTGAAGGCGGTCAAGCGCATCCACAAGCTTCACCATCCCCGGCTCATCGCCATCGAGGCGAACGGTTATCAGACTGTTTTCATCGAGACCCTGCGCACCGATCCTGAAACAAGGCTTCTGCCGCTTCGGCCCATCAACACGCAGGGCGACAAGCACGCTCGCCTGCGGGGGTTGGCTCCCTTGTTCGAGAGCGGCGCTATTCGCCTGCCCAGACGTGAGGTCGGGGCCTGGGTCGAGCAGTTGGAAGAGGAGCTTCTCCAATTTCCACGCGCCGCCACTGATGACGTGTTGGACGCGCTGTGGATCGCTCTCCAGGGCGTCGAGGCCCAGAGAATCCAGCCGCGCCTCATTTTTGCAGATGACCTGCCCGATGAGGAGCCGCGCGGTCCCAAGCGAACCACGCGCAACTGCTTTCGCTGCGCGGGAGCCAACAAGCTCAACGCTATTTTATGTGACCACTGCGGGAAGCGGCTGGGATGGGACGACTGATATGCGTTTTGAAATGCCGAGGGAGAACACGCCCGGGGATCGGCTGGACGCTTTGGCCGATATCTTCGCCGAGGGGCTCGTCGCCTTGGCCGAATCGGGACAGCTGGGGCTTGAATCTTTCGTCGGAGAATCGGTCGGAAAGTCCTTGATTCCAAGCGGGAACGAAGGTAATTCATGAAGGCGGGAGGCGCGGTCTATGGCGAACAATGAGGTGGTGGGCGTGATGGGCGGCGAGGCGGGGGTCGTCGGAGCGCGCTCCGTCCAGATTGCGATCTACACGAGGAAAAGCAACGACGAGAACCTAAACGGTGCCGTCACCTCGCTTGATAACCAGAAGACCTGCGCCCGCAGCTACATTGCGATCCAGCGGGAGAAAGGCTGGACGGAATATCCCGAGGCTTTCGATGATCCGGCCGAGTCGGGCAAGAATCTCAAGCGTCCCGCCATGAAGCGTCTCCTGAAGGCCGTGGAGGAAGGACGGGTTCAGGGGATTATCGTTTATAAATTGGACCGCCTCACGCGCAACAGCAAGGATTTCCATTATCTGCTGGAACTCTTCGAGAAGCGCAACGTGGCCTTCATCTCGGCCACGGAGTCGATCGACACGAAAAGCCCGCAGGGCCGACTCATGACCGCGATTATGGTTCAGTTTGCTCAGTACGACCGGGAGATGGACGTGGAGAGGTCCAAGGATTTTCACCTTGCCCGCGCCGGCAAGGGGTTATGGTGCGCGGGGCTGCCGCCGCTGGGCTACGACATCAAGGACAAGCTGCTGGTGGTCAACGAGAGCGAGGCCGATCTGGTCCGGCGCATCTTCACGCAGTACCTCGAACACGAGTCAACGATCCGCGTGGCCGAGGAACTCAACCGTCTGGGCTACAGCCGCAAGACCTACAAGACTTTGATCGGCAAGCTCTACGGCGGAAAACCATTCGACATGGACGCCGTGGGGCGCACACTCCGGCGCAAGCTCTACATCGGGCTCATCACCAACGAGCGGACCGGCAAGGAGTTCCCCGGCCAGCATCAGGCTATCGTGGCACCCGACGTCTTCGAGCGCGTTCAGAAGCTGCTCGCCGGCCACAATCACCGAGGCGGGGAAATCCATTACGCCGCGAACAGGCATGGGTTTCTCCTCAAAGGCCTGATCCGATGCGGCGTGTGCGGCGGCGTGGTGGCGGGCTACGCTCGGATCAAGAAGGGCAAGAGCTACCGCTACTACAAATGCCTGGCCCAAAGGAACGGGATCTCGGCGAGGTGCTCGTTCGGGAGCGTCAACGCGGACAAGGTCGAAGAATACTTTATCGAGAAATTGGCGGCGGTGGGCTGGGACCGGGCGTTCTTGGAGAGGGTGACTCATAAGGCCGATGTTCTTTCCAAGGCCTCGATCCGGCCACTTGAAAAGGAGAAGCGTGAGGTCGATGACCGCCTCCCGGGAGTTCAGCGGGAAATTCAGGGATTGTTAAATCTGGCCAAGCAGGGCGGGGCGTCGCGTAATGCCGCCGAGGAAGTCGGTCGCTTGGAAGAGACGAAGAGAACGCTCGAAGCTCACTCGGTCCAATTGGAGGCGCAGCTGGCTTTCAGGAAGCGCGTGGTCTATGACGTTGATGTCGTGCAGGGAGCGCTGCAACGCTTCGCCCGATTCTTCAACAGGATTCCCTTATCGCTTCAGATCCAGATTATCGGGCTGCTGATTCGGGAAGTGATGGTCCGCAAGGATGGGATCGACGTGAAGACGCACGAAATCGCCATCTCTGATTTCCAGCGAGCCCTCGGAGGAAAAAAAGCGGTCGCATTTGGCCCCCATCAGACATTAAGACGGCGGGAGGCAAATGCGACCGGTGCTTCAACCCTACCGCAGCCTGTCAAGCGAACAGCGGTGGTTAATTTGAGGCTAAACTGGCGGGGACGGCAGGGGCATAAAACCACCGCCCCCAATCCCAGCCCTGTTCCAGGGCCAGAAAAAGTATATCTTTTCCCTGCTTTTTCACTCAACTGGTTTATCGCCCGGGACCGTATCAAGAACGGCGAGCTGGTGGTAACCGAGACTATCTCCTCCTGCGGGCATAAAACCACCGATTTCGATGTGCCGGAGTTCAAATCCCACCGTGCCCTCCCAGAGTGGTCGGGGGTAATACCACCAGCCTCAGATCTCCGCCCCGTTAGGGCAGCGATAGGGTATGCCCAGCCTTGATCCGAAGGCCGGGAACCGTTACCTCACTATCGCTGGCGCTCCTGTCCAAGTCCTCGAGGTCCACGAAGGGATCATGGTGCTGCAGGGCCTGGCCTCGGATAACCGGCTCTGCGTTCCCGCGGCCTATCCCCTCCAGCCATTCGATCAGGGAAAGGCGGCGTGGGAGATACGCCCCGCCCCTTATAGCTCCCGATCCAAGGTGAAGGGTCTGCTTGCGCCGAACAAGGCCCTGGCCCCGATCATCGACGCCATGCTGCTGAAGGGCGGTATGACGATGCGCGGCATCGTCCGCGAGCTCAGGCGCAAGGCCAGCGCAGCCTGCCGGGGCAAAGACCTTAAGGCCAATGTCCGTGCCCGACTCTACTGGCTGCGCAAGAGAGGCCACCGCATCCGCTGGAACGGCCAGGAGCGTGTTCAGGCCGCTCCCACGCCGGCAGCCCGGAGCGCTTCTAGGCTCACCGGCTCCTGACGGCAGCACTCGATGATCTCGCCGTCTACTTGCCCACCACTACGGCCGGGAGGCGCTTGACTCTCAGCGGCCAGAGTTGGCTGCTGAAATCGACAGGTCTATGCTCAGCAGCGCCGCTGATTTGGCCTTGATCTCGGCTATGTCGAACGGTTTGCGAAAAAAATGGTCCGCGTGCTCTCGAAGAAACGCTTCGTTTTTTCTCGAGAGCATCTCACCGGAAACCGCGATGATCTTGATGGGTTGCGTATGCGGGGTGGACCTCAGGAGTTTGCAGACGGCCAATCCGTTGATCCCCGGAATATAGATGTCTAGGATCAGAAGGTCTGGAGCCTCTTTGCCGATGAGGATCATGGCCTCGAGACCGCTGGAGCAAGCCTGGACCTCGACATTTGGAAGCGCCTTAAGGATTCGGACCAGGAGACGCTGGTTGGCTGGATCGTCCTCAACGACCAGTATTCTCTTCGGCCTCTGCGCCAAATCGGTCGGTATGGGAATATCATGCTTGCGCATGAATTCCACGAGATGAGACAGCAAGATACGGCGATGGCCTCCGGGGGTAAAACGCGCCTTCAGCCTTCCGCGGTTGACCCAGCCGACCAAGGTCGTTTGGAAGACACCGCAGGCCTTGGCTGCCTCAAAACTGGTAAATTCCCGCTCTCTATTTGGCATTTGTCATCTTGTAATCTACATCGTCTGCATGAGATACATTGATTTTGCCAAAATGCTATAAGTATGTGTTGCATATTTTACCATTGATTGCTTTTACGCTCTCACGCCGCCAAGCGCCGCAAAGGAGGTAGTTGAACATGGGACGACAAACACGCGCACCGGAGAAGTCCCCCGCGGAGCGGAGCCTGCCCAGCGAGCAGTATGCCCGCAGCCTTATCGAGGCGAGTTTAGACCCATTAGTCACGATCAGTCCTGAAGGGAAGATCACCGACGTCAACGAAGCCACCATCAAAGTTACCGGAATCCCGCGGGAGCGACTCATCGGAACCGATTTCTCAGACTACTTCACCGAGCCCGCCAAGGCGCGCGAAGGATACCGCGAAGTTTTCTCGAAGGGCTCTGTCACGGACTATCCTCTGACCATCCGACATAAGGCAGGACGACTTACGGATGTCCTCTA
>JACQPG010000157.1 GCA_016207665.1 Elusimicrobiota bacterium | reverse complement strand
AGCATAGCCGCGTTCCCGTCGAGAGCATACCGTTTCTTACATTGTTTTTACCCACTCAGAACGGAGAAGACCCAAAATTCTCACTCAACATCCCGGCCATGCCAAGGTCCGGGAAATCGTACAGCGCTTCGCCGCCGACTTGCCCGGAGTGGGCCGGGGCGGCCGATACGAGGAGCGATCTTGATATGCGCGGTCACAATGCAAAGGCCTTCGACGTCGTCGTCACCATGAAGGAAGCCCTGCATCTTCTCGGCATCCGGAAGGGCGCCCTGATGTCCTTGGAGCAGGCCGCCAAGGTGCAGCACGTCGCGAGTCGCCCCGGCTATACGGACGATGAGCTAAAGCGCCTTTTGGCCAAGCTAAAGAGGATTTTAAGGCGTTAGGGATGTCAACGACCATGTCAAAGCGGAACCTCGTCTGTCCGGGATGCCAATCTCGTCCTAACAAGATCCGGCTCAGTCCTGCGGGCCCGCAGTATGGATGCGGGAGATGCGGAAAATGGTTCGGGCCGGGCGGGTCTCAGACGAAAGAGGAGCCGTCATCGAATCCGTCGTCTGGACAGCCGGAAGGCGAGCAGGGCAAGCCTTCGGAGGATTCGTCCGGGTTTACGAAAGTCTCGATTGCCTTGGGTCTGAAATCCCGCACCCTTTTAGAGGCAGTAGACGAGCTCGTCCCAAAGGCGCTGCACGGCACGAAGGCCTTCCTCAAAAGCGCTGAGACCGCGAAGGCTCTTAAGGCGAACCTGGGTTATGGCGCGGTCGAATTCCGCCATGGCTTGGCGTTTCTCCACCACCGGTCGGAGGAATTCGCCGAGTCGCGCGCCTCGCTGGGAATTTCCAGGGATGGCCTCGATCCGGGTGTCCATATCCAGCAGAGGATATTTGTCGTCGCCCTGTTCCTGAAGCCGAGCCGCGATCCGGGCTTCGACATTCCGCTTTGGGCCAGACGAAAACTGTGCAACGAAAGGACGACTTACAGGTTGAGGACGGCGACCGATCTCGCCGTCGTGCTCGGGATATTGCAGTCGACGTGACCTGGAGGAAGCATGGGTTCTCAGATGACCTTTGATTGTGACGGGGGGCAATCCACTTGCTATGAGGCCGTCCCCTGGGAGGGATCGGGGCCGGCGGTGATCGTCATCCAGGAGTGGTGGGGCCTTGTTCCCCACATAAAGCAGGTGTGCGACCGGTTGGCCGCCGAACGATTTGTCGCGATAGCTCCGGACCTCTATCATGATCAGGCCGCGAAGAGTCCAGATGAGGCGGGAAGGCTCATGATGGCGCTCAATATCGAAAAGGCGGCCAAGGATATCGGCGGCGTGATCCGCTACCTGGCGATGGGACACAGCAAGGTGGCGGGCAAGAGTATCGGTGTCGTCGGCTTCTGCATGGGTGGGCAGTTGGCCTTATACGCCGCCTCACAAATTCGCGAAGTCGGGGCATGCGTGGACTTTTATGGAGTTCATCCTAAAGTGCAGGTGGATTGCTCCAAGATCAACTGTCCGGTGATGGGCTTCTTCGCGGAGCGGGATGGGCATGTTCCGCCAGAGACCGCCCGCAAGCTCGAGGCGCAGCTCAAAGCGCACGGGGTCAAGACCGACTTTCACATCTTCCCGGGCGTCGAGCACGCCTTTTTCAATGATTCCAGGACGGAAGGTTATCATGACGCGACGGCGCAGAAGGCATGGCAGAAGATGCTGCAATTTCTGCGCGCAAGCCTCTCCGCCCCGGCGAAGCCGGGGGCATAAGGAGAGGCCGATCGATGCGGATACTCGTAGTGGATGATGAAGCGACGGTGCGCGAAGCCGTTTCCGGCGCGCTGACCCGTGCCGGCTACAGCGTGATCACGGCGGCGGAACCCCGGACGGTTCTGGATGAATTCGACGCCGGGCAGTACGACGTGCTCATCATGGACGCCATGTTGGGGCGGATCGGCGGCGTTCAATTCGCCGCACAGCTCCAGCAGTTCGATCCGCAATTACGGGTGACGATCCTTTCGGACGAGCCGGAAGACGAGGCCAGAGCCAAGAAGGAGGGGTTCACGTTCTGCTTGAAGCCGCTGCGGCCGGAGGCTATGGGCGGGTTGCTGAAGATGTTCCGAGAGGTGTAATGGTTTTCGTGCTCAGGACGGATAAAAACGAGGAAAGGAGGATTCGCGTGTCTGAAATCGTGTATGAGTGTGCCGTAAACAAGACGCATCCGCAGAAGAAGTTCGCCGTGACGCAGCTCCAGGCGCCGGTCTGTTGTGAGAAGGCGATGGTCTTGCTGCAGGCCGCGGCGCAGGGTCCTGCGCCGGTCAAACCGCAGGCGGCCGCGTCGACCACCGCCGGGCCGAAGTACGAACCCGTAAAGGGAACGTCGACTCAGAAGAAGTAAGGGGCGGAGCGTGGCTGCCGCAGGGCGGTCGGGCCGATCTCAGCCATGTTGGGGCGCCGACCGCCTGCGGCGGCCGGCGTCGGTGGAAACCGATTATGGAAAAGAGACTGTTGTTGCAAATTGAAAGCGCCTTCGCCAAAGCGGCGAAGGCGTTAGAGCCGTCCAAGAAGCTGAGGAGTACGGCTCACGCCCTCCTCGAATCGCTGGGCGATGCGATGCACTGCAAGTGGGGCACGTTCTGGCTGGTGGATTCGCGGCTGGGTCGGCTGGTGCCCATCGCCATCTGGGACGCCGTGACGCCTCCCGCCCGCCAGCTCGATAGACACACCGAGGATAGGATGCTGTCGATCAGCGAAAGGACGGCGGGGCATGTGTGGAGGACCGGGAAGCCGGTTTGGACGACCGACTTGGTTCGCGACATGTGTCTTCCATGCTCCCTGGATGCGAAGACAGCGGGCTTGACCGGAGGGATCTGGTTCGCGCTGAAGACTAGCCTGAAAAATTCAGTTGGCCGCCTTCCTCCGACGGAAGCGGCCTGAACGATTTTGTCCCGCTTTTTTTGCCTGATTTTTAGCCGATAGGCGCCTCCTTTTCCCGATCCGTTTTACCCAGTTCCAACTGCAGCGCAGTTGGT
>JACQPG010000142.1 GCA_016207665.1 Elusimicrobiota bacterium | reverse complement strand
TTAAGCGAAACCTGGACCAGCGAAAAGATAACGATCCCCCGAGATCGAATCCTCAAAGAACCTTCGATCTCCGTGGCCGGCATGGGCGGCACCATCGTTTCTCAGCATGCGGATTTGGTGATCATCGACGACCCGCAAGGCGAGAAAAATTCAGGCTCGCCTTTTCAGCGAAAAAAGGTCCTGTCCTGGCTTCAGAAGACCGTCTTGCCGATCTTAGAGCCCAACGGGAGGATCATCATCTGCATGACCAGGTGGCATAAGGACGACCTGGCCGGCGTGATCATGGCCGATCCAGGGTTTAAGAATTGGAAGGTGATCGAGCAGCGCGCGGAGTGGACGGACCCCGATGGCAGCCGCAGGTTTCTTTTCCCTGAAAAATTCCCACCTGAGACGCTCGATCGCTTGCGAGCCAATATGGGCAGCTCGGCCTACCGCACCCAGTTTTTGAACGACATCACGGGCCAGGAGGATTCGACGTTTAGAGTCGAATGGATCGAGAGCGGCAGGTTCGACAAAGTTCCGGAAGGCCTCCGGGTTTACGCGGGAATCGACTTGGCGATCAGCGAGAAGAAACATGCTTCCAGATTCGCCTATGCCGTCGTTGGGTTTGATAAGGCAGGCACCGCTTTCGTCATCGACGCCTTCCGCGGCCACGTCGGGGTAGTCGACCAGATCGCCCATGCCAAGCGCATCCACGCGGTTTTTAACCCAGTCCTCATCGTCGCGGAATCGGTGGGCTACCAAGGCGTGTTCGGCCAGCTCTTGCGCGTCGATCCCGAGGCGCGGCGCATGCCCCTGCGCATGCTTCCTGTGACCGATCCAAAGACAGCGCGCATTTCAGCGCTGGCTCCTTTGGTCGAAAACGGAACGCTTCGGCTTCCGCGGCCTGATTTCGCCAAGTGGGTCGCGCATCTTGAGGAAGAGATGACTGATTTTCCCAATGGCGATGATGATCTGCTCGACGCCTTGGTCCTGGCGATGCGGGCGATGAACGCGCAAAGGACCGAGCCGAGGATTATATTCAGCGACGACTTGGAATGAATCTGAGTCGAGGAGGAAATGCGATGAGGCAGTTTGCAAGCGGCGAGACGAGGACGGAAAAGTATGCGCAGGCCTTAAGGGCGCTTCGGGAACTTCTGGAGGCGCAGGGCGAGGACGTGGTCGGCTGCGCCTACGCGGAGGCCGTGGCTCAGAGCCGCTACGATCGCTTTGCCGTCAAAGGGCTTAAGCAATCGGATGGGCGCCTTTGCGTCCAGAGGCTCTGGGGCAAGCAGTGCGACTTGAAAGACTGCGTCCCTCCATCCGGCGATCATGACAGCTTATGGCTTCGAGACGGCAAGCCGGCGGTCTATCTCACCCAGCCCTACGGGTTGACCTGGGAGACCATGCGCCGGCTGATGGCCTTCTGCGAGCGCCATGGGCTTAAGGCCGACATAGACACCTGGCCGTCCTTCCATTTCCCAGGACAGGTCCTTTCCGTTCAATTGTCGAAGAAGGATGCGTAGGGGATGAGGTTTGGGCAGATGACGCCTGAAGAACGGGTGGATGTGTTGGCGGAAGCCTTGGCCCAGGGATTTCTTTACCTGGCAGAAAACGGCCTTATTGAAACGGGCCAAGAAGGCGCGAATCATGAGCGAATAAATAACGCCCCGGAATCGGAAAAACAGCCCTTGATTTCCGTCGGAAACGAAGGTAGTCCTTCCTTCAAGGGAGGATCGACAGAGGTGCAAACATGAGCGAACGGTTGCAGGTTGTTGTAAACGGCCATCCGGCCGAAAATATCAAAGCCCCGGTCCGGGTTGCGATCTATTGTCGCAAGAGCAACGACGAAAACCTGACCGGTCAGGTCACATCGATAGACAATCAGAAGGTTGCCTGCCGATCCTATATCCAGATCCAAAGAGAGAAGAACTGGGAAGAATTCCCGGAACAGTTCGACGATCCTGCCGAATCGGGCAAGGACCTAAAGCGCCCGGCGATGCGGCGGCTGCTCCAACGGATCGAGGAGGGAGAGATCGGTGCTGTTGCGGTTTATAAAATTGATCGTTTGACGAGAAACAGCAAGGATTTCCATCAGCTACTTGAGTTCTTTGAAAAGCACAACGTCGCCTTCGTCTCGGCGACCGAGTCCATCGACACAAAATCCCCGCAGGGCAGACTCATGACCGCCATCTTGGTCCAATTTGCGGCATATGACAGGGAGTTGGATGTCGAGAGGTCGAAGGACTTCCACCTCGCCCGGGCGCGCAAGGGTTTGTGGTGCGCCGGCTTGCCGCCCTTGGGCTACGATTTGAAGGACAAGCTTTTAGTCATCAACGAGGAAGAGGCGGCCTTGGTGCGCCGAATCTTCGACCTCTACCTTAAGCATCGATCTGCCCTCACCGTGACCGAAGAACTAAACCGTTTGGGTTTCCGCCGCAAGTCCCACAAGACTTTGAAGGGAGGGGTCTTTGGCGGAAAGCCTTTTGACCCCGATAGCATCGTGCGGATTCTCCAGCGCAAAGTCTATATCGGCATCGTTACCAATGAGCGCACCAATCAGGACTTTCCCGGCCAGCATCCGCCCATCGTGCCGCCCGCCATCTTTGAGCAGGCTCAGGAGCTTCTAAAATCCCACGTGCGCCGGCAAGGGCATATCTCGGAGCGCGCCAATAAATACGGCTTCCGGTTCAAAGGGCTTACGCGCTGCGGCGAGTGCTCGAGCGCCGTGGTGCCCTATATCCGGCCCAAGCCCAAGACCGGGAAGGTCTATCTCTACTACAAGTGCCTATCCAAGACAAACGGCCTGCCCGTGCGTTGCTCAGTGACGAGCATCGGGGCGCAGAAGCTCGAGGAGTTCGTTATCGAGAAGCTGGCATCGGTCGGATGGGATCGGCATCTGCTGGAGCGGGTGGTTGAGAAGGTCAAGGTTCTATCGCGTGGCCATCTCGGGGTCTTGGAACAGGAGAAAAAGGAGCTGGAGGGGCGGCTTGGGACCATAAGCCGCGAGATCGGAAATATTATCGGAGCGGTTAAGGGCCAGAGCGCGAGCCAGGAGCTCACAAGGGAATTAGGGACGCTGGAAGCAGCCAAGAAAAACCTGGAGGCGCGGCTTTATGCGCTGGCGGCGCAGATAGGCTACCGGAATCGGGCAGTTTACGACGTGGACGCCATTCAAGGGGCGCTACAGCGATTCGCCCGGTTCATCTACAAGCTGCCCATCGATCAGCAGATTCGGATTATTCGCCTGATCGTGGACCGTGTGCTGCTCTACAAAGATCGCATACGGGTCGAGCTTCACGAATTGCCGATCCCCGACCTTCAGAGGGCTTTGGACATCAAGACCGGAGGCGGCGGGGGAACGTCCCAAAAAGTTCAAACCGCGACCACCTCAAAGGGTGGGGGGCAAAAAACCACCGCGCAGCGAACAGCGGTAGTAGAAGTGAGGCAAAACTGGCGGGGACGGCAGGGGCAAACCAGTAAAGCCCGAGGCCGCGCCCCTGTTCCAAACCCCCGAAACGGGCGAAATAGGGCCTTATTTTCCGGCTTTCGCCCTCTCGTGGACCCTGAACTGGGGCCGCATCACCAATGGGGAGCGGGTGATCGAGGATTTGCCCGTCAGCCCCCGGTTCGACCTCCTACCGTCTGAGCCGGAGGGGACCGCCCCTTTTTACACAACTCCCGCCGTTCTTGGACGATGGGAGCAAACCAGTAATTCCCGCCCGGACGGGGCCAGCAACCATGCCAGTTGACATCGGGAGCCGCCGTCTCACCCCCACGGGCTTGCCCGTTCAGGTCGCGGAGATCCAGGCTGGCGGCGCGATGCTCCTACAAAGCCTGGTTTCCGACAACCGGATCGCGGTCCCGCCCGAGTATCCCCTTTTGACCTATCGGGAGTCCGACTTCGAAACACGGGCTCGCGCCTACAGTCGTCGCCCTAAAGGGGCGGAGATCAGATCGACGCCGCGCCCGCCAAAGACCCTAGCCCCGCTCATCGACGCGATGCTCCTGGCTGGCAACAGGACGATGCGCGGCATCCTGCGCGAGCTTCGGCGTAGGGCCAGTGCCGCCTGTCGGGGTAAGGACCTTAAGGCCAATGTTCGCGCCCGGATGTACTGGCTCAGGAAGAGGGGCTATCGGGTAGAACGCTTGGCGAAAGATGAGAAAGGAGAATGCCGGCCCCGCAGGATTCGCGGACTTCTCCTTGTGGAATCGGGATGCGCCTAAGGAGGTCGGCGAAGAGCTCCTGGGACTTCGCCAGGCTTTGCGCACCGCACCGGCAAATCCGGCAATCCACCATCAGAACATCGCGCGAATCGTACTAAACACCTCGTGGTTCTTGTAGCCGTGCTTCGCCGTGTTCGCCGTGGTTTCCATGTCGTACTTGACCGTCAAGCCCCACCGAAGGTTCTCTCGGGGGAACCACCAGATCGACGGCGACAAGAAGTGCTTGTTCACATGCGTTGTCGTAGTCCCCTTGTCGAATAACCGGCCGACGTCCGGCGATTCCAGCCAGTCCCACTGGAGATGGGCGAACCAGGCATCGCTAAGGAACCGTCCGGCGCTTGCGGCGATACCGCGCGTCACCACCTTGAGATATTTATTGGTCAGGTCCCAGTTGTCGTCTTCGGCGTAGAGGAAAGCGCTCTGGAAGTCGAAGTCCTTGTAGCGCACCTGAAGGCCGGGGGAGACCACCTTGAGGGTATCTCGAAATTGCGTGGTAGACGTGGTCTTCGTATCCACCGCCCGTAAGCCGAACACGCTGACTTGGCTGCCTTCGAGGTCACCGTCGGGCATCCGCAAGCCCAAGGTACCAGCGAAGTTCTTGTCCTGGTTCTTATCTACCCCGGAGGCAGTCTGTTGCTTGCCGTCTTGGACGACGGCCGAATAGACCAGGGGTCCGGCATAACCATAAACCTCGACCCCGGCATTTGCCGAGCCGATGCCGAGCTGATCCTCGTTGCCAGTGGCCCCCGCCGCACTCTTGAAGTCCGAAGTGATCGAGTATTTGAGCGGAGGGTTGGCGCGCAACCGCCCCGATATGGTGTGCCAGTCCATCGCCGGAAGATTCCCGACGCGCGCGTTGAGGTAGCCCTCAGGCCCTGCGAGGTTGTGGAAGCCCAGGTACATCCAGTTGTTGTGGAGCTTGTCGTTTTGCAACTCCGTCTCAATGAAAATTGAAACGTTCTTATAGATGGGCCCGGCTGTGAAGACCTGGAGCCAGTTGCCCCGGCCGATGCTGCTGCTCGCCGCCTTGCCGCCGTTTTTCGTGAGGCCCGACTTCGCGTAGGCGAACGGCGTCAGTGCGATGCGCAAGCCGAAGACGTCGCCGAGCTTGGGGACGACGAGGCGATCGCTCACCTTGGTCGCGGTTTCATCACCGCCGGCACCTCCCGGCATCTGGTAGCCGTTCATCTTGAATTTCTCACCAAAGGACGTCAGGCGCGGGAATCCCGCATGACAGACCCTGCAGTCCACGTTATACCTGCGTGAGAACTGCGACGTGGCCTGCGCCTCCGTCACGCCCGTCGGTCGTACCGGGCACAAGCGCCGCACGCTATGGATGATGGGCGTCACTAACCACGCTACTGCCAGGATTGTTAGTGTCCCAGCCAGGAGCTTTGTTCTTTTCATTGTTCCTCCTCGTTATTGGGCATTTGATATTTATGACATTTTAGAAAACTGCGTTACAAGTCATTGGACGTAATTACGTCAAATTGTCGCAATGAAAAAAGGCAACGAAATACTTGCTTTTTATCAAGCAAGAACCGATGGATCAATCTGGCAGATTGTGCGGACATGACACCTCTGAGAGATGCTGTTTATCCTTAATATGTACCCGACGGTCCTCAATAGCGATCCAGCCTGCCGAAGAGAACCCAGCCAGAGACCGGCTAACAACCTCGGGCATTGTTCCTATGATTTGTGCGAGTTCCGTCCGCGACTCCTGCAAAATGAATTCGTCTTTCTGCGCTGATGAGCTGGAAAGTTTCTCACTGGTTGCCAATAAATATCTCGCAATTCGTGCCTTAACCGTGCAGGCCGTAAGGCAGTGCATGTATTCCTCGGCGCTCCCTAATTTTTGTGCAAAGCTTTGGATTAAAAGACGGAGCATCTCATGATCTTGGCCAAAGATATCCCAGAAATGGCGCACCTCCAAGAAACAAATCCGAGATTCTTCCATGACCTCGCCTGTGCATGCGTATGGTTTCTTGGCGAAAAAGGCCCTATCCCCCAATAGATTAGGGGCGTTGACGATGCGCACGATCTGGCTCCGTCCGCCGCAATTTTCTTTGGTGATTTTTACGCGGCCGCTACAGATGAAGTAGAGACCCATGGGGCGGTTCCCTTGGTAGAAGAGAATGTTCCCCCTATTATAGGTGTGGGTCGTCGCTAGTTCCCGGAAGCGGCGCAGACTTTTTCCAGTGGCTTGATGAAATGGGTCTTCTCCGTTCTGAGTGGGTAAAAACAATGTAAGAAACGGTATGCTCTCGACGGGAACGCGGCTATGCT
>JACQPG010000144.1 GCA_016207665.1 Elusimicrobiota bacterium | reverse complement strand
GCGTCCAGGTACTGGCCGGCATGAGGAGATGTTTTGGCGGCCACGTATCCCGCTCACGTCCACCAATTTCGAGAGAACCGCTGACCTCAATTAGGAGCGGTTCGACCTGGACGCGTTAGCGTCCAGGTACCATGTATCCCGCCTCATGCTGTAGGCGTCCGGACGCAGTAGAGCACGGCGTCCGTTCCACCCCGCTAAGGTATCTGGGGCTTAAAGGGAGCCGTTTTGTTCTGGGGCGTGGAATTCCGCAGCCAGGGCCAGTCGACGTCCAGTATCAGGGCCGCCGCCTGTCGATCCTCCGGGAAGGTCTCGAGCAAACGCGTCTTGTACGCCGCCTTGCTTTGCCGCAGGGCTTGTATCGGCGCCCCTGCTTGTGGCGGCTGTCTTCGCCTCGAGATTCCATGTTGGCGCATTTTGCGGCTAAGAGAGCCGCGATCGAGGCCGAGCTGGCGCGCCGCTGATTCCAGGGTCTCGGACTGCGCCACGGCTCGCTCGAGCTCCGTCTTCTCGAAGCCCTCGAGCGTCGAGAAAAGGATTGCGGCCAATAGGGCGTTGTCGAGCGATTCCATGACCGCATCCAAGATCGGGCCCGGCGACTGGCGTTCCAGCGGGCGGGAAGCGGCTCCCAGCTCCAGCAAGCGTCGGCGCAAGCGCTCTTCTCGCTGGCCGTGGAGCTTGCGGACTTCCGCTCCTCGATCGTAGAGGCCGAGAGCGTTAAGTTTCTCGAAAAAGGCCATAGAGGCCTTCAATATCGGGAAAGGAGAGAGGCCTTTGGCCGCTGCATGAGCGGATTTCCAGGCTGATTTTCGCAGGACTCGCCAAACCTCCTCTGAAGCCGCGCGTTGTATCCAATCCAAGGCCTCCAGGAGCTCCTCGATTTTGTGTTGGGAAGGATTCTCCAGGACCTCATCAAGCCGGGGCCATGTCCTGGCGGCTTTCTCGAGTCGCGATAGCGCCGGTTTGAGCAAGGCGGCTCTCTCGACCGGGTCATTTTCGTCGGCCAGCATTTCCGCGGCTCTGACCCAGGGGTTGTCGGGGCCCAGGCGAGACCTGCTTTCTGGAGAGCGCGCCCAAGCGAGGAAGTTCTCGATCCGCGCAAGCCATGGCGAGGCGAGCGCGGTCTTGGAGTCGAATGCCGGAGGGAAGATTTCCGCCGCGGGCTCGGGCGGATGCTTCAGTCTCCACGCGGTCTGGTAACCCTTGGAGAATCCAAGAACAGCCAAAGCGCGCTCGTTTCCGAGGCGGGAGCGGACGAATGCCACATAGCCGCGCATGAGCCTTTTTAGGGTAGGGATCATCTTCCCGTTGCCGCCCGGGATGTCCCCGGCGATGAATGAACTGGGATCGATTTGAAGCCGAGCCATGCGAGACGCCAGGCGCCCCGGAGCGGTCCCTAAAGCCGCATGCGCGGCAGGACCGTAGCCCAGTGTGGAGAGCACGGAGATTATATGCCGTCGCTCGATCTCTGAAGCGGTCGGGAGTTGGGCGTCGCCGGCATTCGATTCCAAGAGACGTTCAAGGTCCGCTATTTCGCTTTTAGAGGGGCGTTCTATGCCAGAAACAGTGGCTCCTCTGTCGTCCCCGGAGCCGTGCCGTTGAAGCCAAAGCCTCAATCCCGTGGGTCCGAGGCCGAGAATCTTGCCCACGGCTTCCTTTCGGCCCTCGGCCGCCCGCCAAACGAGGGCCAGGTATTGACGCTCAGCCTCTTTTAGGAGGGGATCATAGCGGCAAGATGAGGTTGCCTGTCGCGGTATTTCGGTTTGGCGAGTCCATATCGTTCCATGCGCAAATGGATGAACTTCCTGCCGACACCGAGCAGACGCTCGGATTTTGGCGGTGATGCGGTGGCCCTGAGCGCGAGAGATACGAGAGCGTTTTCAACCTCCTGCCAGGTCGGCCATCGAGCGAGATTCGATCTGAGCGTCAAAAGGGATGCGATCTCCCCGCGAGTGCGAGAGTCGGAAATCGCGGCCAGCACGGGAGCCTCGGCGCCCGGGTCCGGGACCGCTAGCTCCGGCGGCAGCGGCGCTTTCGAGGCTCCCAGCAGGAGCGCGGATACCTTGGCGGCGGGCGGGATCTCCATATCTCGCGTGCCCGAGTATCGCCGCGCTCGTTGATAAGCGACGGCTATGGCGGCATCGATTCGAGAGGATTGATCATCCGATAATTCCAAAGCGATTCTTCGGTCCCAGTCCTGCAATCTCAATAGAGACTTAAGGGCTGGTCCCAGGTTTTCGGGAGGAGAACTAGCGGTATTGTCGATGAGCGCTTCCAGCTCGTTGAGATAGATCAGCTCCGCCTGCCTGGCGATCTCGATGAAAGCCTGCCTCTGCTCCGGAGTTAAGCGGTCGGGATCGGCCAATAATTCAGCAGTTATGCCGGCGGCGGCCAGGCGCCGCTCTATCGGCTCCCCCAGCCTGGGCCGGGCGATCTCATCGCCAAACGCGGCCTCGAGGCCCCTTAAAGGCATGGACTCGAAATGGGGGCTTTCGATGACGCCCAGCATGGCGTCTTGCCAACCCGGGGCCGGCCGAGTCTTTGCCGGAGTCTTGGCCGTTGCCGGAGCCCTCCTTCCATGAGTTTGGGCGAGGCATGGGAGGGCCAGCAGCGAGAGCGTCAGCCAGAATGGGGATTTGTAAATAATTAAGGCCATGACGTCTGTATTCCATCATCATGAGGCTAATGATAGGGCCTGGGAAGGGTCGAAAGGGCAGGCCTCAAAGGCCTTTGGGCCTAGAGCGCGATTGTCGCCAGACCTTCAAATTCTTACAATCAGGATGTGATGCGCGCCTTGGCGCCCTATCTGGCCTATGCCTTCATGAGTCTCGTGGGCTGGACCAGCAAGATACGGGTCTTGCACGACGAGCGCCGGGCTGCGCTGAGAAAGAAGGATCAGCGTTTCATCTATGCGTTCTGGCATAATCGCCAGGCTTTTTTCACCTATTCCCATCGCGGAGACCCCCTTTCCGTCCTAGTCAGCCGCAGCCGCGACGGCGATATAGTCGCGAAAGTGATGGACCTTTCCCGCATAGGTTCTTGCCGGGGCTCGTCGAGTCGAGGAGCCGTGGCCGGCCTGCGGGAGATGATGGCGGTGCTGGAGGCGGGACAGGATTTGGGCATCACTCCGGACGGCCCGCGGGGCCCGGCGCGGGAGGTCAAATCCGGGGCGCTTTTCCTCGCCCAGAAATTGGGCGTTCCGATATTGCCTACGACCAACGCGATCTCGAGGAAGCTGGTCCTTAAGAGATCTTGGGACCAATACCAGGTGCCGCTCCCTTTCGGGAAGGCCTGCATCGCCTATGGAGAGCCCATCTGGGTCGATCCCAAGGACGACATGGAGAAAAAAGCCGAGCAGCTTAAGGCTGCCCTGGACGATATCACCGACCAAGCGGAGCATGCGCTTGGCCGCTGGGAGGCATGATGGAATCCCTTGAACCTAAAGCCTTAGCGATATTGGGGGCGATCCCCCCGGAACTGTGGCTGCCCGGCGCCTTGGGCATCGCCGCGCTTTTCGCCTTTCTCTTCTTTAAGACATGGTCCACGTTGAGAAGGGAACGGAGAGCGGTCGCGGACTTGGTCCAGCGCTCTCAAGAGATGGAAAAGGAGCTCATCGCCATCCGCGCCGCCGCCCAGACCCGTGAATTCCGCATCGAGCGATTTGACCTGATCTGGTATCCGACGGTGACCTATCTTCCCCATTCGAAGCGCATCGTCTCGATAGTGCCGGGCGCGCCTCATTGCCGTTCCTGCTTCGCCGCCCTGTCGCTCAAAGGCGAATTTTGGTCCTGTCCGAGCTGCGGCCGCCAGTCGCCCGGCTCGTTAGGCGACTTGATGGTGATGGATGCGATCACCAAGGAGACGCTCAAGCACTTCCAGGAGCGGATGCGCGGTTACGATCTGGCTCCGGGTATCCTCAAGGCTTGACGCCAGCCCTGGGCGAGGCTGGGGCGGGCAGGTCCAGCTTGATGTGCAGCTCCTTGAGTTGACGAGGATTGACCGCCGACGGCGCTTCGCTCAAGGGATCGGTCCCCTTCTGGGTCTTGGGGAACGCGATCACCTCGCGTATCGAATCCTCCCCCCGCAATATGGCTATGAATCGGTCGAAGCCGATCCCGATGCCGCCATGGGGAGGAGTCCCGTATTCCAGGGCTCGTAACAACAGACCGAATTGGCGCTCCTGTTCCTCCGGGGAGAAGCCCATGAGAGAAAGGATCTTGCGCTGCACTTCCGGGCGATGGTTGCGGATCGAGCCGGAAGCCAATTCAACGCCGTTGAACACGAGATCATATTGATGGGAGCGGATATGCCCGGGGTCGGTCTCGAGCTTGCCCAGCTCTTCCTCCAGCGGCGCGGTGAAGGGGTTATGCGTGAAGGTCCAGCGCTTCTCCTCGGCCTCCCATTCCAGCAGCGGGAAATGCACCACCCAGTGGAAGCTCCAAGGACGGCTGGGCTTGGGAGCGATCTTGGCGATGAGCTCCTTGCGGATGGCCCCTAAGACCGAGGCGACGGCGCCGGGCTTGTCCGCGGCGAAGAAGGTGTAATCCCCGGTCCTGATCTCGAGCGTCCGGCGCAGTCCATCGATCTCGACGGGCGAAAGGAATTTCGCAATGGGAGAATTCGGGCCGCTTCCCTCCCACTTGATCCAGGCCAGGCCCCTGGCTCCGAGGCTCTTGGCCAGTTCCGTCAATCGGTCGATCTCGGAGCGGGAGAAATCCCCCGCGGCCTTGAGCGCCCGGACGACTCCCCCGCCTCGGGCCGCCTCGCCGAACACCTTGAAGGCGCTGTCGCGGAAAAGCGAGGTCAGATCCGATATCTCGAAGCCGAACCGGATGTCCGGCTTATCCGAGCCGTAGCGCGCCATGGCTTGCTCGTATTCCATGCGCGGGAATGGCGTGGGCAGCTCATGGCCCAGGGTCTCGCGGAAGATGGCTGAAATGACCTTCTCCACAGTGGAATGGACATCGGCCTCGGAGACGAAGGACATCTCCAAGTCGATCTGGGTATGCTCCGGCTGCCTGTCGGACCGGAGGTCCTCGTCGCGGAAGTTGCGGGCCAGCTGGAAATAACGTTCGATCCCGGAGGCCATGAGTATCTGCTTGAAGATCTGCGGCGATTGAGGAAGGGCGTAGAACGTGCCGGGATTGAGCCGGGCCGGGACGAGAAAGTCGCGAGCTCCTTCCGGCGTGGCCTTGGTGAGTATAGGGGTCTCGACCTCGAGAAAACCCATGCGATCGAGCTCGCGCCGCGCCACTACGGCGACCTTGTGCCGGAGCGTGAGGTTCTCCAGCATGCGGCGGCGCCGCAGGTCGAGAAAACGGAATTTCAGGCGGGTCTCCTCTGAGGCGGTGGCATGCTCGTCGATCTCGAAGGGCAAGGCCTTCGAGGGATTGAGCACCTTGAGCGTCGCCGCGCGCACCTCGATGCGGCCGGTCGGGATCTTGGGATTCTCGGTGCCTGGCGGCCTCAGGCCGACGGTGCCCTGTACTACGACCGAAAACTCGGAGCCCAGCTTGCCGGCCGCCAGGAAGGCCTCCGATTGCTCGGGATTGACCACCACCTGCACCATGCCCGATCTGTCGCGCAGATCGAAAAAATAGACCCCGCCGTGATCCCGCCGCGAATGGATCCAGCCGGCGAGCGTCACCTGGGAGCCGCTCAGGGATTCGTTGAGCTCGGCGCAGGAGTGGCTGCGATAGGCGGTTTTCATGATTGAGTGCGGCAGAGCGCCTGCAGCTTGCCCATGTCGCGGATCCAATAGCGTCCCTTGCGGGCCTCGACCAATTGGGCCCTGCGCAGCGTGGAAAGGGCTCTCGTCAGGGGCTCGCGCGTGGTGCCGACGAGGTCCGCGAGCTCTTGCTGGGTGAAATTCTGCACGAGCAACACTCCATCGCCCAATCTCTTGCCGCGGCTGGCCAATTGCGCCAGGGCCTTGGCCACCCGGCCCAGGATATTCCGAAAGAGCAGGTCCTCGATCTCCTCGTTGGCCTTGCGTAACCTCTCGGAGACTGATTTCAGCAGGTAATAAGACAGGTGGGGATCCGAGATCAGCAATCGTTTAAAATCGTTCTTCTGTATGACGAGCAGCTTGGAATAATCCACGGCCTCGGCGGAGGCGGAGCGGCTCTTGCCCTCGACCAGGGCCATTTCCCCGAAAAAGTCTCCTACCTCGAGATAGGCGAAGGTCTTCCGCTTCCGGCCGCCGGAACGGGCGAAGATCTTCACCCGTCCCCCCAGGACGATGAACATCTGTTGGGCCGACTCGGCCTTGGAGAATATCATCTCTCCGGGGCCGTATTCCCTGATCTTCGAGATCTTATAGATCTCATTCAAGTCCTTGGGGCTGAGCTGGCTGAGAAAGGGAATCTTGCGTAAAATCCGGAGCATTTGCTTATGTTATCTTTTCGACGACGCCGCCTTCAACTGGGAGCGATTTCCCAGGACTTGAGAGCCTCGAGCATCTCGAAGTCGGTGGAATCTATGTGCAGGGGAGTGATCGCTATCCGCCCCGACGCGACCGCCGCTATATCGGTCCCTTTCTGGCGCACTCCGCTGACCGCCCGCCCAGCCAGCCAGTAATAATGCCCGCCTCTCGGGTCGGAACGCCGGGTGATCTCCTTGCTGTAGATCCTTCTCCCCAGCCGCGCCAGCTCGACCGGGGCCAGCTTGCCTCGGGAGGGCAAAGGGGAGTTCACGTTGAGGCAGATTCCCGGAGGCAGACCTTTCTTGAGCACGACGCGGGCCAGGCGACTGGCGAATGACGCGGCCGGGCCGTAGACGCCCGAGTCGGGGTCCTGTGAGAAGGCGATGGCCGGCAAGCCCAGAAGAGCGGCTTCGCGCGCGGCCGCGACCGTGCCGGAATAGATCACGTCCTCGCCGAGGTTGTAGCCTCGATTGATGCCGGAGACCACCAGGTCGGCTTTCATCCCCATGAGCTCGAGCAGGCCCAGCCTCACGCAATCGGCCGGCCTGCCGTTGAGTATATAGAGATCCTTGCCTGTTTTCTGGACGCGGATCGGCTTATGCAAGGTCAGGGAATGGCTGTCCGCCGAGCGCTCTTGATCGGGCACCACGGCCAGCACCGATCCCACCTTGCGCATGGCCGAGATCAACGGCCGCAATCCTGGACCGTAGACGCCGTCGTCGTTGACCACCAGGATTCTGGAACTCATGGGTTGGCAAGGACCTCCAAGGCCTGTATCATGGTCGAGACGGTCAGCTCGGCCGAGGGAAGCCCGAGTCGGGCATAGGATCGCGCCATGGCCGTTCTCCGCGCCCCGGCTTGCGCCCCAGCCAGCAAATCGCGTATCAAAACTGGAAGGCGGCCGGGCAGCTCTCCCTCCGGGAGCACGGTCGCGGCGCCGACGCTCTCGAGAACGCGGGCATTGGCCTGCTGATGGTTTCCGGTGGCGTAAGGATAAGGAACCAGGACGGCGGGCTTCATTTGGGCGGCCAGCTCGGCCAGGGTGCTGGCTCCGGCGCGGCATAGCACCAGATCAGCGGCGCCGTAGGCCAGATACATCTCCTCCAAGTAGGAACGAACCTGGGCGGGGAAGGAGGCGCCGCTATAGGCCCGTCGTGTCGGCTCAGGATCGCTTCTTCCGGTCAGGTGCAGCACTTGGAATGAACGGCCCTTGGCGGCTTGCCTCAAAGCGGCTGGGACCTTGAGATTGAGGGCGCGCGCTCCCTGGCTTCCGCCGAAGACCAGCAGAGTCGGCAGCTCCGGCTCCAGGCTGAGGGCGGTCCGGGCGCGATCAGTGGCCGCGGATTTCCAAAGAGAGCTCCGGATAGGCGTGCCGGTAAGATGCCCGGCTCCGCCTCTGGCGACGAGGCCCCAGAGCAGCCGTGCGCCCAGCAGCGAGGCAAGGCGGTTAGCCAAGCCCAGCACCGCGTTCGACTCGTGCACCGCCCTGGGGACGCCCGCGACGGCCGCCGCCAGAACCAAGGGCACGGTCAAATAGCCGCCCATCCCCAATACGACCGAGGGCCTGAAATCCCTGAGCACCCGGCGCAACAAGAGCATCGCCGAGAGGAGCCGAAAAGGCAGGCTCAGCCAGAGCTTGCTCGGTTTCCGGGGCAATCCCGAGAGCTCGATCTCCACGCTCGGTATGTTCTCGGCCTCCAGCGTCCGCGCGGCGGACTCGTCCCGCCTCAACACGAACAGCACTTGCCAGCCCCGCTCGCGCAGGGCCCTGGCTAAGGCCAAGCCCGGATAGAAATGCCCTCCCGTGCCGCCCGCCGCGATCACGATGCGTTGGCTGGGCATATCAACGGGCGGTGATGATCTCGGGGTTCGATTGTCTGGAGATGTTGAGAAGTATTCCGACGCCGATGAGGCTGGCCAGAAGCGAGGAGCCTCCGAAGGAGAGGAATGGGAGCGGGATTCCCTTGGTGGGCAGAAGACCGATGGACATCGCGACGTTCAAGAATGCCTGGAGGGTCAGCATGAATGTGATGCCGGCCGCCAAGAGCGTCCCGAAAAGGTTCGGGGCCGAACGCGCGATGCGAACGCCGCGCATCAAGAAAAGCGTGAACAAACCCAGTATGGCGAGGGCGCCGACGAGACCGAGCTCCTCGCAGATGACCGGAAAGATGAAGTCCGTATGCGGGGTCGGAAGGTACATGAGTTTGAGCTTCGAGCCCCCGAAACCCTTCCCGAACCAACCGCCGGAGCCGACGGCGATGATGGATTGGGCCAATTGATAGCCGGCGCCGTGGGGATCGTCGAAGGGGCGAAGGAAGCTCAGCAGTCGGGCCCTCCGATAGGGATATTTCAACAGCTCATAGGCGACTAAGGGAGCGGCGCAGGCCAGGGCGCCCAGCAGATATTGCGCGCGCCCCCCTCCGATGAACAGGACCAGCATGGAGACGGCGAAGATGAGCACGGGGGTTCCCATATCCGGCTCCTTGGCGATGAGAAGGAGGATGACGCCCACGACCGATAAGGGAAGGATCAATCCCCAAAACGGCGAGCCGGTCTTGCTGCGCTTGCGGTCGAGGTAATACGCCAGGAATAGAACGGCCGTGAGCTTGGCGAATTCAGCCGGCTGCAGGGCTAGCGGGCCGACACGCACCCAGCGATGCACGTTGGCGGTCGGAAGGCTGAAGAGAGCCCCGACCAAGCCGAGCACCGTCAGCGCGAAAACGGGCCCGACCCATTCGCGGTATCGGTTGTAATTGAGCCGGCTGGCCGCCACCATCGCCGCCAGTCCGATGGCCGCCCAAGCCAGCTGGCGCTTGAAGAAATAGAACGGATTGCCCATATGCTGTTCGGCCCAGATCGCGCTGGCCGAATAGATCATGACCAGCCCCAGGCTCACCAAGGCCAGCACGGCCGCGAGCAAGGTGTAGTCGAATCTCTGCCTGCGTCTCATGGTTTCAATCTAGAACGGACTTGGGCCGAGACCAGCTCCTTGAATCGCCGGCCGCGATCCTCGAAATCCTTGAATTGGTCGAAGGAGGCGCAGGCGGGCGAAAGCAGCAGCAGGTCGCCCGGAGAGCCGATCTGGAAGGCGGTCTCGATCGCGATCTTGAGCTCGCCGCAGGGGAATATCGAGGTCGATCCCGAGAGGTCCTCCTCGATCTTGCGAGCCGCGCTTCCGATAGTGAATATCCCCTTGACCCTCTCCGCCACCAAAGGCCGCAGCGGGGAGTAAGGGCTTCCCTTGTGCAGCCCGCCCAAGATCAATAAGATGCGCCCCTTTTCGTCCTCGAGCGCCTTCAAAGCGACCAGGGTCGAGTCGACATTGGTCGCCTTGGAGTCATTGACGCATCTCAGGCCACGTATCACCCCGACCTCCTCCAGCCTGTGCTCGACGCCCTTGAAAGACCTGAAGGCCTTTTGCACGGCGGCCGGCTTGACCCCGCGCCCCAAAGCCAGCAAGGCCGCGGCCATCGAGTTCTCGAGGTTATGGGCCCCGGGAAGCTTTGGGGGGCGCAAGGATAAAGGCCTGCGGGTGACGCCCGAGACCCGGATCATGCCCTTTTCGACCCAGGCGTGCGCGGGTCCGCCCTTGGGTCCGAAAAAGAGCCTGCGCGAGCCGCAATCCCTGGAGATCTTCAGCGTCAAAGGGTCGCCCGCGTTGAAAACGCAGAGGTCCTCGGGTCGTTGATCCTCGAAGACGCGGGCCTTGGCGTCGAGATATCGGTCCATGCCGCCATGGTGATCCAAGTGATCGGCCGTGATGTTGAGAAGGGCCGCCGCGTTCGGACGGAAATATCGCGAATCCTCCAGCTGATAACTCGAGACTTCCAGGACGACAGTGTCCTTAGAGCCTGTCTCTAAGGCCACGGCCGAGGCAGGCAATCCGATGTTGCCGCAGACACGCACCTTGCGGCCGGGCCGAGAGCCGGCCTTGAAAATCTGCGCAACCAAGGCCGTGGTGGTGGTCTTTCCGTTGGTTCCGGTGATCGCGATCACTTCCCCCGCCTTGCAAAAGGCCAAGGCCACCTCGAGTTCGCTGAATACCGGGATGCCCCTCTGGGCCATGCGTTGGAGCAAGGGCAGGCTCGGGCTGAGCCCCGGGCTCTTGACCGCGAAGGCGCAGGACAAGGCCCGGTCGGTGTGCCGGCCGCCCTCCCAGGAGAAGCCCCGTCCCATGCGAGACAGCGAACCCGCCAGCTCCTTGCGCGGACGCGAATCAGTGCCGAAGACCTTGAATCCCTTGCGGCATAGCAAGCGAGCGCAGGCGATGCCCGAGCGGCCGAGCCCGATCACGGCCGCCTTTCGGCCCTTGAAGCTGGCGGGATCGAAGCTCATGGCGGCCGCCTATCGGATCTTGAGCGAGGAAAGGGCCGTCAGCATGAGCACGATGCCGACGATCCAGAATCGGACGGTGACCTTGGGCTCCGCGATGCCGGAGAGCTCGAAATGGTGGTGCAGCGGCGCCATGCGGAATATCCTTCGTCCCTTGCGGAGCTTAAACGAGCCCATTTGGAGTATCACCGAAAGGGTCTCCAGCACGAATATCCCCCCCACGATGGGCAAGAGAGCCTCCTGCTTGACGCAAAGAGCGATGGTCGCGATGGCACCGCCCAGGAACAAGGAGCCGGTGTCCCCCATGAAAATCTCCGCGGGATAGGCGTAGACCCAAAGGAAGCCCAGGCAGGCGCCGACGATGGCGGCCAGGAACACGGTCATCTCGCCGGCGCCCTCCACGTGGATGATGCGCAGATAGGAGGCGAACTTCACGTTGCCGGCCACGTAGGCGAATATCCCATAGGCGATGGCGCAGAAAATGATGC